>JAFWAA010000060.1 GCA_017507905.1 Clostridia bacterium | reverse complement strand
TGTTTATACAATGGTTGTATTTGTTACCATATCGCCAAGAGATTTATCTGATGCCAAAAGCATAATAAATTCTACCGGATAAAGAAAGAAAAACAAATTACGAATGATCAATTTTCGATTCGACGGAAGTTCATTTGTTTCGTTATCTATAACTCGGAGCTTAAAAATACGTTTCGCTATACTTTGTCCCTTGAAAATAACGTCTCGAAAAACAAAGATCGCAAGAAATGATAAAACAAAAAACACAAAAAGGAGCGCGCCGATTGCGTTTATACCTTGGGTTTCAACAACTTTTCGAAAGATAAAAGCATACAAAAGAGCAGGAAGGCCTGAAATATTCCAGTCAATAATCCACACCAATATTCTTTTTAACTTCATAATGATTGTCCTCCTAAGTGAATGTATTTAATTGATAACATAATTCTAATTTTGCATATTCATTCTCCTTTCGGTTGGCAAACACATTATACCGAAAAGGGACGGGAATGTAAGAAAAGTTTTTGAAAATTATTTGTTGAGATTATTATAACATACTTTCGCTTAAAAATCAACTACAAACCAGCGCACTGTACAAACGGCTACAGCTCCGTTTGCGCGAAGCGCAACATCATTGATGCGAAGCATCACATCATTTGCAACTTGTTGCAACATCATTTGAGGCAACGACTCAACCTCGTTCATTTGTGCCGCAAGCGGCAATGATGTTGAGCTAACGCTCAAATGATGTTGCGTGCAAGCACGCAAACGATGTTGTGCCTATCGGCACAAATGAAAAAATCCAAGCCGATTGGCTTGGATTTTTTGGCTGGGGCACTAGGATTCGAACCTAGGTAATGACGGAGTCAGAGTCCGTTGCCTTACCGCTTGGCGATGCCCCATTCACAACGCTTATTATAACAGATTCCTCCCCCTTTGTCAATATCTTTTTTCAAATTTTTTCACTTTTTTCCGCAAAGATGTTTTCTTCCTTCTTTGCCTCTCTCCCCTGCCCCGTCGCTAAGAAAAAGCAGCCCCAAGACCTGCTTGGGACTGCTGCTTCTTCTTTTCTTTTCTTCTCGATCAGACCACGCCGAAGGCCAGCATTGCATTGGCCACCTTGATGAAGCCTGCGATGTTTGCACCGGCAACCAGATCGTCGCCAAGTCCATACTCGTTTGCTGCCTCCACCGAGTTGTGGAAGATGTTGGACATGATGGTCTTCAGCTTTGCGTCGACCTCCTCTGCGCTCCAGCTGTAACGCATGGAGTTCTGCGACATCTCAAGACCGGATACGGCAACACCGCCTGCGTTGACTGCCTTGGAGGGAGCCACGATCACGCCGTTTGCCTTCAGGTAGGCAACCGCCTCGTTGGTGGTAGGCATATTGGAGACCTCAACGTAATACTTCAGGCCGTTTGCCACCATCTTCTTGGCGTCCTCAAGCTGTACCTCGTTCTGCGTTGCGCAGGGCATGAGAATGTCTGCCTTGACGCCCCAGGGCTTCTCGCCCGGGAAGAACTGCACGCCAAACTTGTCGGCGTAGTCCTGTACGCGGTTGCGGCAGGATGCGCGCATCTCAAGCATGTAGTTGATCTTCTCCTCGGTATTGATGCCGTCGGGATCGTAAACGTAACCGTCGGGACCCGAAATGGTAATAACCTTTCCGCCAAGCTCGGTCACCTTCTTGACCGTACCCCAAGCCACGTTGCCAAAGCCGGAGATGGCAAAGGTCTTGCCCTTGATGTCGTCCTTGAAGTAGTTCAGCATCTCCACGGTGTAGTAGACCGCGCCAAAGCCGGTTGCCTCGGGACGAATGAGAGATCCGCCGTAGGGCAGGCCCTTGCCGGTCAGCACGCCGGTGAACTCGTTGCGCAGTCTCTTGTACTGACCAAAGAGATAGCCGATCTCGCGTGCGCCTACGCCGATGTCACCTGCGGGAACGTCGGTGTTTGCGCCGATGTACTTGGAAAGCTCGGTCATAAAGCTCTGGCAGAAGCGCATGACCTCGGCATCGGACTTGCCCTGCGGGTCAAAGTCGGAGCCGCCCTTGCCGCCGCCCATGGGAAGGCTGGTCAGGGAGTTCTTGAAGGTCTGCTCAAAGCCCAGGAACTTGATGATGCTCTCGTTAACGGTGGGGTGGAAGCGGAGACCGCCCTTGCAAGGACCGATCGCGCTGTTGAACTGAATGCGGTAACCTCTGTTGACCTGCACGTTGCCCTTGTCGTCTACCCACGGCACGCGGAACTTGATGATGCGCTCAGGCTCAACGATCATGTCGATGATGCCCTTCTCGATCAGCTCGGGTCTCTTTGCCACTACGGGCTCAAGGGACTCCAGGACCTCGCTGACTGCCTGGTGGAATTCGGGCTCGCCGGGGTTGCGGGCGATCACCTTGTCCATAACCTTCAACAGATACTTGTTTTGAATGCTCATGTGCTATTCCTCCTGAGAATGCGCTCGTTTTTTGCAAGTTTCGGCCTTCAAAAATGCAGGTTTTCCTGCAAAAGACAGCCTCCGTTGCCTTTCGAGTATGATTTATGCAACTATTATAATACAAACCATGCATCTTGTCAATTCTTTTTTTGCAAAAAAAGCAGGTTTATTCCTTTTTTTCTTCACTTTTTTTCTCCTTCGGCGCCCTCTTGACTTTCCCGCGCCTTTGGCGTATAATAGAGTACGGAAAAGCGTCGCCTGCAGGCGGCGCGTGACGGGACGCCCCGAGCGTCCCTTTGAAAGGAGCTGTGCAAGCCGTGGAAACCGAATTTCAAAACGCCGTAGGCAAGAGCGTGGGCGAGGTCGTGCGCGACGTGACCGAATTTCTCACCTGCTCCTGCACCGTCCACAAGCAAAGAAGGATCAACCTGGCCACCCTGCTCCCCGATCTGCATATGCACGGGCAGTTCTCCTTTGCCCTGCTCTCCGAGGCGCTGATGCAGGGGCTCTCCGAGGAGGAGACCGAGCGCTTTTACCGCCACGCCTGCTCGGGCGTGATCCCGCAGGCCACGGTCTCCGCTATGCTTGACGCCTTCCGCGACCGCACGGGAGAGGCCTGGCGCACCTACGAGAAAAAATACGGCAACCGCTTTTCCCTCTCGGATGGCTCCTATTGGTCCTCCTGTCTGGCCATCGGCATCGACGCCCAGCAGATGAGCGATGTTTTGCACTATCTCCGCCTCTTTACCGTGGTGCTAATGGAGTTTGCTTACATGGACGGCCGCAATCCCGAGAGGACCTACACCTGGACCTATTACGAATCCTTCCGCGCCATGCTCGACACCCTTATGGCCGAGCCCGATCCCGAGCCCCTGCCCCTCAAGGTCCTTACCGTAGGCGGAACGGCGGGCAAGCGCGAGGGCGACGCCTACCTCCTCTCGCTCGGTCTGGATCTGGAGAACCCCAACCCCGACCGCATGGCGCGCGACGTGCATCTGGATATTGTGCTGAAGGACCGCGACGGCAACGTGATCGCCACGGTAAAGGATCGCCTCGCATCGCTTGACCCCGGCGCGATCTATCACTACGGCATTACGCGCAGAGTTCGAGGAGGTGCAGTTGCCTCCATCTCGGCCACGGCCAAGGCAGGTTCGCACCTCAAGCTCTCCACCCCCATCATGACGCACGCGGGTGCTGAGGATCTGCGCATTGAGGAGACGGACGAGGGCCTCTGCCTTGCGGGAACGCTTCGCGGAGGCTACGACCGCCCCCTGCGCTCCCTTACCCTGCACTATCAATTCCGCTCGCAGGAGGATCGCATTCTTGGCGGCGGCGGAGAATGGATCGCCGAGGGCCTTGCCGAAAAGGGCGAGCGCGCGCTTCGCTTGCGTCTTCCCCTGGCCCCCAAGGGCACCTCGCGTCTCCTCTGTTCGGTGGACTTTGATGCCCTTGAGCTGATCGACTGACCAAAATACGGCATCTCTTAACAGAGTATGCCGTATTTTTATATTCGCGGACACAAGAGTGACCGATCTGCAAAAAAAGCAAGGAAAGCCGATCGCGAACGCGATCGGCTTTTTCTCTGGTGCCGGTAGTCGGGGTCGAACCGACACGGTATCGCTACCACTGGATTTTGAGTCCAGCACGTCTGCCAATTCCATCATACCGGCGTATGACACGGCTATTATATCACATCTGTCTGCGAAAATCAAGCCCTTTTTGGAAAAGTTTTTTGCTCCGCGCATTTTTTTGCGTGCGGGGAACGGAAAGGACCCTTTGACGTGCGTATTGACATTTCCTTCCTTTTTTGATACAATAAAGCCGAGAGAGCCTTCTTTTTGCTCGTTTTTTCGATTTGGAAAATAATTTTCGATTTTTTCGGTTTTGCCCGTAACCTTTTCGGGGAAAAGGACGACATATTGGGTGAAGCCCACAACAGGAGAGTTATTATGGAGGATTTTTTGATCGTCAATCTCTACTGGGCACGCAAGGAAAGTGCGATCACCGAGTCCGACCGCAAGTACGGTCGGATCCTGCGCTCGCTCTCGTTTTCCGTTCTGTCCTCGCGTGAGGACGCGGAGGAATGCGTCAACGATACCTACCTCGCCGCATGGAACGCCATGCCCACGGCGCGGCCGGACTATCTCGGCGCCTTTCTCTCCAAGATCACGCGCAGGGTCTCCATCGACCGCTACCGTGCCGCCCACCGCCAGAAGCGCGGGGGACTCGGCGGCGTGTTGGCCGAGCTTTCCGAGTGCATTCCGTCCTCGGATTCGGTGGAGGCAGATTACGAAAACGGACGCCTTGCCGACGCCCTCAACCAATTCTTAGCCTCCCTCCCCGCCGAAAAGCGCGCGATCTTCCTTCGCCGCTATTTCTACTCCCAGCCCATCGGCGAGATCGCCGAGGCGTTGAGTATGCGGGAGGGAACGGTCAAGGTCACCCTGCACCGCTTGCGTGAGCAACTGCGCAAGACGCTGCAAGAACAGGAGCTGTTATGAAAAACGAACAACTGCATAACAAAACGGCCTACCTGTTTGACGAGCTTGCAGGGGTGGACGATCGCTTTCTCGATGAGGCTCTGCACTTTGCCCCTGCCCGTCGGCGCACCGCCTTCCCCTGGCGCGCAGTCGGACTCGTTGCGGCCGCCGCGGCCTCCCTCGTTCTGCTCGTGCAGGGCGTGCTGCTCCCCTTCCTTGAGCGTATGGACAGCTTGATGACGCCCGGGAACAATGCGCCGAATGCCCCCGTAGAGACGGTCTGGTCGCTTGACACCCTCCTCTCGGAAAGCACGGCAGGAAGGTTTGAAACGCTTTCCTCCAAGGAGGAATACGTCTTCTTCGGCGACGCACGCTTGGTTTGGCAGTCGGCCGAGAGCGACACGCTCTTCGTCAGCCGTCCGCTGACCAATGCCGAGACCGAGCGCCTGACCAAAAGCCTTGCCACCCGTCCCGCAGAGAGTGTTTCCGCCGACGCGGAGCAGCCTGCTTGGCGGATCTGGCTGGTCACGCAAGACGGCAAAGTCATCACCCCCTACCTCCAATTCTCCTACGGTAACGTTGGCTACGCGAACCTCTTTGACTATCACGCCGAGGTGGTTCCAAACGCCGATTGGGTCTCGTTCATTTCCAATCTCATGGATTGATGCACGCAAGGCGTGACATCGGAAAGGAGTCTATCATGACGAAGACACTCAAGCCCTTATTTGCGATCCTGCTTTCCCTCTCCCTCCTGCTCGCGCTGGCGAGCTGTGCCGCCGCTCCCATGGAGCCGGGCGACGGCTTCTACGACGGCCCCATGAACAACCTCAGCGGCACCGTAAACGGCAACCCTTCCCCCGAAAAGGGAGAGGACCAAGGTGATGCCGCCAACCCAAGCGAGCCCGACCTTGACGGAACACGTCCGAACGTGCAGGAAAACCCCTTTATTGCCACCAACGAGCAGAGCGTTTCCACCCTCTCGGCCGACGTGGACACGGCGTCCTACGCCTATTTCCGCAAGTTGATCAGCCAGAGCGGTCTTAGCTTCTCTCGCCTGCAGAGCTACGGTGCAAGCTTCCGCACCGAGGAATTCATCAACTATTTCCGCTACGGCGTCACCTCTCCTGCGGAGAACGAGCTGTTCGGCGTGAACGCCTCGATCGTTCCCTGCCCCTGGAATGCCTCCACGGTGCTGATGCGCATGACGCTCAAGGCAAACGATGCCACCGCCCCCGTGGGCAACAACCTCGTCTTCCTGATCGACGTTTCGGGCTCGATGAACTCCTCGGATAAGCTCCCCCTGCTCAAGCAGTCCTTCTCCTACCTCACCTCGCAGCTGACCGCCGAGGACCGCATCTCCATCGTGACCTACTCGGGCAGCGAGAGAGTGGTGCTTGAGGGCTGCCCCGGAAACGATACCCAGACCATTCTCAACGCCCTGAATTCCCTTTCGGCCTACGGCTCGACCAACGGCGAGGCAGGACTGACCCGCGCCTACGAGATCGCGCAGGCAAATTTTATCGAGGGCGGCAACAACCGCATCATCATGGCCTCGGACGGTGACCTCAACGTGGGCATCTCCTCGGCCGACCAGCTCAAGAGCTACGTGGCCGAAAAGCGCGACGCAGGCATCTATCTCTCCGTGCTCGGCTTTGGCACGAGCAACTACCGTGACACCAACATGGAGGCGCTTGCCGACAACGGCAACGGCGTTTACTACTATATCGACGGCATGAGCGAGGCCGAGAAGGTCTTTGGCTCGGATCTGCTCAGCACCCTCTACACCGTGGCCGAGGACGTCAAGCTCCAGATCCACTTTGATCCGCAGTACGTCTCCTCCTTCCGCCTCATCGGCTACGAAAACCGCATTCTCAACGAGGAGGATTTTGAGGACGACACCAAGGACGCAGGCGAGGTAGGCGCGGGACACTGCGTAACCGTTTGCTACGAGCTGACCGTTTCCCCCTCTGCGATGAGCACCGAGAGCGCGTGGATGACGCTGGACGTTCGCTACAAGGAGCCGGGTACTGAGATGTCCATGCCCACCGAGACCTTCCCGATCGGCAAGGCGCACTACACCGAGACACCGGACGAGGATATGCTCTTCGTGTGCTCCGTGATCCAGACGGTCATGCTCCTGCACAACAGCACCTACGCGCCCGACGGACTTTCCATCGCGGGCATTCTGGAGACGCTCAACGCCCTTGACCTCTCGTCGCACCCCGACAGAGCCGAGTTCCGCGACCTTCTGACGCGGATCAAACAGTAAGCGCGGCACGGAAAGGAGACCTCCCATGCGAAAAAGGCTCGTTTCGCTCCTCTCCCTTTTCCTGCTGCTTCTCACCTGCATCCCCCTCCTTGGGGGATGCGCGCGTCTGCCCCGTCCCGAAGACACCGATCTGGAATTCTGGATCGCGCAAAAGGTGGAGGAGGACGATTTTGACGGATACGTTGAGCGTTACGGCCTCTTTGGAGGACGGGAATACTACGGGCAGGGCTACCTCCCGACCGAGGACGAGCACGGACAGCAGGTCGATCCCGCGCAGTGCGTGATCTACACCGTCACCGCCTATCCCGATTATATCTCCCCTGCCACGCACGTCACGCGCATCGTCATCACCGATCCCTCCGTTCGCGTTTACGGGATCACCCTGCGCTCCACCCCCGAGGAATTTCAGCGCCGCATGGAGGAGGAGGGCTTTGCCGTTGAGCAGCTGACCGACACCGTTCTGCGCGCCGCGAAGGGAAAATTCCACATCATCTTCTCCCCCTTCAGTATTCAGATCAACGTTGACGTCACCAACCTGACGGGGATCATGTTCTAAAAAAACTTTTTTGCACAAAAAACGCATAAGCAACCAAAGGTTGCGCAATAGTTGGTAGCCTTTTTGCCGCTCCTGCGGTAGAATAACGGAAAGGGGCGGCACAGGGCGAGAATTTCTCGGCTCCGCGCCGCCCCGATCTTTACGGTTTGGAGGATTGATACACATGACCATTGGTGAACGCATTGCAAAATGCCGAAAGGAAAAGAATCTCTCGCAGGAGTATTTGGCCGAGCAGCTTGAGGTATCCAGACAGGCCGTTTCCAAGTGGGAAACGGGGCTGTCCGAGCCCGATACGGGAAACCTGATCCGCCTGGGGCAGATCCTCGGCGTCAGCGTGGAATATCTGGCGAGCGGTGAGGAAGCACCCCCGAAGATCGTTTACGTGGAGAAGCACCTGCCCACCTTCCGCATCATCGGCTTCATTCTGCTGGGGCTTGGCGGTCTTTGTGCCCTGCTTGGCGTGCTGGCCCCCTTGATGATCGGGATCGGGCTTGCCACGGCGGCCTTGGGGATCCTGCTCGTCCTCCTGCAAAAGCGCGGCCTTCTGCTTGGCGCGATCATTCTTGCCCTTGGAACGGTCCTCTTTCTGGCGCAGGGCTTTACGGGAGGCATCGACAGTCCCACGCTCCTTTTGATCGTCCTGCTCTCGGTCGGTCTTCCCTCTCTGACCTACGCCGTCATCGCACTGGTGCGAAAGCTGCGTGCCGAAAAGGAAAGCCCCGAGGCAGGGCGCAGAAAAAAGCTCGTCAAACGCATCGTTGCCCTGGGGATCGCGGCCCTGCTGGTCATCACGGCGATCGCGCTTGCCTTGAATGCCGTCCTCGAGCGCCGCAGGAATGCGTTTACCAAGGCCGCCTGGTTTTCCTCCGACAGGCTTTCTGCGTACCTGGTGGAAGGCCTGCCCGCGCCTATCGATACCACCGTCCTCAATATCGACGGCGAGGGGCTCCTGCTGCACTTTGACACCGACGGCTACCACGCGTATCTCGAGCACGTCTATCAATTTCTTCTCCGCTGCGAGTTCCCCTATCTCGGCACGCGCGGTCGGCTTTTGGAGGAGGACGAGAACGGCCTCCCCGTTTACGAGTGGCTGAAGCAGGAGAAAAACGTCTATTACGGCCCGGAGGATCACCACGGCTTTAGCCGACACGGCGACGTGCATAATCCGGACGATTACTATTTCGTTTACAGCAACGGCGAGACCGACGAGGAGAGCGGCGAGCAGGTATGGTTCGTCATCTATATCGACGGCCTCAAGTCCAACTCTACGGTATCGGTAAACGGAAAGCACTATACGTACAACTTCGAAATGTCGATCTACCGCGCAGCCGGATCCGAGATCTACCGCATTCCCACCGAGAGCGAGGGCGGCCGATAACCCCCTCGCAAAAAAATTCTTGCATCCCGCTCACTTCTATGCTATAATGAAAGCGGAAGGATACCGCCTGCAAAGGAAAGGAGATGCCCATGAAACGCTCACTTCTTCTCGCGCTCACGCTTTGCCTGCTTCTGCCCCTGCTGTCCTCCTGTTTTCTGTTCGGTGGCGTTACCACCCATCCCGACATGGTGGAATACACCGAGAACGAAATCTTGGAGGTCGCAAAGGAAAAATACGGTGTTACCGATTGGATCTTCAACGGCATCGAGATCCAAGGGAAGGCCTTGTACGACGCCGAAGGGGCTTTTCAGCTCACCTTTTACAACGACGGGCAGTTCGGCACGGAATTTGTGAACGGCGACAACGTGGAGGCCGCCATGCAGGCCTTTGCAGGTAAGAACGGCGGCAGTCACATTCAAGGAATGTTCTCCCATTTCCTCTGCTACGTTGCCCTCGGCAAGTGTGCCGACGGCTCTTTGAAATTCGTCTATTACAACACCAATATCCACAAGGACGCTGCGATCGCAAGCACGGTCGGTGCATCGGATTACGTCTTTGAGGTGCTCCCCGACGAGATCACGGACGATCTGTTCACCGTGGATCCCAAATGGACGAGTATGCAGCTGTTCTTGAACAACTACAAGGACGGCAATCCCCGCGGCTTCTATTATTCGGGGGAGCGCTTGACCTGGCGCCGAAGCATCAAATACAACGGCTATACCGACTTGGAATTTTACAAAGAAAACGGAAAGGTTGTTTACGATCTTTACCATACGAAGGACGCAGAAAAGCCCGACGAAAGACGGCTCGTCTATTCCACGTCCGACCGTTACGGCGTGATCTACGACTACTACGGCCTTGATCAATCACAGTATTTTGACATCACGCAAACCGTCACGCAAAGCACCGAGCAGGAGAGCTGTATGTCGCTCAAGGCCCACGTCAAGGCGAAGGAGATCGACGGCGAGGTTCTGTACTCAAGGTTTTCATACTCTGCAGAATATTACGTTCTAAGGGAGAACGGTCCCGTATTACACGGAACGGCCAATGAAACGGTAACGGATACGTTGGATTTTTCGTTTGGCTGGATGCTGGATAAAATAGACGGCATAAACCACGCAGAAAGCGCAAAATTCCATTTTTCGCACTTTTATATCTTCTATGAGAAGAACGTAGAAGCCGAGTAAAAGGAGGAACGAAATGTGAAAAGGATAGGCATTCTTCTTCTCCCCCTTTTGTGCTCCCTGCTTCTCGCGTCCTGTGACAGCGAGCAGCACGAGCATACCTACCATTACATCTGCACCGAGGAGGTGCACCAAAAGGTCTACACCTGCACCTGCCCCTCCGCCGACATCGCCGAGCTGCACGCCGACACCAACGCCGACGGCGCGTGCGACGTTTGCGGCTATCGGATCGAGGCACATCAGCATACGGGCTCTTGGCAGATGAACGCAGAATCCCACTGCTATCAGTACACTTGCGGTTGTCCTTCTCCCGATATCGCAGAGCTTCACAGTGATTACGATGAAAACTTTATCTGTGATATCTGTGGATATGTAATGAACGAACACAAGCATACCTATGCATACAATCACGATAATATAGGTCATGGTTGGTCTTATACCTGCGGTTGCATGACTCCGCCTAACTTTGCACAACACTTTGATGGCGACGGTGATGGAAAATGCGACGAGGATTCTTGCGGATATGATATGTCCGAGTAATAAAATAATTATGAAAAAGATAATATCAATACTTTTGCTACTCTCGCTCTGCTTTTCATTTACGGCTTGCGGTAATAGCGCCGAACCGAAAGAAATATCCTGCGAGGATATTATAAAAGCATACGAGGATGCAGGCTATTACGTGACACACGGAAAGCATAAGGATGAAGCCGAAAGCTCACAACTTTGCTACATAAAAGCGAGTTTAACCGAAGATTCTGACAGCGATTACATCTACTTCACAACTTGCTTTACAGAGGAGCAAGCCAAGAAATCCGCCAAAACCGACAAATACAATTTGGCAGTATGGTTCTATGCGGCCGTAAGCGGAGAGGTGCGGTGGCTCAAAACCGGAACCTACGGAAAAATAGAATACAGTTATTATAATTCCAAGCTGATAAAGCCCTTCAATGAGCTGATTCAGTAAGGCAACGAAAACGAATCAAAGGAGAACACCGCCATGAAAAAAGTGCTCCCCATCATCACCTGGATCCTGCTGGTCCTGTCCATCCTTGCCGTCTGCTTCCCGTTTCTCTATGCCGAGATCAACGAGCAGCTCCGCGGCGCCGATGCCTCCAAGCCGCTTGAGGAGGGACTTCGCCTCGTGGTGCTGATCCTGCTTTGCCTGCCCGCGGGCGGCATTCTTGCACTGGTCAGCGCGATCCTCTCGCTCATCACGCTCCTGCGGCGCCCCAAGGGACGTGCGCGCATCTCCCCTGCGATCTCGCTTTCGCTCTCCGCGCTCATCGTCCTTCCCCTGCTCGCCGCCATAATCGTCGGCGCATTCACCTGACCGCACAAAAAAACGCACCTGCCGCTTTAGCAGCAGGTGCGCTTTTTCATTTTCTCCTTCACCCTGCCCGATAGGCAAAGTAGAAGGCCGCAAGCGGCAGAAGATCGTAATGATCCTGCCAGATGGGATAAAATTTGTCCAGATCCAGGGGGCAAAGGCCAAGCCCCGTTTCCACCGTGACCGCGATCCAGCCCTTTTCCAGGGCGCACCAATCGCTAAAGGAGGCGTCGTTGTTCTGCTCGGTGATCAGCTTGTAGCCCGTTCGGTTGGCGATCTCGGCGGTAAAGGCGCGCGTCTCCTCCCCGAGGGCCTCCTCCTGCCCGCAGTTCCAATAGAGCACCTCTCCCTGCGAGTGCAGGCAAAGCACGGCGCGCACGTTTTCCAGGCTCTCGCAGAGCGCGACCATGGCCCGCGTCTCGGGCTCGGAGTTGGCAAAAAGCCCCTTGTACTGCGCAAAGCAGGGACGCTTGATGTTGACGTACTCCTCCCAGAGCGCGTCAAAATTGCGGTTGAGGTCAACGCCCTTGGCATTGGCCTTCCAATACTGCAGATAGCTGTCGATCTCGGTCTGCCCCGTCATGCCGTCCTGCAGATCCTTCAGATAGATCTCCTCCACCGTTTGGCGCAGCTCGGGCGAGCGGAGCGAGGAAATGCCCTCCTGCGAGAGCATCACGCCGTCGGGATTGGTCATGGGAACGACGTAGAAGCAGAAGCGCGAAAAGAGATCCTTGTAGGCCGCGCCCTGAAAATTGCCCGTCTCGTAATAGGCAAGATAAAACTCGATCTGCTTCATGGCAAGCAGGACGGTGAGGTATTCCCTTCCGTGAATGCCCGCGCTGACCAGAATGGTGTTCTCGGCATTCGGATTGCCCAGCGTGCAAACGTAAAGCTCGCGCCCGTCGGCCGAGCGGCCAAAGGAGCGATAGGAGAAGTGCTCCCCGTAGCTTGCGGAAAGCGCGCGCAGATCCTCGCACATCTCGTCGTAGGAATACTCACGCTCGGAGCAATCCACGATGCCGCCCTGCAAAAAGGCCGCGGAGCTGGTGTCTCCGTCCACCCAAGGGACGTATGTGCCGTCGGGAGACGCAGGCTCGGTCTCGGGCGAGGTGTCGGGGTCGCTCCCCGACGGCGGCTCGGGCGTGGGATGAATGCACCCCTGCAGAGAGCCGATCAGCAGGGCGAGCAGAAGCAAGAGCAAAAGCAAGCGTTTCATGCGGTTGGAGTTTCCTTTTTTCCTTGTTTCGTCCTGCCCGTTTTGGGGAGAACGTGACGGATATATTGTACCATATTCTCCCTCCCTTGTCAAGAGCGGCTTTTTACACGCGCGAAGGTTCTTCCCCCCTGCTTTTGGCAAAAAAAGAGGACACCCTCTTGCTTTTTTTCGCCCGTCGGTTTATAATAGAAGGCAGAAATGTCAACGTGAAAGGAGGCTCTCCCGTGACCACCTCACTCTGCACCCAATGTCCCCGTGCCTGCGCCGTCTCGCGCGAGACGGGTGAGCGCGGATACTGCGGCGCACCTGCGTCATTTTTGCTGGCGCGTGCGGCCCCTCACCCCTTTGAGGAGCCCTGCATCAGCGGCACACGAGGCTCGGGAACCGTCTTTTTCTCGGGCTGCAACCTGCGCTGCGTGTATTGCCAGAACCGCGAGATCAGCCACGGTCTGCTCGGGCGCGAGGTCTCGGCCGAGGAGCTTGAGGAGATCCTTTTGCGCCTTCGCGACGAGGGCGTGCACAACGTCAACCTCGTCACCCCAACGCCCTACGCCCGTCAGCTCGTTCCCGTCCTCGCACGCGTCAAGGAAAGGCTTGGCATTCCCGTAGTCTACAACTCAAGCGGCTACGAGAGCGTGGACACCCTGCGCCGCCTTGAGGGCTTGGTGGACGTCTACCTCCCCGACTTCAAATACCTCGATCCCTCCCTGGCCCTGGCCTATTCGGACGCGCCCGATTACCCCGAGGTCGCCTTCGCCTCTCTTGCGGAAATGCTCCGCCAGTGCCCCGAATGCCGCTTTGACGGCGAGGGACTTCTCCAAAGCGGGGTGCTTCTGCGCCACCTCGTCCTCCCCGGACAACGGAAGGACTCGATCGCCCTGCTCCACGCGCTGGCCGAGCGCTTTGGCACGGACGCCCTTCGCCTTTCGCTGATGCGCCAGTATACCCCCGAATTTGCCAAGCACACCCCCTACCCCGATCTGCACCGCAGGCTGACCTCCTTTGAGTACGAGAGCGTCCTGCGCACGGCGTCGGCCCTCGGCTTTTCGGGCTATACGCAGGACGCGGACTCCGCCTCGTCGGTCTACACCCCAAGCTTCCACGAAAAGACCTTTTGACCAACGCGCAAAGATACTCCCAAAAACAGAGAAAACGAAAAAGAAAGAGCAGGAAGAAAAGGAAAATCTCCTTATCTTCTTGCTCTTTTTTCTTCTTCTCGGGATCAGGAAAGGCTTGCCTTGACCTGCCAATCCATGATCAGGCGATATTGCAGGGCATCGTAGACCGTTGTCTGATCCTCGGCGATCAACAGACGCATACGGTACTGCGTGCGATAGAACTCCGCACGGGAAAGGATCTCGGCCACGTCAAGCGCCACGCCGAAATCGTTGGTCGGGGATTGCGGATCGGTGACCTCCTCCGAGAGATCCAGCACGAGAAAATCGCAGACCTCAAGAAGTGAGCCGAGCAGCTCCCACGCATCCTCTCCCTCGGCAACCGTCAAGGGAATGGCCACGCCGATGGGCAATTCTCCTCCTGCCCCCTGCTTGACGGCCGACACGTAGGAGAGGATCGAGCGCAGGTCGAGCGAGGCAAAGGGAATGCCCGAAAGCACGACCTCTCTGCCGCCCATGCGGTAGAATTCCCGCAGAAGCGCGCCCTCCTCCATGGCCTTGGCATAGCGCAGGTCGGCACTCTCGGCCGATGCGCCCTGCACCAAGTACAGACCGCTGACGTACGGGATCAGCGAGGCCAGGTCGATCATCGTGTCCTCAAGGGGCGTGCCGTTCTCCTCCGCCAGCCCCTGATAGAGCGAAACGGGTGAGGTGTAGGTGGCCCTTCCGTCGGGAAGGTTCAAGAGCAGCGAGGCCGCCGTTCTCCCTGCAAGAGTGTCGATGGCATCTCCGGGACGGAAGGCGGGAGCGCGGATCGCCTTGTAGGCAGGATCCTGCTCGGGGACCTCGGGCTCGGTCTCGGGCTCTCCTTGGGTCAGGCGGTTATAGACCTCCTCGGAGAGCGTGAGGCGAAGAATATAGCCGACCAGCACGGTCAGAAGGATCGCGCCGACAAGGCAAACGCAAAGAATGAACCAAGGCGTATGCACAAAGCCCCCGCGTCCGTGCGGAACGCGGCGGTGCTGTCGTCCAAGTCCCAGGCGTGCCATATCCTTCCCTCCTTTTTTTCGTCTTCTGCTCTGCTTACTCGATCGCCAAGAGATCCAGGGAGAGACCGTACTCGTTCAGCTCGATCTCCAGGGTCTGCTTAGTCTCTTCAACGTAATCCTCCACAACCGTTCTCTGATAGTCCGAGAAAAGCGTGGTGATCTTGGAGAGCAGCGTCTCGGTGCTGTCCTCCATGCGGACCAGAACGTAAAAGCCGTCCTCGGTTTCGACCACGTGACTGACGTCACCCACGTAGTCCAGACCAAAGGCCGCGTTCTCGATCTCGGGAACGTAGACCCCCGTCACCACGTAATAGGGCGAGGGCTGCAGATCCTCGTTCAGGCCGGCGCCGATGATGGCGTTGATTTGCTCCGTGCTCTCCGCGCCGATGAGATCCAGCCTTGCCTTGGCCGCCTTTGCGCGGTTCTCCTCCACGTCCTCTCCGGGATCGTTGCGGATAAAGACGTGCTGCACGTAAACGCAGTTGCCCTCGCGCAGCCAGGTCTCAAAGTCGTTAAGATCGTTGATCATCAGCTCCCAATCGTCGCTAAGGGCGTAGATCAGCTCGTTCTCCAGCTGTGCCACCGCAAAGGTGAAGCGCAAAAAGCTCTCGGTGGTGTGATACTCCTCCAGCGCCTTGCGGTATTCCTTTTTGCTTCCGTAGGAGGCGATCATCTCCTCGATCATGCCGTCCACCGCCTCGGTGATGGCCTCGTCCTCGATGGCGTTCTTCTTGGGCAGGTATTGGTCGCAGGTGGCAAGCACCGCGTAGTTGTTCAGGAGCAGATCCCAAACCGTCTCCTCCAGCTCCGCGCGATACTTCTCCGCCGTGACGGGATCCTCCCAGATCCCCTCACCGTAGGTTCCCTCAAACAGATCCTTATAGGTCAGGGTCAGATAGCGCAGCTCCTCGTAGCGAACGTCGTAGCCTGCGCAGGTGCCGATCACCCGTCTTTCCTGCTTGGTCTTGGCCGACGTGCAGCCAACGAGCGCCGACAGGCAAAGCAGAAGCATAAGCGCCAGCGCGCCGATCCTTCGTCTCATTTGCACCGACCTCCTTTTCGTTTCGTCATATTCCCCCTCATTATACAGGATACTTGTGTCTTTTTTATGAATACGCAAAAAAAAGCCATGAAATTTTGCAAAAAGTATTCCTTTTGCCGCGAATTTGTGATAGAATAGAGGAAAGAAAGTACAAATGGCAAAGGAGGATTCGCACCGTGAAGGAGCCTTACAAAATTCCCCTATCCAAGGTCGTTGAGGATCACCACTTAGAGGTGATCGTTCGCCCCGAGCATTTTGATCAGATCCAGATCACGTCCCCCGAGGTCAACCGCCCCGGTCTTGCTCTGGCAGGCTTCTACGAGATCTTTGAGCCCGAGCGCATCCAGCTGATCGGAAAGGCAGAGACCCAATACCTCAACTCGCTTGACGCCAGTGCAAAGCGCCTGCGCCTGCAGCAGTTGGTGGATGCCGAGCCCGTGGCCATTCTTTACACGACAAATCTCCCCGTTGACGAGGCCATCATTCAGCGCGCCAAGCAAAAGGGCGTGCCCATTCTGCGCACCGAGGCCAAGACCAGCCCCATCATGGCAAGCCTGATCTCCTCGCTCAACACCGACCTCGCCCCCCGCATCACCCGTCACGGCGGCCTCGTTGAGGTCTACGGTGAGGGCCTTCTGCTCCTGGGCGACAGCGGCATCGGTAAGAGTGAGACCGCCATTGAGCTGATCAAGAGAGGTCACCGCCTGATCGCGGACGACGCCGTGGAGATCAAGCGCGTTTCGGACAAGACCCTGGTCGGCTCCGCTCCCGAGATCATTCGCCACTACGTGGAGCTGCGCGGCATCGGCATCGTGGACGTGCGCCGCCTGTTCGGTATGGGTGCCGTTAAGGAGACCGAGCGCGTGGACCTCGTGATCCAGCTGGAAAACTGGGTGGAGGGCAAGATGTACGACCGCCTCGGCATGGAGGAGGAAAGCATCAACATTCTCGGCCTGGATATTCCCTCCATCACCGTTCCCGTCCGCCCCGGACGAAACCTGGCCATTATCCTCGAGATCGCCGCCATGAACAACCGCCAGAAGCGCATGGGCTACAACACGGCCGAGGAATTCAACAAGCAACTGATGCAGCAGATGGGCATTGAGCCCTGACGCCAAGGAAAGGAATACACGATCCATGAACAAACCGATCCGCCCCTCCGCAGAAGCGCAGCACACGTCTGCAGAGACGGAATTTCTCAAGCAATGCGAGATCCGAAGCGGCGTTCTGGTCCGCTATTACGGCAAGGCCGCCGAGGTGGTGATCCCCAATACCGTGACCACCATTGCGCGTGAGGCCTTTGCCCGAAACCGCCGCCTGACCAAGGTGGTGATCGGCAAGAACGTGTCTGCCATTCACGAGGGCGCCTTCCGCGATTGCACCTCGCTCAACGTGGTGCTCTTCCCGGCAGGGCTCCGCTACATCGACGCCGACGTCTTCCGCGGCTGCGTATCGCTCGGCAGCGCGATCCTGCCCCGTTCCCTGCACCAGGTTGGCGAAAACGCCTTCCGCGGCTGCACGGCTCTGCACCACGTGGTGCTTCCCGCCGAGCTTTCGCGTCTCGGCAGCTACGCCTTTGCGCATTGCTCCTCTCTTGAGGAGATCCAGCTGCCCGACAGCCTGCAGGCCGTCAAAACGGGCGTCTTCTTCCACTGCCATATTCTCAAGCGTGTCAAGCTCCCCGCCTCCCTGCAAACGGTGGGACGCTTTGCCTTTGCCTACTGTCCGTGCCTTGAGGACGTCGTCCTCCCCGAGACCGTAAACTACATCGGCACGGGCGCCTTTGCCAACTGCGACGCGCTGATCACCTTCCGCATTCCCTCGCTCGTTCGCTTCCTGGCCGACTATACCTTCCTGGATTGCGAATCCCTCGAGACGCTGGAAATCGCGGGCGAGATCACCTATATCGGCGGAAACGCCTGCTGCGGATGCACGCGTCTGCGCAGGATCGACCTTCCCCCCACGCTTCTCCACATCGGTGAAGCCGCCTTCCTCAACTGCTCAGCCCTTGAGAGCCTCAGCCTTCCCGCCGCCGTCGAGGAGATCGGCAAGCGCGCATTCGCCTACTGCGCGTCCATGACGCACATCGAGCTTTTGGGTAAGCCGAAGGTCCTGGAGGCAGAAACCTTCTACGGCTGCTTCTCGCTCTCGGCCATCGCCCTTCCCGACACCATTGAAAAGATCGACGACAAGGCCTTCTGCCGTTGCGTCTCCCTCTCCTCCGTGCATATCCCGCGCGGACTGACCGAGCTTGGCGAGGCCGCCTTTATGGATTGCAAAAAGCTGCATTCGGTCAGCCTCCCCACCACCCTCAAGCGCATCGACGACCGCGCCTTTGAGGGCTGCTCCAATCTGCACACCGTCCTGCTCCCCGACTGCAACACCTCGATCGGACGCTCCATCTTCGCCTCCTGCGAAAGCCTGAGCGTTCTGGTCCTGCCCGAGGAGGCAAAGCCCTTCCTCCGCCGCCGCAGAGAGCGCTGGGAGGTGCGCAAGGAGACCCAGATCATTCTGCACAGCGAATTGAAGATCGCCCTGCTCTTTGCGGAGCTTGCCGATGCGGACGTTTCGCTTGAGCGCAAGCAGGAGCTGCGCGCACTCATTCGCCGCCGCATGGCACGCATGAAGCACAGAAACCACCTGCACTCCACCGTCACCGTCCGTCAGCACCTCTCTCGCGCGGTCCGCGCCATCGGCGAGCAGCTGGAATCCACCCCTCTGACCGAGGAGGATTTCGCCGCCGTTCCCACGATCCCCGAGGACGTCGCCGCCGCAACGGCGCAAAAATCCTCCGCGCCCACCAACACCGAGGGCTCTGCTGCCTCCACTTCTCCCACCGCACCCAAGGACTCCGTCGGCACGGACGCGGAAGCCCCGAAGGATTGATCCGCTTGTTCAAAGAAGAAAAGGAATGATCCGCTTTTTCAAAGAAGAAAAGAAATGATCCACTTTTTCTAAGAAGAAAAGAAAAAACACCACGGCACCGTCGCTTGACGGTGCCGTGGCGTTTTCTATTTTTGCTTGACTAAGCGTGGGAATTACTCGTAGAGCTTGCCCATCTTGAGCAGTCTCTCGTACTTCGCCTTTGCATTGGCGTCTGCCTTGGCAAACAGCTCCTCTGCTCTTGCGGGGAAGGACTGAGCCAGTCTTGCATAACGGGTCTCGGTCTTGATGAAGTCCACGTAATCTGCCGTAGGAGCCTTGCTGTCGATGGTCAGCTTGTTGGACTCGAGCGTAGGATTGTAGCGGAACATCTGCCAGTAGCCTGCCTCAACTGCCTTCTTCATCTCGAACTGGCAGTTCTGCATGCCGCCCTTCAGGCCGTGCATCTCGCAGGGTGCGTAGCCGATGATGAGGGAAGGACCGTGGTAAGCCTCAGCCTCCTTGAGAGCCTTGAGCAGCTGGTTCATATCCGCGCCCATAGCCACCTGTGCCACGTAAACGTAGCCGTAGGACATAGCGATCTCTGCAAGGTTCTTCTTGCCGATTGCCTTACCTGCTGCGGCAAACTGAGCAACCTGACCGATGCTGGAGGCCTTGGAAGCCTGTCCACCGGTGTTGGAGTAAACCTCGGTATCGAAGACGAAGACGTTCACGTCCTCACCGGAGGCCAGAACGTGGTCCAGACCGCCAAATCCGATATCGTATGCCCAGCCGTCACCACCGAAGATCCAGACGGACTTCTTGGAGAGGTACTCCTTCTCGGCCAGCACTGCGGGAGCTACGGGGCATCCTGCCTCGGCAGCCTTCTCGAGCTCTGCGATCAAAGCCTTGGTTGCCTCTGCGTTAGCGGCGCCGTCCTCTGCGGTTGCGAGGTAAGCGTCAGCAGCAGCCTTGAAGGACTCACTTGCCTTCTCGGAAGCAGCCATCTCCTTGACCTTGCCGATGAGGCGGTCGCGAATGGTCTTCTGACCGAGGGCAATACCCAGACCGTGCTCGGCATTGTCCTCGAACAGGGAGTTGCCCCATGCGGGACCGCAGCCGCTCTCACGGTTTACGGTGTAAGGCGTTGCGGGAGCGGAGCCACCCCAAATGGAGGAGCATCCGGTTGCGTTGGAGATATACATTCTCTCACCGAAGAGCTGGGTAACGAGACGTGCATAGGAGGTCTCGGCACAGCCTGCGCAGGAGCCG
Source organism: Clostridia bacterium (assembly GCA_017507905.1). Taxonomy (GTDB): domain Bacteria; phylum Bacillota; class Clostridia; order Oscillospirales; family CAG-272; genus UMGS1865. The sequence goes on along the minus strand of JAFWAA010000060.1, from coordinate 1,970 downwards.
GAGAACTCAAGCAGGGGCTGCTTGAACTGGCTGCCCTTACCGGTGAAGTTGATCAGCTCCTTCTTCTCGGAAACGTTAGCCACAGCGTAGTCGAATGCGGCCTGCTGATCCATCTGGCTTGCCTGAGAGGTCATGGCGATAGCGGCCTTCTCGGGCGTGCCGTCCTTGATTGCCTTTGCGGTCACAGGGCAAGCCTTGACGCAGAGGGTACAACCCATGCAGTCCAGAGGGCTGATGGCCATGGTGAACTTGTAGTTGGTCTTGATGACCGGCTTTGCGGTGAACTTGGTGGAAGCGGGTGCGTTTGCGGCCTCCTCCTCGGTCATCGCGAAGGGACGGATCGCTGCGTGCGGGCAGACGAATGCGCAGCTGTTACACTGAATGCAGTTCTGCTCGTACCATACGGGAACGTCAACGGCAACGCCGCGCTTCTCGTATGCGGCAGAGCCCTGCGGGAAGGTGCCGTCCACGTAAGCGGAGAATGCGGAAACGGGGAGAGTGTCACCGTTCATGGAGGAAACGGGACGAACGACGTTGTTGACGAAATCAACCAGGTCTGCTCTCTTGCCGGTTGCGGGAGCCTCTGCGGCCTCGTCCTCGAGCGTTGCCCATGCGGCGGGAACGTCGATCTTGACCAGAGCGTCAACACCTGCATCGATGGCCTTGTAGTTCATCTCAACAACGGCCTCGCCCTTCTTGAGGTAGGACTTCTTTGCCATATACTTCATGTGCTCGACTGCCTCGTCAATGGGCATGATGTCGGCCAGCTTGAAGAATGCGGACTGCAGAATGGTGTTGGTTCTCTTGCCCATGCCGATCTCGCGCGCCTTGTCGATGGCGTTGATGATGTAGAACTGAATGTTGTTCTTGGCAATGTAGCTCTTTACGGAGTTGGGCAGGTGAGCCTCAACCTCCTCGGGAGTCCACTGGCAGTTGAGCAGGAAGGTTCCGCCGGGCTTAACGTCCTGAACGACCTTGTAGCCCTTGAGAATGTAGGCGGGAACGTGGCAGGCAACGAAGTTTGCCTTGGTGATATAATAAGGAGACTTGATGGCCTTGTCACCGAAGCGCAGGTGAGAGATGGTCACACCGTTGGTCTTCTTGGAGTCGTACTGATAGTAGGCCTGAATGAACTTGTCGGTGTAGTCACCGATGATCTTGATGGAGTTCTTGTTTGCACCAACGGTACCGTCGCCGCCCAGACCCCAGAACTTGCAGGCAACCGTGCCGGCAGAAGCGGTGTCGGGAACCTCGGTCTCGGGCAGGGAGTGACCGGTCACGTCGTCCACGATTCCGATGGTAAAGCCATTCTTGGGAGCGTCCTGATCCAGGTTTGCGTAAACGGCAAAGATGGATGCGGGAGTGGTATCCTTGGAGCCAAGTCCGTAGCGGCCGCCAACAACGGTAGCCTTTACGCCGGTCTCGGCAAGAGCGGCAACCACGTCAAGGTAGAGGGGATCGCCAAGAGCGCCGGGCTCCTTGGTTCTGTCAAGAACGGCGATCTTCTTAACGGTTGCGGGAAGAGCCTCAGCCAGCTTTGCGGCAACGAAGGGTCTGTAAAGGCGAACCTTAACGAGACCAACCTTCTCGCCTGCAGCCATCATGTAGTCGATAACCTCCTCTGCAACGTCGCAGATGGAGCCCATGGCGATGATGACCTTCTCGGCATCGGGAGCGCCGTAGTAGTTGAAGAGCTTGTAGTCGGTGCCCAGCTTTGCGTTGACCTTGTCCATGTACTCCTCAACGATGGCAGGCAGTGCATCGTAGTAACGGTTGCAGGCCTCGCGGTGCTGGAAGAAGATATCGCCGTTCTCGGCAGAGCCGCGGAGAACAGGATGCTCAGGATTGAGGGCACGGGCACGGAAAGCAGCGATGGCGTCCTTGTCAACCATCTCGTCGAGATCGTTGTAGTCCCAGACCTCGATCTTCTGGATCTCGTGGGAGGTACGGAAGCCGTCGAAGAAGTTGAC
>JAFWAA010000059.1 GCA_017507905.1 Clostridia bacterium | reverse complement strand
GTGGTTACAAAGCAAATATCCATACCGCGGATCTTCTCTACCTTATCGTACTCGATTTCGGGGAAGATCAGTTGCTCTTTCAGGCCAAGGGCATAGTTGCCGCGACCGTCGAAAGCGTTGGGGTTGATACCCTTGAAGTCACGAACTCTGGGCAGAGCGAAGTTGAACAGTCTGTCCATGAACTCGTACATCTTTTCGCCGCGAAGGGTTACCTTTGCGCCGATCTTCATGCCCTGACGGAGCTTGAAGTTTGCAACGGACTTCTTTGCGTAGGTGGGAACAGCCTTCTGACCGGTGATGATACCGAGGTCACGGAGAACTGCATCCAGAGCCTTTGCATTGTCCTTTGCGTCACCGACACCGACGTTGACAACGATCTTGTCAAGCTTCGGGATCTGCATAACGCTCTTATAGCTGAACTGCTTCATGAGTGCGGGAGCAACTTCAGCCTTGTAAAATTCTTTCAATCTTGCTGCCATGTTTGCTTACCCTCCTCAATCAAACTTCTTGCCGCATTTTGCGCAAACGCGAACCTTTTTGCCGTCCACAACCTCGGTGTGAACGCGAACGCCCTTTTTGCAGGTGGGGCAGTAGAGCGCAACCTTGGATGCGTAAATGGCACCCTCAGCGTCTACGATACCGCCGCTCTCACCCTGCTTGCGGGGCTTTACGTGCTTGTGAATGATGTTTGCGCCCTTCACGAGCACCTTTCCCTCTTCGCGGGAAACTGCGATTACTTCGCCCTGAACGCCCTTGTCATCTCCGGAGAGAACAACAACGGTATCGCCCTTTTTAATGTGCATGCTAGCCATTGTTATTTACCTCCATCAAAGTACTTCGGGAGCGAGGGACAGGATCTTGAGGTAATCCTTGTCACGGAGCTCTCTTGCAACAGGCCCAAAGATACGGGTTCCGCGGGGGGTCTTATCCTCACGGATGATTACTGCTGCGTTCTCATCGAACTTGATATAAGAGCCATCTGCTCTCTTTGCGCCATGCACAGTTCTGACGACGACTGCCTTAACAACGTCACCCTTCTTGACAACGCCGCCGGGGGCTGCCTTCTTGACTGCGCAAACGACTACGTCACCGATATTGGCATATCTTCTGCCCGTGCCGCCCAGGACTCTGATGCACATCAGCTCCTTGGCACCCGTGTTATCGGCAACCTTCATTAAAGTTTGCTGCTGAATCACTTTATTTTCCTCCTACTGATTCAATACGCTACGACGTATTTACTATTCGAATGAATCGGATCAACGAGGGGCGAAATTACTTCGCCTTCTCGATGATCTCAACGACGCGCCATCTCTTGGTCTTGGACAGCGGTCTGGTTTCCATGATCTTCACCTTGTCGCCTACGCCGCAGGTGTTTTCGTCATCCTGTGCGTGAACCTTCAAGGTTCTCTTAATGATTTTGCCGTACATCGGGTGCTTTACGTTGTCCTCGATGGCGACCACAACGGTCTTGTCCATCTTGTCGCTGACAACCAGACCGACTCTGGTTTTTCTCAATGCTCTTTCTTCCATGGTTTACGCCTCCTCCTTCTTCATTTCCTGAAGGACCGTCATCACACGCGCGATGTCGTGCTTGACCTCGGTCATCTTGTGAGGGTTGTCGAGCTGGTTGATCGCATGCTGGAAGCGGAGATTGAAGAGCTCAGCCTTGAGCTCCTTCAGCTTTGTCTCGAGTGCTTCGACAGACATTGCTCTGAGTTCTGCTGCTTTCATTGATTAACCCTCCTTCTCTTCAGATGCTTTGGAAATGAACTTGGTCTTGATCGGGAGCTTGTGGCTTGCCAGACGCATTGCTTCCTTAGCAACGTCCTCTGCAACCCCGTCCATTTCGAACATGATGCGGCCCGGCTTGACCACGGCGACCCAGTACTCGGGAGAACCCTTACCGGAACCCATACGAGTCTCAGCGGGCTTCTCGGTGATCGGCTTATCCGGGAAGATCTTGATCCAGACCTGACCGCCACGGCGAATGTAACGCGTCATTGCGATACGGGCAGCCTCGATCTGATTGCTGGTGATCCATGCGGGCTCGGTTGCTACAAGACCGTAGGAGCCGTAGCTCAGCTCGGTACCGCGGGAAGCCTTACCCTTCAGTCTTCCGCGCTGTACGCGACGGAATTTTACTCTTTTCGGCATTAACATGATTATTTCGCGCCTCCTTCTCTAGGAGTTCTGTCTCTGCGCTCGCCGCGGAAGTTGCCGCGATTGTCTCTGCGCTCGCCGCGGTTGCCGCGGTTGTCTCTGCGATCACCGCGATTGTCTCTGCGGTCATTGCGTCTCTGGTGGTTACCGGGACGGTTCACCTCGTTGAGGATCTCACCCTTGTAGATCCAGACCTTAACGCCGATCTTACCGTAGGTCGTGCTGGCCTCAGCAAAACCGTAGTCGATGTCGGCTCTCAGGGTCTGCAGCGGAATGGTTCCCTCGTGGTAGTGCTCGGAGCGTGCGATCTCTGCGCCGCCAAGACGGCCGCCGCAGTTGATCTTGATTCCCTTTGCACCCAGTCTCATCGTGTTACGGATGGACATCTTCATCGCACGTCTGAAGGCAACGCGGTTCTCGAGCTGCTTTGCGATGTTCTCGGCAACGAGCTGTGCATCGAGGTCGGGCTGACGGATCTCAACAACGTTGAGGGCGACAGGCATACCAACCATCTTCTCCAGCTGCTGTCTGTACTTCTCGATCTCTACGCCGCCGCGGCCGATTACCATGCCGGGCTTTGCGCAGTTAACGAATACTCTGACTCTGTGACCGTCGCGCTCGATCTCGATCTTGGAGATACCTGCGTCGTAGAGCTCGGTCTTCAGATACTTTCTGACGTTGTAGTCGGAAACAAGCGTGTCACCGAAGACTTCGTCCTTTGCGTACCATCTGGAATCCCAGTTCTTGATTACGCCCACGCGAATGCCGTGGGGATTAACTTTCTGACCCATTCTGTTGTTTCCTCCTCTCTCAGTCTCTTTCCTTGACCGCCATGGTAACATGGCTGGTTCTCTTCAGGATACGGTCTGCGCTTCCCTTTGCGCGGGGCATGATTCTCTTCAGCGTCGGGCCTGCGCAAACGAAGCACTCCGAAACGTAGAGCTTCGTGGTATCCATGTGGAAGTTGTTCTCCGCGTTTGCAATAGCGCTCTTAAGCAGCTTGATCAGCAGCTCAGAAGCGGCGCGGGGGGTGTTGTTCAGAATTCCCATAGCGGTGGCAACGTCCTTGCCGCGGATCAGATCGAGAACGATCTGGACCTTGCGAGGGGAAATTCTTGCATACTTCAGATAAGCTTTTGCTTCCATCTCAAAAATTCCTCCTCAATTATTTACCGTTATTGGACGTCTTGGAGCCTGCATGGCCCTTGAACGTGCGGGTGGGTGCGAATTCTCCCAGCTTGTGACCAACCATGTCCTCGGTAACGTATACCGGAACGTGCTTCTTGCCGTCATGAACAGCAATGGTATGACCGACAAATTCCGGGAATATGGTAGAAGATCTGGACCAGGTCTTGAGAACCTTCTTCTCGTTCTTTGCGTTCATTTCGCAAATACGGTTGTAGAGCTTTTCTTCTACATAAGGTGCTTTCTTAAGGCTTCTGCTCATTCTATATTCCCTCCTTACTTAGCATTTCTACGCTTTACGATGAACTTATCGGTGCGTGCTTTCTTGTTTCTGGTCTTATAACCCAGAGCAGGCTTGCCCCAAGGGGTAACCGGTCCGGGACGGCCGATGGGCGACTTGCCCTCACCACCACCGTGGGGGTGATCGCAGGGGTTCATGACCGAACCGCGAACGGTAGGACGAATGCCCTTGTGTCTGGTCTTACCTGCCTTACCGACCTTAACGGTGTCATGCTCAACGTTGCCGACCTGACCGATGGTAGCCTTGCACTCCAGACGGATCCAACGGACCTCGCCGGAGGGAAGTCTTACCTGTGCCAGACCGTTGGGCTCCTTGGAGACCAGCTGAGCCATAGCGCCTGCGGAACGAACCAGCTGTGCGCCCTTGCCGGGGTACAGCTCGATGTTGTTGATCACGGTACCAACGGGAATGTTGGCGATGGGCAGCGTGTTGCCGGGCTTGATATCGGCATCTGCGCCGGAGTAGATCACGTCACCGGTCTTCAGTCCCTCGGGAGCGATGATATAGCTCTTGGTTCCCTCGGTGTCCTGCAGCAGTGCGATATAAGCGGTACGGTTGGGGTCGTACTCGATACCGATAACGGTATTGGCATTGCCGTTGAGACGCTTGAAGTCGATGATTCTGTACTTGATCTTGTTTCCGCCGCCTCTGTGACGGACGGTGATGCGACCGTAGCTGTTACGGCCTGCGTGCTTCTTCTTCGTGACGATCAGGCTCTTCTCAGGGGTGAACTTGGTGATCTCCTCGAAGGAAGGAACCGACATATTTCTTCTCGCCGGTGTTGTGGGCTTATACTTAACTGTAGGCATTTTCGTTTCCTCCTACTCTTAGTTAAGGCCTTCGAAGAACTCGATCTCGCCGGAATCCTCAGCCAGCGTTACGATGGCCTTCTTCCATTCGGACGTGTAACCGTAGTGTACACCGAGTCTCTTGGGCTTCTTCTTCATGTTGATGGTGTGAACGCTTGCGACCTTAACCTTGTTGGCCTGGAAGACCTCCTCGATCGCGCTGGCGATCTCAGCCTTCGTAGCATCCTTCTGGACCTCGAAGACGTACTTCTTGGAAGCCATGAGATCCATAGCAGCCTCGGTAATGATCGGTCTGATAATAATATCATGAGCGAATTTCATTATGCGTACACCTCCTCGAGTTTCTTAACCGCATCCACGGTCATCACCAGCTTCTCAGCATTCAGAATGTCGTAAACACTCAGCGTGCTGTACTGCGTGGTCTTCACGGTGGGCAGGTTGTTGCAGCTCTTGATCACTGCGGTATCCACACTATCCAGAACCACGAGAGCCTTCATATCCTTGACAGCCTCGCGCGTTGCGGTTCCGTAGTTGGTGTTGCCATCCTCAACGGTGATGGTCTTGTAGCTCTTGGTGTAGGTCTTCTCAAAGCCAAGGGTCTTGAACATAGCTGCCATTGCCTTGGTGGAGGGGACGTTATCCGTAAGAGCGATGCGATCGATCACAACGAGATTGCCGGAGGCAACCTTGTCGGACAGTGCGCTGAACAGAGCCACTCTGCGTGCCTTCTTGTTCATGGCCAGACGGTAATCTCTGGGCTTCGGGCCGAGAGCAACACCGCCGTGCGTCCACTGAGGAGCGCGGGTCGAGCCCTGACGAGCTCTGCCGGTGCCCTTCTGTCTCCAGGGCTTCTTGCCGCCGCCGGAAACCTCGGTGCGGGTGAGGGTGGACTGGGTGCCCTGTCTCTGGTTCATCAGATAGGTTCTGACTGCAGCATGGAGGACTGCGCCGTTTACGTCTGCACCAAACAGCTTATCGCTGAGCGTAAGCTCGCCGACTTCGTTGCCGGACATATTTACGATTTTTACAACTGGCATTGTTTATTTCCTCCTTCCGCTTATGCTTTCACAGAATCGCGAATGAACACGATGCCGTTCTTGGCGCCGGGAATGGCACCCTTAATGGCAATCAGGTTCTTTTCGCTGTCGATTTTTACGATCTTGAGGTTGAGAACAGTGACCTGCTCGTTACCGTACTGGCCTGCCATCTTCTTGTTCTTGAAGATTCTTGCAGGGTCGATAACGCCCATGGATCCGGACTGACGGTGGATCGGGCCGATACCGTGGGTCTTGCCCAGCATGTGCAGATTCCATCTCTTGATTGCGCCCGTGTATCCGCGGCCCTTCGTCGTACCGGTTACATCGACCTTCTCGCCTGCGGCGAAGGTATCGACGGTGATGAAGTCGCCAACGTTTGCGGAGCAGTCATCAAGGCGGAACTCCTTGAGGTGCTTCTTCATGGGAACGTTCGCTGCTGCGAAGTGTCCCTTCTCAGCCTTGTTCAGGTGCTTCTCCTTGACTTCCTGGAAGCCGAGCTGGAGAGCATCGTAGCCGTCCTTTTCGACGGTCTTCTTCTGTGCGACTACGCACGGGCCTGCCTCGATAATGGTTACCGGAATGACGTTTCCAACTTCGTCGAAGATCTGCGTCATGCCGACTTTTCTACCGATGATAGCCTTTTTCATGTTGTTTTTCCTCCTGTAAATTATTGGTTGACGCTGTCGCGCCAACATGACTTACAAAGTTACCGATCATTTTCGACTCTTGCGAGTCAACAACTCGGCTGTTGTCTTTGTTTTGGCATGCAATGAGGTTTGCTTGATATCAGATTTTAACCTCGATCTCAACGCCGGCGGGAAGTTCAACGCTCATCAATGCATCCACAACCTTCTGCGAGGGCTTGATGATGTCGATCAGTCTCTTGTGCGTGCGATACTCGAACTGCTCACGGATGTCCTTATACTTGTGGACTGCGCGAAGGATGGTGATGATCTCCTTCTCCGTAGGGAGCGGGATCGGACCGGAAACCTCTGCGCCGTTTCTGGTTGCAACCTCAACGATCTTCTTCGCTGCGGCGTCAATCAGAACGTGATCGTAGCTCTTCAGTCTCACTCTGATCTTCTCTTTTACTGCCATTTGTTTTGCCTCCTTATCAGATTTCGCTCGTCTGCGGCGCCCTTTATTATAAAAGGAAGGGTTCTCCGCAGGCCGCGTTTGTGCAAGGCAGGCATTTTCCTACAACACCGCCCCGTGCGTTTCTTGCCTCCCCCGAAAAAACACGGAGTTTGTTCGCGCCATCAGCATCTGGAGCGAGCAAATTCCGGGAGGTCGTCAAGATTCGCCGTAGCACAGCGCACGTTTGCGCCGTTTTTTGATGCTTCGGTAAATACCATTCGCCCGGTCAACGGACATACTCCACGAAAATTACCTGCTCGGGCGTCCCCTCGCAGCAACCTTTCGTTTCATCGCATATCAAGCCCTTATATTATAACAGAAACCTCCCCAAATTGCAACCTCTATTTTGCCGTCATTTCGGAGAATTTTAAGTCTCTTTTCCCTCTCATTTTATACAGATTATACAAAAACAGCCGATTTTGACGCGATTTTCCCGCAAAGGAAGGCCCTTGGAGGAGGAATGCGCCGACGGCCTTCGTGTTTTTGCCCATTTTTCCGCGTTTTTGTGCAGAATTTTTCATAAATCCATAAACAGAAACAATTTATTCACAATTTTGTTCTATAATATGGAGTAGAATTGTTTTTGTGAAACGTAACGGAAGGAGGGACGCACCATGCCCTGTTCCCACTCACTTCCCCGCCTGCTCCGCAGGGTGGCCTTCTGGCTGCTTCCCCCCGCGGCGATCCTTCAGACGGTGGCCATGCTCGTGGACTACGAGCCTGCAACGCACTATTTTCGCGCGGGAGCAGTCCTCCCCGTTCTCTCTGTCCTCCTCGTCCTGCTCTCGGCCCTGCTCGGATCGCTCTCGATCCTTCTGTGGCGAGAGGAGCTTGAGCAATCCCCCTTTGCTCCGCACAGAACCTTCTCCGCCTCCACGCTCGGCTTTCTGCTGGCGGGAAGCGTCCTTTTGAAGGCAGGCGGCTCCGACACGTTGCGCGTGGCCGCAGGCGTTCTGCTCCTGCTCTCGGCGCCCTACGCCTTCCTGCACGCCCTGCCGCGTATGCGCGAGCATCGCGCCGCGATGACCCTGCTCGGGCTTCTGCCGATCCTCGCCTGCATTCTGCTCAACGCCTATTACTACTTTGACGTTTCCATCGAGATGAATTCCCCCATCAAGCTGGCGCTGCAGCTTGCTCTGCTCCCTGCGATGCTGGCCTACACGGGCGAGATCCGCTTTCATCTGGGACGCCCCTGCCGACGCCTCTATCTTCTGGCCGACGTCTGGCTGATGAGCCTCGGCGTGCTTTCGGCCCTCTCTCTCCCCGTCGCCTTCCTCTTTGGCGGTCTGCGGAGAGCCGACTACGCCGTAGGCGCGATCCTCCTGGCCACCCTCTCCCTGACCCAGCATCGGCACACGCGCCGCATGAGCGCAAAGCCTCTTTCCGACACCGAACCCAAGTCCTCCGAGGAGACGGATTTTTCCGCTCCCGACACCGAGCCCAAGCCCTCCGGGGAGACGGAGCTTTCCGCTCCCGACGCCGAGCCCGAGCCATCCGGGGAGACGGAACTTTCCGCTCCCGACGCCGAGCCCAAGTCCTCCGAGGAGGCAAGCATTTCCCGACCTGACGACACCACCGAGAACGGTATATAAGGATATATGAGGAAGGAACTACCATGAACGCGAACACACGGATCCAATGGCTGCACAAAAAGATCTCGATGAACAGCTATCCCAACGCGCAGCGCCTGGCCGAGCGCTTTGGCATCTCGCACAGGCAGGCCCAGCGCGATCTGGACTATCTGCGCCGCGAGCTGGAGGCCCCCGTTGCCTATGACAACAGCAGAAAGGGCTTTTACTATACTGCGCCCTTCTCCCTGCCTCTGCTGCTCACCTCGGATAATGACGAGCTCTATATCCCCGAGATCCTGACGGTCAAGAGCCGCCAGGAGCTTGCCGCCGACGAATCCATCATTCAGATGCAGATCCCCTATTCGGCCACCCTGGAGATCCCCAACAAGCTGGCCGCCCTTGAGCTGAACGCCTACGTGATCGCCAAGGAGGGGCACAACCGCTACGTTTGCGAGTTTCACAGCATCGAAAAGTTCATCGGTCGTCTGCTCTCCATCGACGCCGACTTCCGCCTCGTCGAGCCTGCATGGCTGCGCGAGAAGATCCTCTCCAGTGCCCGTCGGGTGCTCGAAAACAACGCCGAAAAATAAGAAAACGCCGCACCTCGAGGGTCTCTTTCCCGGTGCGGCTTTTCCCTGAAATAAAAAAGTTGAAAAAGTTGAAAAAAGGCGAAAATGCGGAAAAAGGAAAAAAGTTGAAAAAAGTTGAAAAAAGCTCTTGACATTCCAAAAGGAGTGTGCTATAATATACGACGTTATCCGTAGACAGCAGGTTCCGGTAAAAGCTGACGCTTTCCTGCCGAGGAGATGTTTTGAATTGCAGAAATGTGAGTCAATCTTTCTTCGCGGCAAAGGTGTGCAAGCCGGAAGAAAGATTTTTTTATTCGCTCAATTTCACATTGGGAGGTGAAACGAAATGCCCAGTAATTCTATTCTCGTTCAGAAGCAGCAACTCGTTGCAGATCTGGCTGAACAGATCAAGAACTCTACGGCAGGTGTTATCGTGAACTACCAGGGTATTACGGTGGACAAGGACACCGCAATGCGTAAGGAGCTTCGCGAGGCAGGCGTTAAGTACGTCGTTATGAAGAACACCATGACCGGCAGAGCTTGCGATCTGGTTGGCTACGGTGAGCTGAAGCAGCACCTCAATGGCATGACCGCGATCGCCATCAGCGATAACGATCCCATCGCCGCTGCAAAGGTTCTCAAGTCCTACGCCGACAAGATCGAGTCCTTCAATATCCTCGGTGGATACGTGGACGGTTCTGTGATCGACGCCGCAACGGTCGGTGAGCTGGCAGACATTCCGAGCAAGGAGATCCTTATTGCAAAGCTCCTTGGCTCCATCCAGTCTCCGCTCTACAAGTTCGCATACGCCATCAAGGCGATCTGCGACAAGGAAAACGGCGAAGAGGCTCCTGCAGAGGCTTGATCAGCCAAGCAGCAAAGTGCTTCCCCGGTCGGCCCTTTGCCGACAAATCAATAGGTGTCCGGTTCCCTTTTGAGCCGGAGGATCAAATTTACTCATTATTTGGAGGTATTTTACAATGGCATCCGAAAAAATTACTAACATTCTTGAAGAGATCAAGTCTCTTACCATTCTCGAGCTCAACGACCTCGTTAAGGCTGTTGAGGAGGAGTTCGGCGTTTCCGCTGCTGCTCCCGTAGGCGTTGTTGCCGCTGCAGGCGCTGCCGCTCCCGCTGCTGAGGAGAAGACCGAGTTCGACGTCGTTCTCGCAAGCTTCGGCGCGAAGAAGCTCGACGTAATCAAGGCTGTCCGCGAGCTGACCGGTCTGGGTCTGAAGGACGCTAAGGATCTGGTCGAGGGCGCTCCCAAGACCGTTAAGGAAGGCGTTTCCAAGGATGAGGCTGAGAAGATCAAGGCTACCCTTACCGAGGCAGGCGCAACCGTTGAGATTAAGTAATCTCACCCCGAACAACATCTATTGTCCGTCTGTCTAGATAACAGGATACGGCCCAAATGCAGACTCTGCATTTGGGCTGTTTCTTTTTTTGCTCAAAAATCGCGCGCCCCTGTTTGAAGCGGACGGGATTTGTGAATACTGTAAACATTCCTGTTTTTTTCAAAAAAGTCTTGAAAAGCTTTTGAAAATGTGGTAATATAGTATTGAAAACCACTTTTGTCGAAAAAGGAGCGTGATTTCCGTGCATTCCCCCATTCAAAGCGCCATCGTCTGGGGCGATTCGCTGGCCCGCGGCGTCGTGCTGGACGAGGAACGTCAGCGTTATACCATTACCCCCTCCCCCGCCGTTTCCATCGTCAGCGAGGCGCTCGGCATTCCCATTCAAAACCGCTCGCGCATGGGCATGACCTCCTCGGACGGTATGCAGATGATGCAAAGGGATCTTGCGCGCGGTCTGCGCGCCGACGTGGCCGTGCTGGAGTTTGGCGGCAACGACTGCGATTTTTGCTGGCAGGAGATCAGCGACGCCCCCGAGGAACTGCACCTGCCCAAGACCTCGGCCGCGCAATACGAGGAGAATATGCGCAGCATGATCGCCGCCGCAAAGGAGGCGGGCATGGAGCCCGTGCTGATCAATCTGCCTCCCGTTAACCCCGAGAGTTACCTCTCCTTTCTCACCCGTCACGGCCTTTCGCGCGAGAACATTCTGCGCTGGCTTGGCGACACCTTTCAGATCTACCGCTACCAGGAGCGCTATTCCATGATCGTCACGCGCATCGCGCACGAGTGCCAATGCCGACTGATCGACGTTCGCTCCGCCTTTCTCAACGTCTGGGATTGCACCACCGCCCTGTTCTGCCGCGACGGCATTCACCCCACCGCCGCAGGGCAAAGGCTGATCGGCGACGCCGTCCTCGCCTCGCTCTGAATGCAAAAATACGGACACCGTAGCTGCGTAATGCGGCCACGGTGTCCGCTTTTTCGTTTTTCCGTATAAAGCCCCTTTTCGCTTGGCAAAATAGAGATAACACCTGCGAAAGGATGGAAACGGATAGAATGAAGGAATTTCACTTTACGGTCGGCGACCCGAACGGTATGCACGCGCGTCCCGCAGGGGCTCTTGCCGCCTGTGCCAAGCGCTTTGCCTGCGCGATCCGCGTGCGGCACGGCGAAAAGGAGGCCGACGCCAAGCGTCTGCTCTCCCTGATGAGTCTGGGCGCGCGTTGCGGAAGCACGCTGACCGTCCAAGCCCTCGGGGAGGACGAGGAGGAGGCCGCTCGCGCCCTGGAGGAGCTTTGCCGCGTGCAACTTGGCGCCCCAAAAGGAAAGGAGACGTGAGGTATGGATACGCGTAAACGGGCAGAGCGTCGCCTGGTCTCGGGCATTGGCGTATCCGGCGGATGCGCGGCGGGGCGGCTCTTTTTTCTCCGAAGTGAGGAAAAAGCCGAGGACGCTCCCGAAAAAAGCGCTCCCACGTCCTCCGAGGAGGAATGGGAGCGTTTGAGCGTGGCTTTGGAGAAGGTCAAGACGGAGCTTGCCGTCCTGGCCGAGCGCACGCAGACCTCGGTGGGTGAGGAGGAGGCAGGGATCTTTCGCATTCACGGTATGCTTCTCGAGGACGACGACCTGCTTGACGCCCTGCGCGAGGAGCTCTTTCGCAAGGGCAAGAGCGCCGAGGGGGCGATCGAGGCGGGCGTGGACCGTTTTTCGGCCATTCTCGGCGCGCTGGACGACCCCTATCTTGCCGCACGCACGGCCGATCTTGCCGATCTTGCCGCACAGGTCAAGCGCGCCCTGCGCGGGATCTCCTCGGCGGAGGGTGCGGTCCTTCCCTACCCCTGCCTGCTCGTGGCCGAGGATCTCTCCCCCTCCGAGACCATTCTGCTTGACCGCTCCTCTCTGCTTGGCCTGATCACCTTTCGCGGCACGCCAAGCTCACATACCGCGATCCTGGCGCGTGCCATGGGGATCCCTGCCCTGGTGAACGTGGGCAGTCTTGATCCGCTCTACGACGGCGAGACCGCTCTGCTCGACGCCACCGCCGAGACCCTCCTGCTCGCCCCCACCGAGGAGGAGGAGCTTGCCTTTCTTGAGCGCGTTGAGCGCGAACGGCGCATCGCCCGTGAGCACGAGGCGTATCTGCGTACGCTCGGGGAGCGTCCCGCCCTCACGCAGAGCGGCCGCCGCGTGCTGATCTACGCCAACATTGGCGACGGGAGCGAGACCGAGAACGCACTGGCCAAGGGGGCGGAGGGGATCGGCCTTTTGCGCAGCGAATTCCTCTACCTCGGTCTTCGGGAGCTTCCCTCGGAGGAAACGCTCTTTCACGCCTACGCGGACGTCGTTTTGCGCATGGGGGACAGGCGCACCGTGATCCGCACGCTGGATGCGGGCGCCGACAAGCAGCTTCCCTATCTCGGCCTTGCCGAGGAGGAAAACCCCGCCCTCGGTATGCGTGCGATCCGCATCTGCCTTGCCCGCAGGGAGATCTTCAAGACGCAGCTCCGCGCAATTCTTCGCGCGTCGGCGCTCGGTCGCCTTGCCGTGATGCTCCCCATGATCGTCTCACCCAAGGAGGTGGAAGCCTCACGCGCGCTCCTTTCGGAGTGCATGGAGGAGCTTCGGGCCGAGGGCAAGGCCTTTGATCGGGAGCTGGAGTTCGGCATTATGATCGAGACCCCTGCGGCGGCGCTTCGGGCGCGCGAATTGGCCGAGCAGGTGGACTTCTTCTCGGTCGGCACGAACGATCTTTTGCAGTACACGCTGGCCGCCGACCGCCAAAACCCCCTGCTTGCCCAGCTCTGCGAGGAGAACGCCGAGCCCGTGCTCCGTCTGATCGGGGAAGCCGCCGACGCCATTCACGCGACAGGGGGCTGGATCGGCGTCTGCGGCGAGATGGCGGCGGATCTGCGTCTGACGCAGCGCCTCGTTTCGCTTGGCGTGGACGAGCTTTCGGTCGCGCCTCCCTATCTGCCGAGCCTGAGACGGAGAGTGACCGAATGCGAGTGAGGAAACAGCTTATTTTTCGCGTCACGTATGCAAAATTTTACCGAAAAGGAGACCCCGTATGCGTTTCTTTCAAAAAAGCGGCCGCTTGCTGGCCGTGACCGACGGCAGGATCCTGCCTCTCTCTGCCGTCCCCGACGAGGCCTTTGCCTCGGGAATGCTTGGCGTCGGCTTTGCCATGGAGCCAAGCGCGGGAACGGTCTACGCGCCTGCCGACGGACGGATCGAGTGCATCGCCGAGGGCAAGCACGCCTACACCCTGTTGACCGAGGACGGCCTTGAAGTGTTGATCCACGTGGGCATCGACACGGTCTCACTTGGCGGCGAGTGCTTTTTGCCCATGATCTTTCCCGAAAGCCGCGTCAAGGCGGGAGACGTGATCGCCAGAGCCGACCTTGACCGCATTCGCGAAAAAGGCTTTTCCCCGATCATTCCCGTCCTCATCACCAATCCCGAGCAGCTTCGCGACTACACGCTCACCGACGCCAAGGCAGGTCTTGGCGGACAGACCGAGGCGCTTTCCTACCGCCGAAAATAAACCACAGGAGGCCACTTATGGCACAAACCCTTACCACCCCCAAAAACCCCACCCTCTCGCCGCAAAAGCGAGGACGTGGCGGGCTGTTCAGCGTCCTGCAGCGCGTAGGGCGCGCCTTTATGCTTCCCATCGCCCTTTTGCCCGTTGCGGGACTTCTTTTGGGCGTGGGCGCGTCCCTGACCAACAGCGCGATGCTCGAGACCTACGGGCTCCTCGGCATCATGGGACCGGGGACGGTTCCCTATTCGATCTTTTCGCTTCTCGCGGCCGTTGGCACCGTGATCTTTGACAACCTCCCTTTGCTCTTTGCCATGGGCGTAGCCCTTGGCATGGCCGAGCATGAAAAGGCCACCGCCACCCTCTCGGCGGCCATCGCCTTTTTCGTGATGCACGCCACCGTCAGCGCCATGCTCTCGATTAGCGGAATGCTGGAGAGCAACACCCTGCACGAGGGTATGATCGCGGACGTCGTGGGCATTCGCTCCCTGCAGATGGGCGTTTTCGGCGGCATCGTGGTGGGTCTTGGCGTGGCGGCGCTCTGCAACCGCTTTTATAAGATCCGCCTGCCCAGCGTCCTTTCCTTCTTTGGTGGCTCACGCTTTATCCCCATCATCTCCACGCTGGTCTATATTCCCGTAGGCCTTCTGCTCTTTTTCCTCTGGCCCTACGTGCAAAACGGCATCTACGCCCTTGGCGACCTGGTGCTTCGCTCGGGATATGCGGGAACGCTGATCTACGGCTTTATCGAGCGTATTCTCATTCCCTTCGGACTGCACCACGTCTTCTATCTGCCCTTCTGGCAGACCGGTGTGGGAGGCTCGGCGCTGATCGACGGCACGCTGGTCTACGGCGCGCAAAACATCTTCTTTGCCGAGCTTGCCTCCCCCTCCACCAAGGTCTTCTCGGTCTCGGCTACGCGCTTCATGAGCGGAAAATTCCCCCTGATGATCTTCGGACTTCCCGGTGCGGCGCTGGCCATGTATACCTGCGCCAAAAAGGAGCGCCGTCGCGTCGCGGGCGGACTTTTGCTCTCGGCGGCCCTCACCTCCATGCTCACCGGCATCACCGAGCCCCTGGAGTTCACCTTTTTGTTCGTGGCTCCCCTGCTCTACGTGATCCACTCGGTCTTGGCCGGGCTCTCCTATATGCTGATGCACCTGTTGAAGGTGGGCGTGGGCATGACCTTCTCGGGAGGATTGATCGACCTGCTGCTCTTTGGCGTCCTGCAGGGGAATGCCAAGACCAACTGGATCATGATCCCCCTTGTGGGCGCGTTCTATTTCCTGCTTTACTTTTTGCTTTTCCGCTTCCTCATTCGCCGCGGCAATTACGCCACCCCGGGACGGGAGAGCGAAAACGAGGAAACAAAGCTTTACACGCGTGCGGACTACAACGCCAAGCGCGAGGAAAATCAAGCGGAGGACCTCTCCGCACAGATCCTGATGGGACTTGGCGGACGGGAAAATCTGACGGCGCTGGACTGCTGTGCCACACGTCTGCGCGTGAGTGTGCGCGATCCTGAGCGCGTGCGCGAGGACGTCCTGCGCCAGAGCGGTGCGCTCGGCGTGATCCGCAAGGGCACGGGCGTGCAGGTGGTGTACGGTCCGCGCGTATCGGTGATCAAGAGCGAGCTGGAGGATCATCTGAAGCAGACGGGCGAGTGAGCTTTTTCACGCTTTTTGGCGCACCGTGAGGACTTTTTTTGCAAAAAAATGCGCTTTGCTCTTGCAATCGGGGAAATTATGGATTATAATATAGGTTGACAGAACGCCAAGGGCGCACCTCTCCGCGCCCCATCGGCAAACAACTTATTTCAGGAGGAAAATCCATTATGAAAATTCTGGTCGTCAATGCGGGCAGCTCCTCGATGAAGTATCAGCTTTTTGATATGACCACCGGCGACGTCCTTGCTAAGGGTATCTGCGAGAAGATCGGCATTACCCCCACCAGCGGCACCATCACCCACAAGCGTCCCAATGCGGACAAGTATTTTGCCGAGACCCCCGTGCCGGATCACGACGCGGCGATCTCCCTCGTGCTGAAAACGCTGAGCGATCCCGTCCTCGGCGTGATCAAGGACGCCTCCGAGATCGAGGCCGTCGGTCACCGCTTCGTGCATGGCGGCAAGAAGATCAAGGAGTCGGTCCTTCTGGACGACGAGGTGCTCGCCTACGTGGAGTCCATCGTTCCCTTAAACCCCCTGCACGGTCCCGCATCGCTTAAGGGCGTTGCCGCCTGCAAGAAGGCTATGCCCTCCATTCCCCAGGTCGGTGTGTTTGACAGCGCCTTCTACGCCGAGATGCCCGAGGAGTCCTACACCTACGCGATCCCCTACGAGTGGACCGAGAAGTATGACATTCGCCGCTACGGCTTCCACGGCACCTCCCACCGCTACGTCTCCCAGGAGGCGGCAAAGCTTTTGGGCAAGCCGATCGAGGAGCTGAAGATCATCACCTGCCACCTCGGCTCGGGCTCCTCTGTTTCCGCCATCAAGAACGGCAAGGCCGTGGATACCTCCATGGGCTTTACTCCTCAGGGCGGTCTCCCCATGGGCACGCGCTGCGGCCCGATTGATCCCTCCATCGTCACCTTCATGATCAAGCAGGGCTACACCGCCGACGAGGTGGACAACTACCTCAACAAGAAGTCGGGCGTGATCGGCGTTTCGGGCGTGTCGAGTGACGCGCGCGAGGTCTGGGCTGCCGTGGAACAGGGCAACCACAGAGCCGAGCTTGCCATGAAGTTGATCATTCACTATGCAAGACAGCTCATCGGCAGCTATATCGCCGAGATGAACGGCGTGGACGTCCTCGTCATGACCGCAGGCCTTGGGGAGAACGATAACCTCGTCCGCAACGGCATCTGCACCAACATGGAGTACCTCGGCATCAAGATCAACGAGGAGCTCAACCTCAACGCTCCCCGCGGCTCCCTGCTCGACCTCACGGCAGAGGGATCCCGCGTAAAGGTTCTCGTCATTCCCACCGACGAGGAGCTGATGATCGCCAAGGACACCGAGGCCCTGGCAAACAAGTTCTACGCCGCAAACTAAACGAAGCAAAGAAAAACGGACCCGATGCAGCTTGCATCGGGTCCGTTTTTTATGCACTTGTCGGGGGTTGCCCTGCGCTTTTTTCTCAGACGTTGAAGGTGAATGCGCGGCGGTTGTAGTCGGCGCAAACGGCGTTGAGGCTCTTGATGTGCAGATACAGCGCGTACAGCGAGCCAAGTCCGCAGACCAGCGAGCCAACGAGATACCAGAGCAGGAACTTGACGCCGTCGATCTCCACACCGGGGGCGTTGTTTCTTCTGCCGTAGTCGGCAAGGCGCTCGGCTGTGCCGTACCACCAGATGATGGAGTAGATGCCGCAGGTGATGAGGGAGAGGAGCAAGAAGCCAAGCAGGCCCGTGGTGTGCTTTCCGTCCTCACGGCAGGCCTCGTTGACGTCGGCCGCCAGGCTGTGGATAAAGATGAGCTCGTAGATGCCGCAGGTGATAAAGCTGAGCAGGATCAGCTTGAGAAGTCCGCGATCGGTGTTGAGTTGTCTCATGAGAATACTTCCTTTCCAAAGATGTTTCGTTCAAAACTGGCGTGCAACAAAGGGTGACGCCTGTGCAACAAAGGGTGGCGGGGGTGCGAGAATCAATGCACGAGGGCTCGGGTGATCCACTCGGAGATGATGTGCGCCAGGCTCTCCTCGGGGGTTACCGCCAGCACGGGATCGTGCAGGACGAACATCCGATACACGTAGACGCCGAGCATCAGAAGCACCGTTCCCCAGATTGTCAGGGTACGGCCGAGCTTGCGCCTCTCCCCGTGAAAAACGGCCAGAAGCACCAGCGCGATCGGGATCAGCGGCCAGAGCGGATGCATGGCAAACGCCCCTGCAAAATCCCCCTCAAACACCAAGAGGTAGGCACGCGTCATGCCGCAGCCTGGGCACGGAATGCCCGTGGCGTAGCGAAACGGACAGGGAATGTGCAAAAGATAGGCCAAAAACACGTATACCCCGAGGCAAAGCACGGGAATGATCGTATCCTTATAGTTGCGCCACGCGCGAGAGAGGGCGTTGTCCTTCAAAAAACCACCTCCTAAACCGTTTCTGCAAAGCATTACACGCTCATTATACCAGTTTTCCCGCCTTTTGTCAACCGTTCGGTCGAATGTTCAAGGATTTTTGCCCCGAGCGCGGTCAAAAATAAGGACGCGAGGATCGCTCGCCGAGAAAACTTCCCACTTTGCCCGACGGTTTTCCATTGACAAAAGCGTAAATATATGATATACTATATATCTGACAAATTTTTCAGGAGGTAACGCTATGCTCAAATACGAGACTCTCTCAAAGACCTTATCCGAGCAGATCGAATACGAGAAGCAGACGGGTACCTTCGCACGGATCGGCTTTGATAACCGACGCGCCCTTCGCCGCAACGAGGTGCGGACCGACACAAGCTCGGTCTGGCGTCCGACCTTCGTTCACGATATCGACAAGATCATGCACTGCCCCTACTACAACCGCTATACCGACAAAACGCAGGTCTTCTCCCTCATCAAGAACGACGACATCACGCGGCGGAGTCTGCACGTGCAGCTCGTCTCGCGCATCGCACGCACCATCGGAAGTGCCTTGAACCTTAACCTCGATCTGATCGAGGCCATCTCCCTCGGCCACGATATCGGGCATCCGCCCTTTGCTCACACGGGTGAGCATTATCTGGACGAGCTCTATTTTGCACACACGGGCAGGCATTTCTACCACAACATTCACTCGGTCCGCGTGCTGGACCGCATCTTCCCCTTGAACCTCAGCCTCCAGACCCTTGCGGGCATTGCCAGCCACAACGGCGAGCAGGAGCTGGAGGAATACCGCCCCGTTCCCCTTTGCAGCTTTGAGGACTTTGACCGCATGATCGAGCGCTGCTACGAGGATCGCCTCTACGCCGCAGGCATTCTTCCCTCCACGCTTGAGGGAAGCGTGGTGCGCATCGCCGACATCATCGCCTATCTCGGCAAGGACCGCCAGGACGCCGCACGCGTAAAGATCGTGAACGAGGACGCCTTTGTCAACGAGGACATCGGCTCGATCAACGCCGAACTGATCAACAACCTCGTGGTCAACATCATCGAGAACAGCTACGGCAAGCCCTATATCAAGCTGGACCGCCGCCACTTCAAGGCACTTCAGGCCTCCAAGCGGGACAACTACTCCAAGATCTACGACAGCGCCGCCACGCGCGCAAAGCTGGATCTGACCGCCAAGCCCATGATGGCCGCCATCTACGGGCAGATGCTGGAGGACCTGGTCAAGGGCAACCGCTATTCCCCCATCTTCACCCATCACCTGGACTGCGTGGATAAGGTGCATTACCAGCGCACGACCCCCTATACCGACGAGGAGCCCAACCAGATCGTGGTGGACTATATCGCAGGCATGACCGAAAATTACTTCATCGAGCTGCACCGCTATCTCTTCCCCCAAAGCGAGCTGAAGGTGAATTTTCTGGGGTATTTTGACGACCCCTCCCCCGCAAATACGGAGAAATAAAGAGGAGCCATTATGTTTGAACAGATACTGCAGGAGATCCGCGCGCACGACAGGATCATCATTCACCGTCACACCAACCCCGACGGTGACGCCCTGGGAAGCCAGATCGGTCTGAAGCACATTCTGCGCGAGAATTTTCCCGAGAAGGAGATCTATACCGTGGGCGACGCCTCCCGTCGCTACGGCTTTATGGAGGACTCCGCGACCGACGAGATCGAGGACGCGCTCTATACGGACGCACTGGCCATCATTCTCGATACCTCGGCGCGCGCGCTCATCAGCGACGGCCGCTATACCCTGGCCGCACGCACCGCACGCATCGACCACCACATCTTTTGCGAGAAGATCGCCGACGTTGAGGTGACCGACACCTCCTTTGAGAGCTGCTGCGGCATGATCGCCGCCTTTGCCATGGAGTGCGGTCTGCGCTTGACCCCTCTGGCCGCCAAATCGCTCTACACCGGCATGATCACCGATTCGGGACGCTTCCGCTACGATTCGGTAACCTCCAAGACCTTCCGTCTGGCCGCCTTCCTCACCGAGCAGCCCTTTACCACCACCGACATCTACCGCAATCTCTATGCGGACGATTTTTCCTTCATTCGCCTGCGCGCGCAGTTCGTGCTGAAGATCGCCTTCACCGAGCAGAACGTGGCCTATATCTACACCACGGAGGAGGAGGTCAAGGCGCTTGGAGTCGATCTCTTCTCCATCTCGCGCGGCATGGTCAACACCATGTCGGATATTCGCGGCGTGGACGTGTGGGTCAACTTTACCGAGTCGGAGGGTAACGTTCTGGCCGAGCTTCGCTCCTCGACGTATAACGTCAACCCCATCGCCGTCAAGTACGGCGGCGGAGGTCACGCCAAGGCCAGCGGCGCCACGCTGAACAGCCGCGAGGAGGCCATGCAGATGCTTGCAGACCTTGACGCCCTGGTGGCGGGAGGTGCAAAATGAGCCGCGACGTGATGCAGAGCATTCTGCAAAAGATCAAGGAATACGACCGCATCCTGCTCTTTCGCCACACCCGCTGTGACGGAGACTGCGTGGGTGCGACCAAGGGCCTTGCCCGCATTCTCAAGCTGACCTATCCCGAGAAGGAGATC
The DNA here is from genome assembly GCA_017507905.1 of Clostridia bacterium. Lineage (GTDB taxonomy): Bacteria > Bacillota > Clostridia > Oscillospirales > CAG-272 > UMGS1865. Next base: position 1,770 of record JAFWAA010000059.1, on the reverse strand, counting down.
CGCATTCTTGACGGACAGCGCTCCTCCTATCTCGCCTTCCTCGGCTACGACGAGTCCCCCGACGTCTTGTCCGACGAGGAATACGCCACCTCTCTCGGCCTTGTGCTTGACACCGGCTCGGAGCGCCGCATCTCCAACCCCAAGTATGCCCTCTGCCGCGAGCTGATCAAGCTGGATCACCACATCGACCGCGAGCCCTACGGGGATCTCTCCTGGGTCGAGGAGCATCGCTCCTCCACCTGCGAGATGGTGGTCGCCTTCTATACCGCCTTTTCGGACGAGCTGAAGATCGACCGCGAGGCCGCCACCTACCTCTTTACGGGCATGGTGACCGACTCCGGGCGCTTCCGCTTCCGCGAGGTCTCGGGCGAGACGATGCGCATGGCCGCCACCCTGCTCGACCTCGGCGTGCCCACCGAAAGGATCTACGCCAACCTCTATATGCAGGACTACGATCTCTTCAAGTTCAAGGCCTACGTCCTGCGCAGGATCCGCATGACCGAAAACGGCGTGGCCTATCTGCACGTCACGCGCGCCATGCAGCGCCGCTTCCACCTGTCGCACGAGCAGGCAGGTGCGGTCGTCTCGCACATGGATTCCATCAAGAACAGCCTCATCTGGATCGCCTTTATCGACGGCATGGGCAAGGATCGCGCCACGCGCGTGCGTCTGCGCTCCCGCTTCGTCTCGGTCAACGAGGTGGCCGAGCAGTTCCGCGGAGGCGGACACGAGGGTGCCAGCGGCGCGACCGTTTACGGCAAGAGAGAGGTGCGTGCCCTCTTGAATATGGCCGATGCGCGCCTCAAGGAATACAAGGAAACGCACGAGGGCTGGCTATGATGAAGATTTTGATTACCAACGACGACGGCATTCACTCCGAGGGTCTGCGCCTCCTGGTAGACTTTGCAAGACAGCTTGGCGAGGTGACCGTGGCCGCCCCCAAGACCGAGCAAAGCGGAAAGAGTCACGCCATTGAGATCGTGCATCCCTTCTCGGTCGAGCCCGTGACGCTGGAGAACGGCGTGCGCGGCTTTAGCATCGACTCCACCCCCGCCGATTGCGTACGCTACGCGATCCTCGGTCTGCACGAGCAATTTGACCTGGTGATCTCGGGCATCAACCGAGGACTGAACATCGGGCGCGACATCGTCTATTCGGGAACGGCAGGTGCCGTATTTGAGGCCGCCGCGCTGGACGTGCCCCGTGCCGTGGCCATCTCCACCGAGCCCACCTCCTTTGCCTCGGCCCTTGGCAATCTCGACCGCGTCTACGCCTTTTTCAAGAAGCACGACCTTTTTGCGAAAAGCGGGATCTACAACGTCAACATTCCAAAGGATCCTAAGTCTCTGCGCATCACGCGCCAGGGCGGGCCCTACTATTCGGACGATTTTCTTCCCCGTGAGGGAAATCTCGTGATGCCCACCGGAAAGAGCATCTTCTCCCCGTGCGGTGACCTGTCGCTTGACACCGACGCCGCGCTTGGCGGGCACATCTCCATTACCCCCCTCACCATCATTCGCACGGATCTTGACGCCTTTGCCGCGATCCGGGATCTGACGGAATAAAAAATAAAAAAAGAAAGCCGATGCGGAAAAAGCGTGATGTTCTTATCGGAGAAATCATAAATTACCTTATTTAATCTGCAGTAAACAAATAGAATCCCCCAACAGATTTTTCTGTTGGGGGATTGTCTTTTCTTAATCATTCATTTCAATCAAAAGACTCTTATGGATTTCAAAAATTGTTTTCCCTTCTTCAGTTTCAATGTCC
>JAFWAA010000058.1 GCA_017507905.1 Clostridia bacterium | reverse complement strand
GTAAAGGGAGGTGGCTCGCGAAGCGAGACGGAGGGATTGTAAAAGGTAAAAGGTTGTTGCAAGACAATCCCTCAGTCGCCTAACGGCGACAGCTCCCTTTACACAAGGGAGCCTAACGTAAATTCTGCCCGAAAGCAACAGCCGTATTGCCTTTCAACGCTCCTACCTCCGCTTTTTCTTTTGCCCATGTAGGCCCAAAAGAAAAAGCTTGGCAAAAAGAAAACGGCCGAGGGGAGAGTTTCGCGCGTTGCGACGCGCGAGGAGGGCTACGCGCCCTCCACCTGCGCCCACTGGCGTGGGGGCTTTTTCCCCAAGCGAGGTGCAGTACATAGCCATTTCGTGCTGTGCATAAACGCGCTCTCGCACGTCGCGTAGCCGTTTTGTGCGTCTTCGCGCTGTCGCGCGATGCTTAGCCGCTTTATTCATCGCATTTTTTCTTTTACGCGCGCGCGTGCGCGCGTGTGCGCGAGAGTCTGAAAACCCCGCGCACAAAATTACCCCTTTTTGAACATCATCACAAGGAGAAAGGCGCATGGAATGCAATCGGATCGCTATCCGTAATTTTCGCAATATCGAATACGCCGACGTCTCCTTCGATCCCGGCGTCAATATTCTCGTCGGCGCAAACGCCCAGGGAAAAACCAACCTCCTCGAGGCCATCGGCTTTGCCGCCATCGGCAAAAGCTTCCGTACCGTCCACGAGGAGGAAATGATCCGCTTCGGTGCCGATTGCGCCGAGGTCTCGGTCGATTTCTCGGACGTCAGCCGTAAGCAAAACATCACCGTCCGTATGATGAAGGGGCGGCGTCGGCACATCGAGCATAATAAGATCAAAATTTCCCGCGTCTCGGACGTCGTCGGCATCTTCCGCACCGTCCTCTTCTGCCCCGAGCATCTTTCCCTGATTAAAGACGGCCCTGGAGAGCGACGCAACTACCTGGACGTGGCCATCTCCCAGCTCTATCCCATCTACCTCAAAAGCCTGCAGCGCTATAACCAGATCCTAAAGCAGAGAAATCAGCTCCTGCGCGACGCCGAGAAGGATCGCTCCACCCTCGACGCCACCGCCGAGCTCTGGTCGCTCCAGCTGGCCCACGAGGCCGCCGTCATCGCGCGCTACCGCAAGGACTATATCGACAAGGCCTCGCGCGTGGTGGAAAAATGCTTTCACGAGATGACGGACGAGCGCGAGACCCCCACCATGACCTATCTCGGGTCCTCCAAGCAGGAGCCCGACGCCTATACCGACGTCGAGGAGACCGAAAAGGTCTATCAAAAACTCCTCACCGAACATCTGGAGCGCGAGATCGCCGCGGGAAGCACCCTCTGGGGCATTCACAAGGACGATATCGAGATCGCAGTCAACGGACGCCCCGCGCGAATGTTCGCCTCACAAGGGCAGCAGAGATCCTTGGCGCTCGCCATGAAGCTGGCCGAGGGCGAGGTCTCGGCAAGCGTCTTTGGAGAAAATCCCGTCTTTCTGCTTGACGACGTCTTCTCCGAGCTTGACACCGCGCGAAGGAATTACCTTTCGGGCAAGATATGCGACCGCCAGGTCATCATCACCACCTGCGAGCCCTCGGGGATCGCGGGCGGCAAGCTTATCCGCGTGGAGAACGGAACCTATCACGAGTAAACAAATACGGCTAACATAGAAACACCTTTGAAAAGAGAGGAAAAAGAAGTGGCAAATCAGAAGGACAAGAACATCGAGAGAGAACAGGAGATCGCGCTGTTTGAAAACCAGAGGATCGTGGACGTGGAGATGGAGAAGGAGGTCAAAAAATCCTTCATCGAGTACTCCATGTCGGTCATCATGGCGCGCGCGCTTCCCGACGTGCGGGACGGCATGAAGCCTGGTGCCCGCCGCATTCTCTACGCCATGTACGAGGACGGATTGGTGCATTCCAAGCCCTTCCGCAAGTCGGCAACCACCGTCGGTAACGTGCTTGGCCGCTACCATCCCCACGGCGACGCCGCCGTTTACGGCACGATGGTGCGCATGGCGCAGGATTTCTCCATGCGGTATCCTTTGGTCGAGGGACACGGAAACTTCGGCTCGGTGGACGGTGACGGCGCGGCTGCCTACCGTTATACCGAGGCGCGTCTGGATCGCATCGCAGACGAAATGATGCGAGACCTGGACAAAAACGTCGTTCCCATGATGCCAAACTTCGATAACCGTCTGCAGGAGCCCACCGTCCTGCCCTCGCGTTTTCCCAACCTTCTGGTCAACGGCTCCATGGGTATCGCCGTCGGTATGGCGACCAACATTCCGCCGCACAACCTTGGAGAAGTCATCGACGCCACCATCTACCGCATGGACAATCCCGAGTGCACCGTGCCCGATCTGATGCAGTACATCAAGGGTCCCGACTTCCCGACCTACGCCACCATCTACGGCGTCAACGGCATTCAGCAGGCCTACACCACGGGTAAGGGACACATCATGGTGCGCGCCAAGGCCGAGATCGAGGAGGAGGAGAGACGCATCATCTTCACCGAGATCCCCTACGGCGTCAACAAGAGCCTGCTTTGCGAGTCCATCGCCCAGTGCGTCAAGGAGAAGAAGATCGATGGCATCACCGAGCTTCGCGACGAATCAGGACGCGAGGGAATGCGCATCGTGGTGGAGTACCGCCGCGACGTCAATTCGCAGATCCTGCTTAATCAGCTCTACAAGCACACCCAGCTCCAGGACACCTTCGCCATCAATATGCTGGCCCTGGTCAACAACGAGCCCAAGGTATTGAGCCTTCCCGCCATTCTCGATCTGTATATCGCGCACCAGGAGCAGGTCATCATCCGCCGCACGCAGTACGAGCTGGATAAGGCCAAGGCAAAGGCGCATATCTACGAGGGATACAAGATCGCACTGGACAACATCGACGAGATCGTGCAGATCATGAAGACCTCGCCCTCGATCCCCGAGTCAAAGCTGACCTTGATGGAGCGCTTCGGTCTTTCGGATCTGCAGGCGCAGGCCATCGTGGAGATGACGCTCGGCAAGCTGACGGGTCTTGAGCGGAGCAAGATCGAGGATGAGCTGCTCCGTTTGCACAATCTGATCGCAGAGCTGGAGTCCATTCTTGCCGACATGGGAAAGGTCAAGCAGATCATCAAGGACGAGATGACCGCCATTCGCGACCGCTACAACGACGAGAGAAGGACCGAGATCGTTCCTGCCGAGCAGGAGATCATTCTGGAGGATCTGATCGAGCGTCACAGCTGCGTCATTACCTTGACGCACGCGGGCTATATCAAGCGTCAGCCTGCCGACACCTATTCCGCACAGAACCGCGGAGGCAAGGGCATCATCGGCATGGCCACCAAGGAGGAGGACTACATTGAGAAGGTCGTGGCCGTCAACAGCCACTCCTACCTCATGATGTTCACCAATACAGGAAAGGTGCAGATGCGCAAGGCCTACCTGATCCCCGAGGCGGGCAGAACCGCAAAGGGACAGAACATCGTCAACATTCTCGAGATGACCGAGGGCGAGAAGATCACGGCCTGCATCAGCGTGGACGCCTTCGACGAGGAGACCTATCTGACGATGGTCACAAAGCAGGGCGTCATCAAGAGAACGCTGCTCTCCGAGTACGAGTACCAGCGTAGAGGCGGAAAGATCGCGCTGAGTCTTGACGAGGGCGACGAGCTGGTCTACGTCGTTGCCACCAAGGGCGAATGCGATCTGATGATCGCTACCGCACAGGGGCAGGCCGTCCGCTTCTCCGAGGGCAACGTCCGCGCGATGGGACGCACGGCACGCGGCGTGCGCGGCATCAAGCTGCGCGAGGGCGATTACGTTGCAGGCGTTTGCGTGGTGGACGAGGGCAAGGATCTGCTCTGCATCACCGAGAACGGCTTTGGCAAGCGCTCTCCCTTTGCCGACTTCCGTCTGATGAAGAACCGCGGAGGCTACGGCGTCACCTGCTACAACCTGACCGAGAAGAGCGGAATGCTCACGGGCATTGCCGCCGTCACCGACGAGGACGATATCATGATGATCACCGATTCGGGAACCATCATTCGCACGCCCGTTTCGGGTGTGCCCAGCCGCTCGAGAAGCGCGGGAGGCGTCATCGTCATGCGTCTTGGCGAGGAGCAAAAGCTGGTCAACTTCACCATCACGGCACACGCCGAGGAGGAGGAGGAGGACGTCGAGGCGATCGAGGATACCGAGGCTCCAGAGAATACCGAGGTCACCGAAGGCACCGAGGCGACCGAGACGGCTGAGGTCACGGAGTAAGCCCTTATGTACCTTCACGTTGGAAATAACCAGAATATTCGCACAAGAGACATCGTAGGCATCTTTGATGCCGACACGGCAACCGTCTCGGCGATCACCAAGCAATATATCAAGGAGGCGGATAGCGTAAATCGCGTCAGCTTTGCCTCCGAGGAGATCCCCAAATCCTTCGTCCTCTACAAGGATAAGAACGGGGAATACCGCATCTGCTTTTCCCAGCTCTCTGCCACCTCCCTTTGCGGACGGCAGATGCGCTGGTGAGAGGCAGCCAAACAATGGAAAGGAGTCCCGTGTTTTCGCACGTGAAAATACGGAAAACGGACATGGATAATCAGCAACAGCACGTTTACGACGAAAGTCAGATCCAGGTACTGGAGGGTCTCGAGGCGGTACGCAAGAGGCCTGGTATGTATATCGGCAGTACCTCTCTGCGCGGCCTGCACCACCTGGTCTATGAGATCGTGGACAACTCCATCGACGAGGCTCTGGCGGGACGCTGCAAGCGCATCGAGGTCACCCTGCATCCCGACGGAAGCGTTTCGGTACGCGATGACGGACGCGGCATTCCCAGCGGCATCCATCCCAAGATGGGCATTCCCACGCTTGAGGTGGTCTATACCGTCCTGCACGCAGGCGGAAAATTCGGCGGCGACGGATACAAGTATTCGGGAGGTCTGCACGGCGTTGGTGCGTCGGTCGTCAACGCGCTCTCCGAGTGGGTGGAGATCGATAACTGCCACGAGGGTAGACGCTATACCGAGCGATTTGAGCGAGGACACGTGGCGCGTCCCTTCCGCGACGAGGGGGAGACCGACAAGCACGGTCTTTACGCGCGCTTCAAGCCCGACGCGGAGATCTTTGAGGAGACGGTGTTTGAATACGACACCCTGCTCAAGCGTCTGCGCGAGCAGGCATTCCTCAATGCAGGCGTCAACATCTGCCTGCGCGACGAGAGAGAGGTGCAGGAGGACGGCACCTTCCGTGAGGACGATCTGGAGTACGAGGGCGGCATTCGCTCCTTCGTCGAGTATATCAACGAGCAAAAGCACAGCGTCCTTGTGCATCCCGACGTCATTTATATGCGCGCCGAGAAGGAGGACTGCGTTGCCGAGGTGGCTCTGCAGTATAACGACAGCTACAACGAGATGCTGCTCACCTTTGCCAACAACATCAACACGGTTGAGGGAGGCACGCACGAGATCGGCTTTAAGACCGCGCTGACCAAGGTCTTCAACGATTACGGACGCAAGTACGGCATCATCAAGGACAGCGAGAAGAACCTTTCGGGCGAGGACGTCCGCGAGGGACTTTCGGCGGTGGTCTCGGTCAAGCTGACCGAGGCGCAGTTTGAGGGACAGACGAAAGGAAAACTCGGAAACAGCGAGATGCGCACCTACGTTTACGGTCTCGTTACCGAGAAGCTGAGCGAATACCTGGAGGAAAATCCGAGCGTTGGCAAGGCGATCCTCGAAAAGGCGATGGCCGCTTACCGCGCACGCGAGGCGGCGAGAAAGGCACGCGAGGCCACGCGGCGCAAGGGACTCTTGGAGGGCTCCACTCTTCCAGGAAAGCTGCGCGACTGCCAGGAGAAGAATGCCGAGCTGACCGAGCTGTACCTGGTTGAGGGAGACTCCGCAGGAGGCTCCGCCACGCAGGGAAGAAACTCGCGCTTCCAGGCCATTCTGCCTCTGCGCGGAAAGGTGCTCAACGTAGAGAAGACGAGACTGGACAAGGTCTATTCCAACCTGTCGCTCATTCCGATCATTCAGGCGCTGGGCTGCGGCATTGGCGAGGAGTTTGACCCTGCCAAGCTGCGCTACGGCAAGATCATCATTATGGCGGATGCGGACGTTGACGGATCGCACATTCGCATTCTGCTGCTCACCTTCTTCTTCCGTCACATGAAGAAGCTGATCGAGGACGGACACATTTTCTTTGCACAGCCGCCGCTTTACAAGATTTACAAGAAGGGCTCGAAGTACGGCAACGAGCGTTACGCCTACACCGAGGAGGAGAAGGAGGCGATCGTAGCCGAGCTGGGCGGCGTCAACATTGAGGCCGACCGATACAAGGGTCTTGGTGAGATGGATCCCGAGCAGCTGTGGGAGACCACGATGGATCCGGCAAACCGCACGATCCTGAGAGTGACGATTGAGGACGCGATGGCGTGTGACGAGATGTTCTCGCTGCTGATGGGAGACAAGGTCGAGCCTCGCCGCGTGTTCATCGAGCAGAACGCGAAGTTCGCAGAGAACCTGGACGTTTAATTTCAAAAAAAAGAACACCGCATAAAGCGGCCTACGTACCGCGCGTGAGCGCGCCAGACGAATAAGCGGCGTTTTGCTTCGCGCGTGAGCGCGCCCGAAGCACAAAATGGCTACGTACTGCGCGTTAGCGCGGTTGCAGCCCCCACGCCAGTGTGCGCCCATCCAAGGCGCGTAGCCTTGGTCGCGCGTCGCAACGCGCGAAAAAACCTCGGCGTTTCTCTTTTGGTAACTTTTCTCTTTGCGCCTGCGGTGTCAAAGAGAAAAGTGGCTATGGGGGCTGAAAGGCGAGATGGCGGTTGCTTTCGGGCGACCACAGGTCGCCCCTACAAGTAGAATTTTGTGCGCCGCCGCGTAGAAATCAAAACCTCTTACCTCCGCTTTTTCTTTTGCCCATGTAGGCCCAAAAGAAAAAGCTTGGCAAAAAGAAAACGGCCGAGGGGAGAGTTTCGCCGTCTGCGGACGGCGAGGAGGGCTACGCGCCCTCCACCTGCGCCCACTGGCGTGGGGGCTTTTTCCCCAAGCGAGGTGCAGTACGTAGCCATTTCGTGCTGTGCATAAACGCGCTCACGCGCGGTACGTAGCCGTTTTGTGCGGCGGGCGCGCTCTCGCGCGAGGCAACACGCTTTTTGCGTCTTCGCGCTCCCGCGCGATCACACCATTTTCCCTCGGCAGAGGAAAGGATTTTTTTCCATGAAGCTACTGTTTAAGCAAAAATTTTTCTCTTGGTTCGATAGCTACGACGTTTTCGACGAAGCCGGAAACGTCCAATATACCGTCCGCGGAGAGCTCTCCTGGGGTCACCTTCTCCGCATCTACGATGCCGCAGGACACGAGGTCGGCTCGGTCCGCGAAAAAATCTTTACCTGGCTTCCTCGCTTTGAGATCTACCTCGGCGACCGTCAGGTGGGCAGCATCAGCAAGGAGTTTACCTTCTTCCATCCCAAATTCAATATTGATTACAACGGCTGGCAGGTTGAGGGCGATTGGGTCGAATGGGATTACGAGATCCGCTCGTCCAACGGTCAGCCCGTGGCCGTCATCTCCAAGGAACTTTGGAATTGGACGGATACCTATTCCATCGACGTTTTTCGCCCCGAGGACGCCCTTTGCGCGCTCATGCTCGTCATCGCGATCGACGTCGAAAAATGCTCGAGGAACGATTAAGGGCAGGGAATTGCGCTTGATAAAATGTTCGAGGAGCGATTAAGGGCAGGGTAGCCGGTTATTTAGCGAGACATTGTCGCGGACCGTCGAGGACGCCGGTCCCTACACGGGTTAGCTTTATTTTGGAAACCTCCGCCACCGTTCGCAAACACCCCGTAGGGCGAGGCTTCGAAGAAGTCCATGAGCGGGAGAGGCAGAGACCAGAATTTGTATTGCACAAACGGCGAGCGAAAACTCCCCTTCGCGGCATAGAAAAAGGAAGCACGTTGTTCGCACTTCCTTCCCTGGGTACCAATCCTATTTTTGGGGAGTTTTGGGGGAGCTCGAGGGGACTTTTCCAAAAGTCCCCTCGAACAAACCGCACCCCCGCAAAAAAATTCATCGTCCCATGAGAAAGGAGGCGACCGATGAGATGAAGATTTTTCAAAATAAGTTCTTTTTGATCTGCTTATGCGTGGCGATCGTTCTGGCGGCTGTTCCTTCAACCCTTTCGGTCATGGGCTTCCAATCCCTCTCCCGCAACATCGTTGGCGTCGTCACGTCTCCTTTCCGCTGGGTGGCTACCGCCGTCACGGGCGCGGTTGAGGGCTTCTCCCTCTACTTCTCGGGCGTGGACCGCTTTTACGCGGAAAACGAGGCCCTGCGGGAGGAAAACGCCGCCTTGCGCGAGCAGATCGAGCGCGCCGAGCTTTTAGAGAAGGAAAACGAAAGACTCCGCGCTTACCTTGGCATGAAGCAGGAGCACCCCGATTTTACTATGGAGGAGGCGCGCGTCATCAGCCGAGAGGCAGGGAATTACGTCACCGTCTTTACCCTCAACAAGGGAACGCTTCACGGCATTCGCGCCAATATGCCCGTCATCGTCCGTGAGGGACTTGTGGGCTACGTCCGCGAGGTGGGGCTGAACTGGTGCAAGGTCTGCACCGTCATCGAGACCGCCACCGCCGTGGGCGCGTACGTTCCGCGCTCGGGCGCAACGGGCATCGTCAGCGGCGATTACAGCATGAAGACCGAGGGCGTGTGCAAATTTTCGTACGTCGAGGGCGACGCCGACATTCAGGTGGGCGACAAGCTCTATTCCAGCGGCATCGGCAGCATCTATCCCGCCGACCTCCTCATTGGCTGCGTGGCCTCGGTGGGCGAGGACGCTTACAACCGCACCGTCGTGGCGAAAATTCAACCCGTAGTTGATTTTTCCGCCATTGACTGGGCCGTGATCCTCACGGGATACACACAGGAGTGATCGCATGGCAAAGTACGTTTCGGGCTACCGCGCACAAACGCGAAGCCGATCCATTCGCTATACCGTCTCCTTTTCTTTAACGGTCCTTCTGCTTGGCGTCCTGCAGGTTTCGGTGCTGGGAAGGCTCCGTCCGCTTGGCGTTGTTCCCGATCTTATGCTCTGCGCCACGGTGGCCATCGCTTTCTTTTGCGGACCGCACGCAGGCGCGATCACGGGCATCGGCGCAGGCTTTCTGATCGAGGCCATGGGCTCTGTGGGCATCACCTTTTTGCCGGTCGCTTATCTGCTCGTCGGCTACGTGTTTGGCAGCTATGCCAAAGCGCCCGGGCGAAGGAGCTTTCTTGCTTATCTGCCGTATCTTGGCATCGGCGCGCTTTTGCGCGGCGTGATCACGCTGATCTATGCCGCGATCCATTCCGCGCTGGGCGATCCCTTGCGGCTTCTTTTGCGCGTCCTGCTTCCCGAGATGGGGCTCACGCTGCTCTGCGGCCTTTTGCTCTATTTGCCGCTCGGCCTGCTCTGTGCGCTCCTGGAGCGAAAAAAGTAACCCCTCCCACAAAAAACGAACCCTCCGCGCTAGTGCGCGGGGAGAGAAAAAGGAACACCATGAACACATTTGCAAAACGTCTTTCCCGGCTTGCCCTGCTTCTTCTTGCGCTTACGGCCATGCTTTCCACGCTTGCCTCCTGCTCGCGCCGCGCGCCGAGCACGGGGGAGATCTACGATCGCGTGGTGGAGCTGATCGAAAAAGCGCACGCGCTCAACACCGTCTTTTACGGTGCGGGCCTGCCCGTGCACGCCACCGACTCGGAGTACGCCGAGCTGATGCAGATCTACCGCGACGATCCGCAAAAGGGGATCTACGAGGCGGTCAGTGAGCGCTCGATGTTTCACAGCGAGATGCAGATCCGCGCGGCCGCCGAGGAGGTATACAGCAAAGCGTATCTGGAGCAGGTCATTTATCCTGCGATCTTCACGGGCTACGCCATCAGCGACACGAGCGGAAAGCCCCATTTTGCCAACGGACGGTATCTGGAGGACCGCGGCTGGATCTATCAGTACACGGGCGAAAAGGTGACCGCCTCGGTGCGCCTGATCTACTGCTTTTCCAAAATGCAGGTGGTCAAGCCCAGCTCGGACAAGCTTTGCTTCGTGGAGATCCCCTGCTATCCCGCAGGACGTCCCGAGGAGGTGCGCGTGCGCCGTCTTACGTTGGTCTTTCAGGACGGCGAATGGTATCTCGACTCCTTCACGGGATAAGGCCCGTTTTTTCACAAAGAAAAAAGATTTCCTTACCGAAAAAAACGGTTGATAAAGAAAAAAATTACCTTACCGGAAAGACCGGTTTATCAGTCAGAAAACAGCTTACTTTGCCGGAAAGACCGGATAGAAAACGAGGACACGGTATGCGAATTTTAGCGTTAGGAGACGTTGTCGGACGGGGTGCGGTGGAGCATCTTGGGGAAAAGCTTTGGCAGGTGCGGAGCCGCGAGAGGATCGACCTTGTGCTGGCCAACGGCGAAAACGCCACCGACGTGCACGGCCTTTGCGCCGCCGACGCCAAGGAGCTGCTTGCCTGCGGCGTGGACGTGATCACGCTGGGCAATCACACCTACGGCAAGCGGGATCTTTACCCCTTTTTGGAAAACGAGACGCGCGTGATCCGCCCGGCCAATTATCCGCCCACCGCCCCGGGAAACGGCTACACGGTGCAGGATATTTCGGGCTGGCGCGTGCTTTGCATCAACGTCAACGGGCGCGTTTTTCTCGAGCCTCTGGCCGATCCGTTTGAAGCGGTGGAGCGCATTCTCGCGCGCGAGGAAGGCAAATTTGACCTTGCGATCCTGGACGTGCACGCCGAAGCGACCAGCGAAAAGCTGGCCATGGCGTATATTTTTGACGGACGTGTGCAGGTCATTTTCGGCACGCACACCCACGTGCCCACGGCCGACGAGCAGATCCTGCCCAAAGGAAGCGGCTACGTCACCGACCTCGGTATGTGCGGACCCGTGAACAGCATTCTCGGCACCAACCCGGAGCAGGTCGTTCAAAAATTCCGCACCGCCATGCCCACGCGCCTTGACGTCGCCCCCGGCCCCGTCCTCGCGCACGGCGTCATCTTCGACCTCGACCCCTCCTCCAAAACAGTTACCTCTCTCAATCGGATCACCTTTTAAGGACGCAGTTTTAGGACGCGATTTTTTCGAGGGGACTTTTGAAAAAGTCCCCTCGAGCGCTCTAAAAGCTCCCCACAAAAGAGGACGGCTACCCGGCGAAGGCAGCGCAAGCGACAAGATCGTTTATCTATATGATGCCAACAGCATCATCGGCGTGGTCTACACTTCGAGCGGTTCCACAAATACGTATTACTTCCAGCAGGATTATTCATTCGCGCAAGGAGCCATAAGCGTTACTTTGACCGCGGTTAAAGACGCAGGAATATATTATGCTTCTGCTAGAGTAGCCAGTGCCGTTGGGGGTATATAGCAGGTTCGAAATTAGGAGTAGCTTTAGGATCCTGGGCTGGCCCAGCGGGGATGATTGTTGGCGCAGCAGCAGGTATTGCAGTGGGTTATCTAATAGATGAATTTGGTGATGCAGCTATTAGTTGGTTAGTAGGTTTGTTTGATTAGGAGAAAAGATGAAAAGATTTGTTCCATTAAAGTATGTTTTAGGAATGGGGGTATTGTTCCTTATTGTTCCTTTGTTGGGGCTATCCTGGATCGTTTATAATGCTGAATTAAATGATGTGACAATCACCATTTGCTTCTTTTTGGTCGGCCTGATTATATGTGGACCCGTTGCATATTTTCAAAATCAGGAGAACGCCTCGATTGTGTTTGAAAAGGGGCAAATTATCAATTATATCAATGATGGAACATTAAATTTTGGATGGGCTGAAGAAATAAAAAAAATAAAAAGAATTGAAATTTGTAACAATGACAAGGTAAAAGAAATTTTTAAAAATTGCAAATCAAAAAAAGTTATGCTAATAGATTTTGGTTCTTACAATATTAAATACATTTCTGTCAGCTTGTTTACGAACAATCAAATTAATCAAATAATCAAATATATAAAAGCTAATAAATAACAACTTGCGTTCAATCCCGGGCGAGCCTACCCTATGATAGGCTCGCCTTTTTGTATCACGAAAACCCCGCCATAGTGGCGGGGTTCCATAAAGGCTTTGCCGATGAGCAAAAAAATAAATAAAAACAAAGCGCAGAATGTCCTTGTGCCAAAGGCTCCCTTGTGTAAAGGGAGCTGTCAGCGAAGCTGACTGAGGGATTGTTTGGTGTGAATTTTTGCTTTTTACAATCCCTCCGTCTCGCTTCGCGAGCCACCTCCCTTTACACAAGGGAGGCTCAAGTTAGTCCATCTTGGCCGGGCGATCAAAGATCGC
>JAFWAA010000057.1 GCA_017507905.1 Clostridia bacterium | reverse complement strand
GTGGTTTGGTCAAAAAGGTATAAATTGTATTCGACTACATATGGTGTTTCCGAATGGATACGTACCACTGAATTTTTGGATGATGAAATCATTCTTACAGATCATACTTCAGTCAGCAAATTAAAATACAGCAATATTGAGAAAATAAAAGAGAAAAACAATGTTGTTATGATATTTATGAATAATAATATGGCCTTAAGGGTGTATAAAGATGCTTTTGTAGAAGGCTCTTGGGAAGAATGTAAGAAAAAAATCAATGATATGCTCAAATAAGATTAACCCCTAAGATTAACCCCGATAGATTTAAAATCTGTCGGGGTTATCTTTGTCTACTGCAGAGCAATTATGCCTTTTGGGACCGTCGCGGACGCCAGTCCCTACACAAGATTGTTTTGCGTTGGAAACCTCCGCCACCATTCGCAAACACCCCGTAGGGCGAGGCTTCGAAGAAGTCCATGAGCGATCGAGGCACAAACCAAAGTCTGTATTGCAGTAACGGTACGCGAAAACTCCCCTTGAAAGCATAGAAAAAGGAAGTGCTATGTTCGCACTTCCTTCCATGGGTAGCAATCCTTTTTGTTGGGGAGTTTTTGGGGGGTGTGGGGGACTTTTTTCAAAAAGTCCCCCACAAAAATCGCGTCCTAAAACCCTCACTCAAAGCCCCATTTTCTTTTGGTAGGCGGAGAAGGCGGAGTCGGCGATGCCGGCGCGCTTGATTTTGCGAGAGGTGTTTTTGGGGAATTCCTCGTCGCGGATCACGAAGGTTTCGATGCGCTTGTAGGACTGCACGATGCCGTTGACCTCGGAGATCGCTTTTTTCAGCTCGGTCTCCAGCTGGTCACGGGTGTAGTCGGCGCCGAAATCCTCCACCATGCGGTCAAGGTCGGGACGAATGATGGCCACGATGTCGTAATCCTTCTTTTTGGGATTCATGTAGCCAACCACCACGGATTCGGCCACGTAGGGCGTGCGGCCAAGATAGGTTTCCAGCTCCTCGGGGAAGATGTTTTTGCCGTTGGAGGTCACGATCACGTTCTTTTTGCGTCCCGTGATAAAGAGGAAGCCGTCTTTGTCGAGGTAACCGAGGTCGCCCGTGTAGAACCAGCCATCGCGAATGACCTCGGCGGTCATTTCGGGCTGCTTGTAGTAGCCGAGCATAATGTTGTCGCCCTTGTAGCGGATCTCGCCCGTGCCGTCGCCCTGCACGTCGTAGATGTCCAGGAGCGCGTTGGGGGTAGCCATGCCCGCAGAGCCGTCGTTGTAGAAGGTGTCGCGGTTGAGCGCGGCGAGAGGCGCGCACTCGGTCAGTCCGTAGCCCTGGTATGCGGCGATGCCAAGGTCGCGCAGACCTTGCATGATCTTGGGATCCACAGCCGCGCCGCCCGAGATCATGATGCGCAGTCTTCCGCCAAAGCTCTTGTGGATCTGGGCAAAGACGCGTCTCTTGGCGGCCAGGCGAAGCTTGGCGTTCGGAATGGCATTGGTCATCTTGATGGCGGCCTTCACCTTGCCCTCAAGCCCCTGCTTGCGAATGTTCGCCCAGACCTTGTTATACATGGTCTCCAGGAGCAGCGGCACGCACAGGATCATGGTGGGGTGCACCTCCTGCATATTGCGCGTGATGTGGCGAAGTCCTTCGGAGAAGGCAACGGTGCTTCCGCGGTAGACCTGGCAGAGGAAGCCGCAGGTGCATTCGTAGGCGTGGTGAATGGGAAGGACGGATAGGAACAGATCCTTGTCGTCGATATAGAGCATCTGGCACATCTCGGAGAGGTTGAAGCAGATGTTGCGGTGCGAGAGCATAACGCCCTTGGAGACGCCCGTCGTGCCCGAGGTAAAGAGCAGGGAACTCATGGCGTTGGGGTCGATCTCGGCGTCAAGGTAGGTGCGGTCGCCCTCGGCGATCCGCTTTTTGCCCTGCTCGATCAGCGCGGGCAGAGAGGAGAAGGGAAGGCGTGCCACGCTCTCGTCCAGCGCCTCCATCTTGGCAGAGAGCTTGTCGGAGTGCAGAATGGCCACGGCCTCGGATTCGCGCGCGATGTTGGCGATCTCCTCGGCGGGGATCTCCTTATCCACGGGAACCACA
Source organism: Clostridia bacterium (assembly GCA_017507905.1). GTDB lineage: Bacteria > Bacillota > Clostridia > Oscillospirales > CAG-272 > UMGS1865. The sequence continues at coordinate 3,763 of JAFWAA010000057.1, read as the reverse complement.
ACGCCCACGCCGCAGATCACGGCCATGTAGGCGCGGACCCAGTCGTAGCCGTTTTCGCCCGACACGATGATGCGCTTGCCCTTCAGGCCGCGTGCGCAGAGCGCCGTGCCAAGCGCGTCCACCTCCTCGGCGTACTGACGGAAGGAATAGCTCTTGTATTCGCCCTCCTCCTTTTGCATAAAGAGGGTCTTTTCGCCGTAGGTCTCGGCGCTGGCGTGATACATTTGCTTCAGATTTTCATACACGATCGTTGGGTAATTCTGATATTTTGCCACGAAAACAATCCACCTTTCTATCGATATAAACTCACGTTATAAACTCACGTTGTTTCATTGCTTTTTCGGTTACGGGCTTGCCCCTTCGGGGAAGAAAAAGCGAGCTGTCCGCAGTTATGGTTTTGCCCTTACAGAGCAGAAAAAGCGAGTTATCCGCAGTTACGGTTTTGAAAACCACATTTACAAGAAGATTATACCATATTTATCTGCAAAATGCAACAGCTTCGCCAAAAAAAGACGAAAAGGTTTTCGTCACTCCCGATCCACCCGCACCACGGCAAAAAAGGAGGGGTCGATGCGGCTCACCAAATCCGCCACGCGCTCCTTGATCTGCTCCTCGGAGAGGGGAAGCTCAAAGGGAACGGCCACGTCAAAGATGAGGTTGCTGTGCGTGTTTCCGCGCACCATGCGAAAATCGTGCATACGCACGTCGGGGTGCAGCTCGAGCAAAAGCTCGGCCACGCGCTCGCGCAGAGCGTTGATCTCCTCGTCGTCGGTCACGATGGGGTCCATGTGAATGGTGGCCTCAATGCCGCATTCCCGACGCAGGCGCTGCTCAATGTTGTCGATCACGTCGTGCGAGAGGAAGACGTCCTTCTTTCCGTCCACCTCAATGTGCAAAGCCGCGATGATGTGCCCGGGACCGTAATTGTGCACCGTCAGATCGTGAATGCCAAGCGCCTCGGGGTATTCGGCAACCACGGCGTGAATGGTGGCCACCGTCTCCTCGGAGGGGGCTTCGCCGAGAATGGAGTTTTTGGTCTCGTTGAGGATCTTGATGCCCGCAACCAAAATGAGGATCGCCACGATCACGCCCATGTATGCATCCAGATTGATCGACAGCGAGGGAAAGAGCAACAGCAGCAGCGTGGTCAGAAGCACCGCGGAGGTGGAGAGAACGTCCGAGAGGCTGTCGGCGGCGGTCGCGCGCATCACGGCCGAGTCAATGCGGGCCGCCAGGCGGCGGTTAAAGAGGCAGAGCCAGAGCTTGACGAGAATGGAAAGGCCAAGCACCGCAACAGCGATCCAACTCCGCTCGGGAGGATCCGGCGAGAGGATCTTTCGGATCGACTCGCGCAACAGCTCAAGACCGATCAGAAGGATCAGGAAGGAGACGATCATCGAGGCCACGTATTCGATCCGCGCGTGCCCAAAGGGATGCTCGCGGTCGGCAGGCTTTGCCGAGATGCGGAAGGAGATCAGCGAGACGATCTGCGCGCCCGCGTCGGAAAGGTTGTTCACGGCGTCGGCCACGATGGAGACCGAGCCCGAGAGCGAGCCCACGAGAAACTTGGAGACAAAGAGCAAAAGATTGAGCAGAATGCCCGTGATGCTCGCCAGCGTTCCGTAGCGGCGGCGCACACGGGGCTCGCGCACGTTTTCGTGATCCTTCACGAAAAGGCGAAGCAAAAGATCGGTCATGTCACGTTTCCTTTCTCCGCAGGTGCGGACGGTGTTTTTCCGGTAATGTCGCGGATCCAGATCCCCTTTTTCACCAAAATGCCGCCGATCACGCACTTGACCACGTCCACAAACTGGCAGATGGCGTAGATGGGCAGAATGGGCAGGGAGGTCAGATGGATCAGCGCAAGGGCCAACAGAAGGTTTACGCACCAGACGTAGCCCGAGTCAAAGAGGAAGGTGAGCAGGGTCTTGCCTCCCGAGCGCAGGGTAAAGTAGGAGGCGTTGAGGAAGGCGTGAATGGGTGCGGCCAGCGCGATCACCAGGGTGAGCCCTGTGGCCATGCCGCGCACCTCGTCGGTCGTCTTATAGAGGTAGGGGAAATAGGGGGCAAGGCAGCCCACGAGAATGCCCGAGGCTATGCCCGTCAGGAGCGAGAAGAAGATCATCTTGCCTGCGGCGTCCAGGGCCTCCTCGCGCTCTCCCGCGCCAAGGCGCTGTCCGATCAGAATGGAGATGGCACTTCCGATGGCAATAAAGGCCACTGAGCAGGTATTGAACACGGTGTTGGTGATGTTCATGGCCGAGACCACGGCAAGCCCTCTTTCGGAGTAGCATTGGAGCAGAGCGGCGGTTCCTGCGGCCCAAAGTCCCTCGTTGAGCATCAGGGGTGCTCCCGTTCGCAGAATGCGTCTGACCAAGGGGCGGGGCACGTAGAGGGAGCGGTATGCGCCCTTGATGAAGGGGCAGTCCTCTGTATGCAGGTGCGTCCAGAGAATGAGGGATCCGCATTCAACGAAGCGGGAGACCACGGTCGCGATCGCGGCACCGCGCACGCCGAGGGCGGGGAGGCCGAGCTTGCCGAAGATGAGGACGTAGTTGAGCGAAAGGTTCACCAAAACGCCTGCCACGCCTGCCAGCATCGGGGGCACGGAGCGGCTGGTCTCGCGCAGGGAGGAGGCGTAGATCTGGGTAACGGTATAGGGGAGGAGGCCAACGAGCATAATGGCCATATATTGCTTGGCGTAGTGCAAGGTGAGGGCTAGGTCGCCCGTTTCGCTTCCGCTATGCAGGTAAAGCCGAATGAGGGGGTCTCCTGCAAGGAGGAAGAGGGCCATGGCGAGGGCAAAGAGGGCAAGCGTCATATACCACTTGAAGCGGAAGGAATGGCGGAGGCCCTCGAGGTCGCCTTTTCCGAAGAACTGTGCGCCAAAAATCCCCGCGCCCGAGACCGCGCCGAAGATGCAGAGGTTAAACACGAGGAAGAGCTGATTGACGATCGAGACGCCTGACATTTGCTCGGTGCCGAGCTGTCCGACCATCACGTTATCCAGGAGGCTGATGAAGTTAGAGATGCCGTTTTGGATCATGATGGGAACCGCGACGGCGAGAAGAACGCGGTAAAAATCCTTCGTGCCGATCAGTTTTTTGAGCTGCATAAAAAAGATACTCCTTAGGAGAGAAATGTCAAAATGAATGAAGAAGGGAAGACGCGGTTGATTCGAGGGGACGCGATTTTTTCGAGGGGACTTTTGGAAAAGTCCCCTCGAGCTCCCCCAAAACTCCCCAACAAAAGGGATTGCTACCCTCGGAAGGAAGGGCGAACAACGCGCTTCCTTTTTTTGTGCAGCAAAGGGGAGTTTTCGTTCGCCCTTACTGCAGTACAGATTTTAGTTTGTGCCCCGATCGCTCGTAGACTTCTTCGAAGCCTCGCCCTACGGAGAGTGAGCGAACGGTGGGGGAGGAATAAAACGTGTTGCACAAAACACCAACGCACCGTGCGTGAGCACTTTGCAGCCCCACCGCCAGGTGGCGCCCATCCAAGGCGCGTAGCCTTGGTCGCGCGTCGCAACGCGCGAAATCGCTCCTCGGCCGTTTCTCTTTTGCTAACTTTTCTCTTTGCGCCTGCGGTGTCAAAGAGAAAAGTGGCTATGGGGGCTGAAAGGCAAGATGGCTGTTGCTTTATCCACCGCATCACCTGTAACCTGTCATCCTGAGCGAAGTCGAAGTTTTGGAGAGGGAGTGAGCCGCAAGGCGGCGACGATCCGATCCAAAACCGAGGAGCGATAGCGACGAAGGGATCTCGT
>JAFWAA010000056.1 GCA_017507905.1 Clostridia bacterium | reverse complement strand
TGATCGGCTTTCTCGTCAAATCCGACTCCAAGCAAATAATCGGTTGAAACGCAAAGGATGCTTGCGAGAGGAACAATTTGAGATATATCCGGCATTGTGTTATTACATTCCCAATTGGATACAGATTGAACCGAAACCCCGATATGTTCTGCAAGCATAGCTTGCGACAAGCCTGCATCTGTGCGCAGCTTTTTAATTTTCTGACCAAAATTCAACATATTCATTCCTTCTTTCATGATTTGATTGAAAGATCGTAGCTACTCTTTCTGATCACATTATAGCAGTAAATATGCAAAAATAAAATATAGCAAATCGTTAACTTGACTACAAACGCATTTATACACAAAATTCGAAAGCGAATATTCGCGTTTAGCTCGTATGCATTATACCATATTTTTGCGAAAATTTGAATAAGGAGATACAAATATTTATGGGGTCAAATGAGGAAACACATCCACTTTACAACAACCCGCCGAGAGTTACCAAACGGTCACTCTCGGCGGTATCTTTTAATATGGATAATCAAAGTAAAAAACAAATCCGAACAGTTCCGTCGTAACGAAACAGTTCGGATTTACTTGTTCTGGTGGAGCATAGGGGATTCGAACCCCTGACCCCAACACTGCCAGTGTTGTGCGCTCCCAGCTGCGCTAATGCCCCAAATTGCGGTAACAAATGGATTATATCATATCTTTTTGCAAAATGCAATACCTTTTTTGCAATTTGTCGGATTTTTTTCACCGCGGGAGAAAAATCTCCCGATTCCGTTTTCCAAAATCCACAAAAAGCCTTGCCTTTCCATTTCAGCCGTGCTATAATAAGGACAAAGATCCCGAAGAAACGAGGAAAACGGACGATGAAGATAAAAGCCTGCTACGAATACGTCAACGATCTTCCACATGAGATCACGCTGGGCGCGCTTGCCGAAACCGAGCGCGAAAAGCCGCTGATGAGCGTCTATTCGCAAGGAAAGGCTGAATGGATTGGCTTTGGCGGTGCCTTTACCGAAAGCTCTGCCTACTGCTATGCCCAAATGAGCGAGGCGGACAAGCAGAGCACGCTGGAGGCGCTCTTTGGCGAGAGCGGTCTTCGCTATCAGTTCTGCCGACTCTGCATCGGCTCGGCCGATTTTGCCCTTGACGAATTTTGCTACGTGGAGGACAACGACTACGATCTGCGCACCTTCTCGATCGAGCGCGACCGCAAATACGTGATCCCCTTTGTCAAGGATGCGATCCGCTATTCCAAGAGGGAGATCCTCTTTTTTGCCTCTCCCTGGTCGCCTCCCGCCTTTATGAAGGAGAACGGCACACGCTTTTCGGGTGGCAAGCTCAAAAAGGATTGCTATGCGCTCTACGCCGAGTACATCGTTCGATTCCTGCAGGCCTACCGCGAGGAGGGGATCCCGATCTTTGCACTCACCCTGCAAAACGAGCCGAAGGCGATCCAGACCTGGGAGAGCTGCTTCTACACGGCGGAGGACGAGATCGCCTTTACGCCTTATCTGCGCAGCGCTCTTGATGCAAACGGCTTTGCCGAGGTTAAGCTGCTTTGCTGGGATCACAACAAGGAGCGTCTCTACGAGCGCGCGGACAGGATCTTCTCGGCCTGCCCGGATACCATCGACGGCGCGGCCTACCACTGGTACAGCGGTGAGCATTTTGACGCGATCGGCGCACTGCGCGCAAAATATCCCGACAAGCTGATCCTGAACACCGAATTCTGCAAGAGCAACATCGAGGACAAGACCGATACGAGATACTGCACCGAGCTTTTGCACGATATCCGTCAGGGGACGAACGGCATCTGCGATTGGAACATGATCCTGGACGAGATGGGCGGCCCCTATCACAACCGCATGGGCGGATGCGACGCCTGCATACGTCTGGATTCCGCTACGGGAAGCGTGCGAAGAAACGGCCTGTACTGGCAGCTCTATATGTTTTCGCACTTCATTGAGCCGGGCGCGACCGTGCTTTGGACCTCCACCTATGCGGAGAGCATGCCGCTTTGTGCCGTGCGAAATCCGAACGGCGAGGTGGTCGTTAACCTCTTTAACTCGACCAAGAGCGATCACCACCCCCACCTCTTTATCGACGGGAAGAGCGTGGAGATCACCGCAAAGGCGGGCGGCCTGTATACCGTCATTCTCGAGCCCTGAACAAACGAACCGCACGGCCAAGCACGGCCGTGCGGTTCGTTTTTCTTCCTTGCGCTGTCGTATGCTGTCCTTTTTTGGAGTATGCTCATATACTGGAGTAGGGCGCCTGCGCCCAAATCTGAAAAGGAGAACAGAAAATGGCAACCTTTACCAATAAGGCCACGCTTTCCTTCAACGGCGGAAGCGTGGATTCCAACACCGTGACGGGAACCTTTCTCGAAACGCTTTCCGTGACGAAAACGGCGCTGACGGAGGAGTACACCCTCGGCTCACGCATCACCTACGTCGTCAGCCTGGTCAACTCGGGCAGCACCCCCTTCGTCGGTCTGACGCTGACCGACGATCTCGGCGGGTATCCCTTTGGCAGTGCGACCGTGTATCCCCTTGACTACGAGGAGGGAAGCCTTGCCTACTTCGTGGACGGCATTCAGCAGCCGACACCTGCGGTGCTTTCCGAGCAGCCCCTCACTCTTGGCGGCATCGCCGTGCCGGCAGGGGGCAACGCGATCCTGGTCTACGTCACCGAGATCAACGCCTATGCGCCCCTTGATGCGGCGGGCACCGTGGTCAACACCGTCACGGTCAGCGGCGGCGGTCTTCCCGAGGACCTGGTAGCCAGCGAGACGGTCGAAACGTCCGATACGCCCGTCCTCTCGATCACCAAGACGCTCTCTCCCACCTCGGTTCCCGAGAACGGAACGGTCACCTACGGCTTCCTCGTGGAGAACCGCGGCAACACGGACGCCGTGGCAACCGACAACCTGGTGATCAGCGACGTCTTTGATCCGATTCTGGACATCACCTCGGTCACCCTGAACGGTCTCCTTTTGACCGAAGGAACCGACTACACCTACGACGAGACAACCGGTGCGTTTGCCACGCTTCCCGGTGTGATCACAGTTCCCGCCGCCACCTTTACCCAAGGCGCTGACGGGGTCTACAGGGTCGACCCGGGCGAGGCTGTGCTGACGGTGGTCGGTACGATCTGAGCCGTTCTCTCTCCTTGGCGCGCGAGGAGGGGGGGGAAATGCTCTTGACCAAAAAAATCCCTCCGTTGCTCCTTAAAGCAGCGGAGGGATTTTTGATGGGTACTTATTGCGCGTCCTCAATGCGGACGGTGAAGGTCAGCACGCCGCCGTATTCGCCTGACACGTCAATGTCGTAGGAATCAATGCGAAGGTAGCCGTTCTGCGTCTCGGGTGAGCCCTCGGCAAAGGTGGCAAAGATGTCGCCGCTCTGCAGGCTGACGTCGGCCGCGCCGGACGTTCCCTTGCGGTAGACTTGGTAGGGGAGCGTATGCTCGCCGCAGTAGAGCAGGAACTGTCCGCCGGGGGCGGAGATCGAAACGTCGATGCTCTTGCCGTTCAGGTATTGCAGATTGCCCACGCGCACGAAAAACTCCACGTCATGCAGAACGTGATCCTCGGTGCGGTCGATGACCTGCTCGGAGGAGATGGAATCGGGCAGCGTGAGGGTAAATTCGGGGCGGTTGACCGCCTGCGTTTGTGCGGTAACGGTGGTCGAGCCCGAGGTCGAGCCGCCCGAGGAGAGGTCCTCGGCGGAAATGGCAAGCGGAAGACAGAGAAGAAGGTGGAGCGAGAGGAACAGGGTAAGGATCTGCTTTTTCATTTCGTTGCTCCTCCTTTCTCAGTTGGATTCGGCGGAGATCGGCTCCACCGATACGGTAAAGGTGACGGTTCCGGAATAGGAGCCGTTTCGGTTGATCAGGCTTTGGTCGATGCGCAGGCATCCGTTGACCCTGCCGTCGGCGGTGAATTCGGCAAATCTGCCGCCCGGCGTCACCTCAACGCGCTCTCCCGTCTGCTCGGTATAAACGTTGAAGGGAAGCGTGTAGGTGGGATCGTTGACGTCGCGCAGGAGGAACTCTCCCGAGGCGTCGGCGGAGGAAAGGGAAATGACGAGCTTCTTTTCGCCAAAGAGGAAGCTGACGTCGGATGCACCGACGGACACGGCGGTTTCGCTGTAGCGGTCAATGGCATTCTCGTTTTTCTGGTTCAGCGTACCGAAGGGAACCTCTGCGGGAATGGTGACCGTAAAGGTAGGCGCGGGAACGTTGGTCTTGATCGAGATATAAACGTCCTGCTTGATGTCCTCACTGCCCATGCCGAGGTTCAACGGATCGATCCCGTTCGGACCGAGAACGGCGGCGGGAGAGGTAACGTTATCCGAGACCAGGCCGTTGCCAAGCTGGCCGCTTCCGTTTGCACCAAAGGCGTAGACGCGTCCCTCGGCGGTCACGATCGCGGTATTGTTGTAGGCGGCGGCCACGGAGGAAGCCACGATGCCGTCACCGAGGGTCACGGCCTTGGGCGAGGTCTGCGTGGTGCTGCCGCTGTATCCCAGCTGTCCCTGGTTGTTGTATCCCCAGGTGTAGACTGTACCGTTTGCGGACAAGGCGACGGTATGCTGCGTGCCTGCCGCTACGCCAACGATGGGCTTGGGAGAGGCAAGATTGGCCGCGCGGAAGAATTCGCAAAGTGCGTCGTAGGTCGTACCCACACCAAACTGCCCCTTGTTGTTCTGTCCTGCGTTCTTGATCGATCCGTCCGAGAGGAGAGCCACGGAGTGACTTCCGCCAAGAGCGATCTCTGCGCAGGAGGTCAGGGAGGTGGGAGAGTAGGGGAGGAGCTTTGTCACCGCGGAGGTGCCGAGCTGTCCGCTCGCGTTTCTGCCCCAGAGATAAGCCGTACCCGAGGCCGTGATGGCTGCGGCAGAGGACTGTCCGGCAGAAATTCTGATGAAATAGAGATTTTCCATATTTCCGCCAAGCACCGTAGGAGACGTGCGGAAGGAGGCTACCTCACTTGCCGAAACGCCGAGCTCACTGTTTGCGTTTGTTCCCCAGGTATACACGGTGCCGTCCTGCATCAGTGCCATCGAAAAGCCGTTTCCTGCGGCGACTGCCACGGCGGTCTTGTCGGCAAGTGCTTCAACGAGGCGCGGTGTAGTCTGGACCGAGCCCTGCTCATAGCCGAGCTGACCCGTGGCGTTCGAGCCCCAGGTATAGACGTCGCCGTCAGCCGCAAGGGCAACGACGTGGTTTGCTCCTGCCGCGATCGCGACAAAGGTTACCTTGTCTGGCATGGTCACGGCAACGGCGTTCGTTTGCGACGCGGTCGTTCCGTTTCCAAGATTGCCTGCGGTGTTGTCTCCCCAGGCGTAGGCGTGTCCCATGGCGTCAAGGGCAACCATAAATCCGTTTCCGATGGAGACGGTCGGGGTGACCGTGGAGATCACGGCGCCCGATACGGGCAGGCAATAGCCGACCGTTACCCGGAGAAGGAATACGCAGGCCAGGACGAGCATGAGCGCTTTTTGAAGAAGTTGTTTCATGTTGTCTGTCTCCTGTCAGAGAATAAAAATGAAAGAACAATGCTATCATTGTAGCATAGATTGTTCGCCATCGCAAGCATTTTTTTCATTTTTTACAAAAACCTTTACAAAAAGCGACGAAATTCCTTCTATCGTTCATAGAATGTTCATACAAAAGGGAATGAACTGTGCTATAATAATACTGTTCTAATTCCTTTGCAACAAAACCTGAAACTGGAGGTTCTAATCATGGCGAAGCTGAAAATGCTGGCGATCGACCTTGGCGCATCCAGCGGCCGCGGGATCATCGGCGAATTTGACGGAAAGCGGCTTACCCTTCGGGAAAACCACCGTTTTTCCAACGATACGGTCATTCTCAACGGAAGAATGCATTGGGATATCCTCCGCATCTTCCACGAGATCAAGCAGTCCATCACCAAGGCCGTGCTTGAGGGAGAGGAGATCTCCTCGATCGGTATCGATACCTGGGGCGTGGACTATGCGCTGATGGATAAGAAGGGAAGAATGCTGGCAAACCCCGTGCACTACCGCGACGTGCGCACCGAGGGGATCGCCGACTACATCAAGCCCTATTTCTCCCTGGACGATCTCTATGCCACGGCAGGCATTCAGCACATCAACTTCAACACCATCTTCCAGCTGGCGGCCGATCTGCGCGACGATCCCGAGCTTGTCGCTCTGGCCGACCGTATGCTCAATATCCCCGACCTGCTCAACTATTTCCTTACGGGAAAGATGATGAATGAATACACCATTCTTTCCACCGGTGCGCTTCTGGACGCCAACACGCGGGATTATGCCTTCTCCTTCACGGATAAGCTGGGCATTCCGCGCAAGCTCTTCGGCGAGGTCGTTCAGCCCGGCGTAAAGGTGGGCAAGCTTCTGCCGCAGGTACAGGGCGAGACCGGCGCCTGCAACGCCGACGTCATCACCGTGGCCTCCCACGATACCGCCAGTGCGGTCATCGCCGTTCCCACGCAGGAGGAGGATTTCGTTTACATCAGCAGCGGAACCTGGTCGCTGATGGGCACCGAGCTTTCCTCTCCCTTGCTCAGCGAGACCTCCAGAAAACTCAATTTCACCAACGAGGGCGGCGCGATGGGAACCATTCGCTACCTCAAAAATATTATGGGCCTTTGGCTCATTCAGGAATCCAGACGCCAGTGGAAGCGCGAGGGCAATGACTACAGCTTTGCGCAGATGGAGGCCTGGGCCAAGGAATGCCAGCCCTTCCGCAGCCTGATCGATCCCGACGACGCATCCTTCGCCACTCCCGGCAATATGCCCGAGCGCGTGCGCGAGTTCTGCCGCCGCACGGGTCAGCCCGTGCCCGAGAGCGTGGGCGAGGTCATTCGCTGCATCTACGAGAGCCTTGCGCTCAAGTATCGCTATACCGTTGAATCCATCAAGAAGGCTACCGGCAAGCCGGCCAAGGTCATTCACGTCGTTGGCGGCGGAACCAAGGATCGCTTCCTCTCCCAGATGACGGCGGACGCCTGCGGCATTCGCGTTCTGGCAGGTCCCGAGGAGGCAACGGCGATCGGAAACCTGATGATGCAGGCCATCGCAGCCGGCGAGGTTGCCGATCTGAAGCAGGCGAGAGAGATCATCGCCGCCTCCTTCGAGGTCAAGGAGTATGAGCCCACCGCGGATCGCGCGATCTGGGATGAGGCGTACGGACGCTTTTGTGCACTGAACTGACGAAAAATTACCTGTCAGGTCGGCGTGCAGACCCGCATCGCCGATAATTGGGGATTATACAACAAATCAAAGGAGAGACTTATCATGAAGGGCAAACAGAGCGGTGAGCTTGCGGTAATCGCAATGCGCGGCTGCGAGCAATTCGCAGCAAACGTGGACAGCTATCTCAAGGACTGGCGCAGACATAGCAGCGCGGACGAGGATACCTTTATCCTCTCGGCAGACTGCCCGCGCTTCAGCTCCGGTGAGGCAAAGGGAATCCTGCACGAGTCGGCACGCGCCAAGGACGTGTATATCATTTGTGACGTATTCAATTACGGCGTCACCTACAAGATGTACGGCATGAACGTTCCCATGAGTCCGGACGATCACTATGCAGATCTTAAGCGTATCATTGCCGCCATCGGAGGCAAGGCAAGACGCTTGACCGTGATTATGCCGATGCTCTACGAGGGACGTCAGCACAAGAAATCCAGCCGTGAGTCGCTTGACTGCGCACTCATGCTGCAGGAGCTCGTTTCTATGGGTGTTTCCAACATCCTCACCTTCGACGCACACGATTCCCGCATTTCCAACGCCATTCCGCTGGCAGGCTTTGACAACGTTCGCCCCACCTACCAGATGATCAAGGCACTCTGCCGTGCCGTTCCGGACGTGCAGATCGACAAGGATCACATGGCCATCATCTCGCCCGACGAGGGTGCTATGGCGCGCTGTATGTATTACAGCTCTGTGCTCGGTCTTGACATCGGTATGTTCTATAAGAGAAGAAACTACTCCATCGTCATCAACGGACGCAACCCCATCGAGGCACACGAGTATCTCGGCCAGGATCTGCACGGCAAGGACGTGATCGTCGTGGACGATATGATCTCCTCGGGCGAATCCATGCTCGACGTGTGCAAGCAGCTTAAGGAGAAGGGTGCCGAGCGCGTATTCTGCTTTGCCACCTTCGGTCTCTTTACCGACGGCTGCGACAAGTTCGATCAGGGCTACAAGGAGGGCGTCTTTGATAAGATCCTTTCCACCAACCTGGTCTACCGCCGTCCCGAGCTTGCAAGCAAGCCCTGGTTCGTGGAGGTCAATATGTGCAAGTACGTTGCCTACCTGATCGACACGCTCAACAACGACGCGACCATCAGCACGCTGCTCAACCCCGTTCAGCGCATTCAGAATCTCATGGACAAGCACCGCAAGGCGCTGGCCAAGCAGATCAAGATCAATTTTGAGGAGGAAAACTGATCCCCGATCAGTCTGCCGCCGAGAGCAAGAGACAAGCCTTGCTCTCGGCTTTTCCTTTTTTCGGGCGAGGGAAGGCGTCAAGGACGGCTCCTTTTTGGAAACCGAAAAGCCGCGTTTGGAAATTATTTTGTGAATTTCCGAAAAAAACAGTTGCTTTTTTGTGCGAAATATGATATGATAAAGTTGTATAATTGGATACGGATCGGGAAATGATCCCAAAATGAGAAATTCGGAGGACGTCATCATGTCTGAAATTACGGTTCAATTCAGAAATAAGCTGAACGGCTACGATAAGGCGGAGGTCGATCAGTTCGTCCGCGATGCCGAGGCCAAGCTGCAGGAAAAGGCACTGGCTCTGGCGACGTTGCAGCAGCAGGTCGTCGAGCTGGAGGCCAGATTGAACAAGATCACCGGCAGCGATGAATCGGTCGAGGAAAAGCTGGAGCTTTACGATAAGCTGATGAAGAAGATGGACGGCGACTACAACAACCTTCTCGCGCCCGCCGTTGCCAAGGCAAAGGCGATCGAGGAAAAGGCACAGAAGGAGTATGAGATCCGCATGGATCAGGCGCGCTGCACCGCAGAGGGCATTTATGCCGAGGCGGCTGACCGCATCGCCGAGGTGGTGAATGCCAATATGGACAGACTCTACGGTCTTCTGGATCAGTTCATCTATTCCAAGACCCTGGTCGGTCGCGTGCAGGCCTTTATCAAGGATTGCAAGCTGCTCACCTCCAAGGTCGGTACCGTTGCCAGCAGTGCAAAGACCCTCCCCACGCGCATCAAGCTGGGGGTAAAGAGCACCTGCTCTGCCGCAAAGGCTAAGGTCCGCGCCGTTGTGGATTCCTATAAGGAGGCGATTGCCGAGGCGGATGCCGAGGCAGAGACTGCGGTTGAGGCGGAGGCCGAGGAAAAATAACCGTTTCGGAATACGAGAGGTAAGGAAGGAAGATTCGTTCTCATGAGCATCGGAGAAAAGATTCGTGAATTGCGCGTGGCCAAGCTGATGACCCAGTCCGAGCTTGCCGGCACGCAGATCACGCGGAATATGTTGAGCTGCATTGAGAACGGATCTGCCAACCCTTCGCTTTCTACCGTTCTGTATATCGCGGGGCGTCTTAACGTTCCCGCGGGCTTTTTGCTTGCCGAGGAGGGGGACGAGACCCTTTATCGCAAGATGCAGGGCTTTTCCAACATCAAGCGTGCATACACGGAAGGGGATCTGCGAGGATGCCGAAGCCTGTGTATCTCGGCTTGTCCGCAGGCGGATGATGAGATCGGCTTGCTGCTCGCCAGCTGCGACGTTGGTATCGCAGAGGAGGAATTCTGGGCAGGCAGGCTTCGCTCGGCATGCCGCTTTTTTGATGAGGCGCTTTCCTATGCGGAAAAGACGATGTATCCCACCGAGCAGCTTGAGGCAAGGGTGAGCGTGTATTTCCGCTATATGCGCAGGATCTCGCCCACGCTCTATTCGGATTTTCTCGACGAGGAAAAGCAGACCGAGTTCTTCTGGAGCTCGCCCTTTTCGGCGTACGTGGATACGCTGGACGCTCTGGACGACGGCGACTTCTCGGCGGCCGAGCGCTATCTGATGCGTGCGGAGGAGGGAAGCTTCTTTGCCGCGCACGTCCGCATCCGCGCACAGATGGAGCGCGGAGACTATCGCGAGGCCAAGGAGGCACTGCTCACGCTTTTGCAGGCCGAGGAGCTTTTGCGCGAGGTCGAGCTGTATACGGTCCTTTGCGAGCTGGAGATCGCTTGCCGCGAGACCGAGGACTTCAAGGGAGCGTACCGCTACGCCAACGAAAAGCTGCAGGCTCTGGAGCATTTGCTCAAGGAATTTTAAGAACGTCCGAGGGGCGTTCTTTTTTTGCTTTTTGGACGAAAAAAAACGATATTTTTTGTAAAAAAAGGATTGAAAAAGCAAACGCGGTGTGCTATAATAAACACCGATGATGCGAGGAAGCATCCGGAAAGGGTGGTCATGCTATGGCAATTCGGATCGGCATTTTTGGATATGGAAATCTTGGTCGGGGCGTGGAGAACGCCATTCGGCAAAACACGGATATGGAGCTTGTCGCCGTCTTTACCCGACGCGATCCGCAAACGGTAAAAACGGTGGGAGACGTTTGCGTTCTCCCCGCGGATAAGGCTTTGGAAATGAAAGATCGTATTGATGTCATGATCCTCTGCGGCGGAAGCGCCAAGGATCTTCCCGTACAGACCCCCGAGCTGGCAAAGCACTTTCACGTGGTGGACAGCTTTGATACACACGCGCGCATTCCCGAGCATTTTGCCTGTGTGGATGCGGCGGCAAAGGAGGGTGGCCGCGTGGCGGTCATCTCGGTCGGCTGGGATCCCGGAATGTTCTCGCTCAACCGTCTCTATGCCAACGCGATCCTGCCCGAGGGCATGGACTATACCTTCTGGGGCAAGGGCGTCAGCCAGGGACATTCGGACGCGATCCGCCGTATTGACGGCGTGCTTGACGCCAAGCAGTACACCATTCCCGTGGAGGAGGCTTTGCGCGCGGTAAGAGCAGGGGAGAATCCCACGCTCACGGCCAGAGAGAAGCATCTGCGTGAGTGCTTTGTGGTGGCAAAGGAGGGGGCAGACAAGGCGCGCATCGAGCGTGAGATCTGTGAGATGCCGCATTACTTTGACGAGTACGATACCACCGTTCATTTCGTCTCCCTTGAGGAGCTCAAGCGTGAGCATGGCGGCATTCCGCACGGCGGCACCGTCATTCGCTGCGGCTCTACCGGCGTTGCCGGGGAAAACCGTCACGTCATCGAGTACAGCCTCAAGCTGGATTCCAATCCCGAGTTCACCGCATCGGTCCTCGTGGCCTACGCCCGTGCTGCGTATCGCATGAGCCTTGAGGGGCAGTGCGGCTGCAAGACGGTGCTGGATATTCCTCCCGCTTATCTCAGCGCGTGCGACGCCGACGAGCTTCGCCGTCGCTTGCTTTGACCGATGGCCGAGAAGCTGGAGGTCATTGCGCGCATCCGATCGGATTTTCCCACCAAGTTTGGTATTCCGCGCCAGAGCGGACTGATCAAGGAGCTTAAGGCAGAGGTCGTGATGGAGCCTGCCTACCGTGATCCCGCCGCGTTTCGCGGACTGGAGGGCTTTTCGCATATCTGGCTGATCTGGAATTTTTCACAGGCCGAGCGAGAGGGCTGGTCGGCGGCGGTAACGCCTCCGCGCCTTGGCGGAAAAAAGCGCATGGGCGTTTTTGCCACGCGCTCGCCCTTCCGCCCCAATCCCATCGGGCTTTCCTGCGTGCGCCTGGACGAGATCGTCTACGATGACCGCCGCGGAACCGTTCTGCGCGTGTCGGGTGCCGATCTGATGGACGGCACGCCCATTTACGACATCAAGCCCTATCTTCCGCTTTCGGATTGCCGTCCCGACGCCCGTGCAGGCTTTGCCGAGGAGACGGCGGAGGATCATCTTGAGGTGGTCTTTCCCAAGGAGCTTTCCGACCTGATCCCCGAGGATCGCCTGGGCGGACTGATCGCCGCTCTGCGCGGAGATCCGCGTCCTGCCTACCAGAACGATCCCGATCGGGAATACGGCTTTTACTTCATGCATTTCGACGTTCGCTTCCGCGTGGCGGATAACGTGCTGACCGTGACCGAGATCGAGGTGCGCTGAGCCGAATAAAAAGAAAATCTGCACCCGTGCAATTTGCGACGGATGCAGATTTTTTCTTGACAGGGAAAGCAAAGTATGATATAATAATATAGTTGGAATTTTTTGAAGGAGGGAATCGGATGCGACTGGATAAAATGCTTTCGGAATGCGGGATTGCCACCCGAAGCGAGACGGCTCGCGCGGCACGCGCAGGCAAGATCACGGTCAATGGGCTACCCGTTTCCCGACCCGACTGCAAGGTGGATCCCGAGAAGGACGAGATCTCCTATTGCGGCGTGCGCGCCGTGTACCAAAGGTTTCTCTATCTGATGCTCAACAAGCCCGGCGGATACGTCAGCGCGACCGAGGACGGACGGGACCCGACGGTGATAGAGCTTTTGCCCGCGGAGTACCGCACGCGCGGACTTTTCCCCTGCGGCAGGCTGGATAAGCACACGCTCGGCCTGATGCTGATCACCAACGACGGCACTCTCTCGCACCGCCTGCTTGCGCCGAAAAGCCACGTGACGAAGACCTATGCCTTCCGCGCAAAGTTTCCGCTTTCCGAGGAGGACGTTTCCTCCCTTGAGGGGGGCGTGGATATCGGTGGCTATCTGACCAAGCCCTGCACGGTCAGCATGACCGACCAAAGAGAGGGCTATATTTCCATCACGGAGGGGAAGTACCACCAGATCAAGCTGATGCTGCAGGCGGTACACAACCAGATCACGTATCTGGAGCGCGTCTCCTTCGGTCCCTTAACCCTTGACCCGTCCTTGCCGCGCGGCGAATGGCGTCCTCTGACCGAGGAGGAGCTGAAGGCCCTGCGAAACGAGGCACGGATGCCCGAAAACCCATAACAGAAAGGATCATTTATCACTCATGAACATTCTCGAAAGGCTCGCCCAAGAGTTTCATCTTAAGCTTGAGCAGGTCGAAAAGACCGTTGCTCTGATCGACGAGGGGAATACCATTCCGTTTATCGCCCGTTACCGTAAGGAGGTCACGGGAAGCCTGGACGACAATATCCTGCGTGATCTGAACGACCGCCTCAACTTCCTGCGCAACATCGAAAAGCGCAAGCAGGAGGTCTCGGATCTGATCACCGCACAGGAGAAGATGACCCCCGAGATCCAAGCGGCCATCGACGCGGCACAGACCATTACCGAGGTGGACGATATCTACCGTCCCTTCCGTCCGCACCGCAAGACCCGCGCCTCCGTGGCGAGAGAAAAGGGCCTTGAGGAGCTGGCCAAGCTGATCTATGCCCAGGAGCCCTCCTACGATCCCGCGATCGAGGTGGCGGCAGAGGCCTTTATCAATGAGGAAAAGGGCGTTCTTTCGGTCGAGGAGGCACTTCAGGGTGCCAAGGACATCATCGCCGAGGACGTCTCTGACAACGCCGAGTTCCGCAAGGAGCTTCGCCGCCTGACCTTTGAGTTCGGTCTTCTTTCCACCAAGCAGGCCAAGGAGGAGGACTCGGTCTACGCGCAGTATTACGCGTACAGCGAGCCCCTCAAAAAGGTGCTTCCGCACCGCGTGCTTGCCATCAATCGCGGAGAGAAGGAGGATTTCCTGAAGGTCAGCATCACCGTGGCGAGCGAGATCGTGCTGAATTACCTGTTCTCGCAGACTCTGCTCAACAACGGCAGCCCCGCAGAGAAGTACGTTTCCGCTGCCGTGATGGATAGCTACGACCGTCTCATCGCGCCCTCCATCGAGCGCGAGATCCGCAGCGACATCTTCGACCGGGCCAGCGAGGGCGCGATCAAGCTGTTTGCCGACAACCTCAGCCATCTGCTGATGCAATCCCCCCTCAAGGGCAAGACCGTTCTCGGCTTTGACCCCGGCTACGCACACGGATGTAAGCTTGCCGTGGTGGATAAGACGGGCAAGGTCGTGGATACGGCCGTGATCTATCCCGTCAAGCCCCGTGAGGAGATCGAAAAGAGCAAGTCCATCATCAAGCGTTTGATCTCCCGCCACAAGGTGGACGTGATCGCCATCGGCAACGGAACCGCCTCCAAGGAGAGCGAGATCTTTATTGCCGGGCTTTTGCGCGAGATCCCCGAGAACGTCAAGTATATCGTGGTCAGCGAGGCAGGTGCGTCCATTTACTCCGCCTCCAAGCTTGCCGCCGAGGAATTCCCGGAGTTTGACGTTATGCAGAGAAGTGCGGTCTCCATCGCAAGACGCCTTCAGGATCCCTTGGCCGAGCTGATCAAGATCGATCCCAAGGGCATTGGCGTCGGCCAATACCAGCACGATATGAAGCAGGCGCGCCTGGACGAGGCTCTGGGCGGCGTGGTGGAGGATTGCGTCAACGCAGTCGGCGTGGACGTCAACACGGCCTCCTATTCCTTGCTTTCCTATATCTCGGGCATCAATGTTACCTCCGCACGCAACATCGTCAAGTATCGCGAGGAGAACGGCGAGTTTTCCTCCCGCGCACAGCTGCTTAAGGTGCCGCGCATCGGCGCCAAGGCCTTTGAGCAGGCCGCAGGCTTTTTGCGCGTCCCGGGAGGGAAGGAGATCTTTGACAATACCGGCGTCCATCCCGAGTCCTACGAGGCCGCGGCAGGCCTTCTGCAGATGTTTGGCTATACCAAGGAGGACGTGGCAGAAAGCAACCTCAAGGATCTCGGCACCAAGGTGCAGGGCGCAGGATTCTCCAAGGTGGCCGAGGCGCTTGGCATCGGCGTGCCCACGCTGAAGGACATCGTCTCCGAGCTTGAGAAGCCCGGACGGGATATCCGCGACACGCTTCCGCCCCCCGTTCTGCGTGACGATATCCTCAGCCTCGAGGATCTGAAGCCGGATATGGAGCTGACGGGCACCGTGCGCAACGTCATCGACTTTGGCGCATTCGTGGACATCGGCGTGCATCAGGACGGACTGGTGCATATTTCGCAGCTTTCGGATCGCTTCGTCAAGCACCCCTCGGACGTGGTCAAGGTGGGCGACGTGGTCAAGGTTCGCGTGCTGAGCGTGGACGTTCCCAAGAAGCGCATCTCGCTGACGATGAAGTCCAAACCCAAGGCGTAACCTTAATATATTAAAGCGTTAACCTGCCAAAAAACTTCGTTTGCTGAAACAAACGTGGATTTTTGTGCATAATGCACAATTATTATCCTGCAATTTTGGGAAATTAAACTCTTCCATTTTTCACTCTTTTTTGGTACAATAATATATGTTAAATTATACCCCCGAGAAGGGGAATTTCAGGAGGATTACAAAATATGGCAAGCTTATCCCTCAGACACATCTACAAAAAGTACCCGGGCGGCGTTACCGCTGTTTCCGATTTTAACCTGGAAATCAAGGATAAGGAGTTCCTGGTTCTGGTCGGTCCCTCCGGTTGCGGAAAGTCCACTACTCTTCGTATGATCGCAGGCCTGGAGGAGATCTCCGAGGGCGAGCTGTTTATCGGCGACCGTTTGGTCAACGACGTTGCACCGAAGGACCGCAAGATCGCGATGGTGTTCCAGAACTACGCTCTGTATCCGCATATGTCCGTTTACGAGAACATGGCGTTCGGCCTTAAGCTGAGCAAGGTTCCGAAGGAGCAGATCAAGAAGAGAGTTGAGGATGCAGCCCGCATCCTGGACATTACCCACCTTCTCGACCGTAAGCCGAAGGCTCTTTCGGGCGGTCAGAAGCAGCGTGTTGCACTCGGACGTGCAATCGTGCGTGATCCTCAGGTATTCCTCCTTGACGAGCCGCTCTCCAACCTGGACGCAAAGCTGCGTGCAGCCATGAGAACCGAGCTGACCAAGCTCCACAACCGCGTGGGCACCACCTTTATCTACGTTACGCACGACCAGGTCGAGGCTATGACCATGGCAACCAGAATCGTCGTTATGAAGGACGGTCTGATCCAGCAGGTCGATTCTCCTCAGAAGCTGTATGATAAGCCGGTCAACATCTTCGTTGCAGGCTTTATCGGAACGCCTCAGATGAACTTCCTCAACGGTGTTCTCGAGAAGGAGGGCGACGATCTCTACTTCATTTACGAGGGCAACAAGCTGAAGATGCCTGCCGACAAGGCTAAGGATCCCGCTCTTGCAGATTACATCGGCAAGGAGGTCGTTGGTGGCCTTCGTCCCGAGTGCATCCATGACGATGAGATCAACATTGCAAACTGCGAGGGTGCAGTCATCGAGACCTACGTTGACGTAACCGAGCTGATGGGTGCTGAGATCTATCTGTACCTGAATGTCGGTGAGGAGGGCAAGCTTATCGCTCGCGTATCCTCCAGATCCTCCACCCGTGCCGGCGACACCATCAAGGTTGGCTTTGATATGTCCAGAATGCACATCTTTGATAAGGACACCGAGCGTTGCGTCCTGCATTGATCTGAGCTTTTCGACCGCCGCATTTGCGGCGGTCGTTTTTTGCCGTCAGAGGGCAGACATGCACGCCTTCCGTCGCTTTGCGCGAAAGAAAATCTGTTGACTTTTCTGCCGGAATATGCTATACTGTATTTTATGAAGCAAAACATCCTGAAAGGAGGGAAGAATGATGGAACAAAATCGGGATGCACGCTCAAGCAGCTACCCCCGTTTGTATCAGATCAACTCTCCGGAGGATCTTAAGGCCATGCCGCGCGAGGAGCTTGCTCCTCTTGCCGAGGAGATCCGCGCCTTCCTTGTGGAGCGCGTGCTCGAAAACGGCGGTCATCTCGCCTCCAATCTCGGCGCGGTCGAGCTGACGCTTGCCATTCACCGCGTTTTTTCCTCTCCAAAGGATCATATCCTCTTTGACGTGGGACACCAGAGCTACGTGCATAAGCTGATCACCGGACGGCGCGACCGCTTTGACGAGCTTCGCCGCGGCGGAGGCATCAGCGGCTTTCCAAAGCGAAGTGAGAGCGAGCACGATTGCTTTGGCGCAGGGCATAGCTCCACCTCACTCTCTGCCGCTCTCGGCTTTGCCGAGGCCGACCGCATCAGCGGCTCAGATGCCTACACGGTCTGCGTTTTCGGCGACGGCGCCTACACGGGCGGCATGATCCACGAGGCGCTCAACAACAGCCGCGGAAAGCTTCGCCTGATCATGATCCTCAACGAAAACGAGATGTCCATTTCCAAGAACATCGGCCGTTTTGCGCGTGAGCTTTCGCATCTGCGCTCCTCGGAGGGATATTTCCGTACCAAGGACGTCACGGCCAAGGTCCTTTGCCATATTCCGCTCATCGGACGTCCGCTCTTCAACGGTCTGCGCCGCATGAAGAACGCGCTCAAAGCCGCACTGTACGGCACGAATTACTTTCAAAATCTCGGGCTGAACTATCTCGGCCCGGTGGACGGAAACGATGAGGAGGCCGTTGAGCGCCTTTTGCGTGAGGCAAAGGAGAGCGAGCAGGCCTGCATCATTCATCTTAAGACCAAAAAGGGAAAGGGATACGCGCCTGCCGAGGCCGATCCCGGAAAATACCACGGCGTTTCTCCTGCCGGGCGTCCTGTCGAAAGCACCAGAAGCTTCTCGGAGGAGATGGGCGAGCTGCTGACCGCACGGGCGGCCGAGGACGGACGCATCTGTGCCATTACGGCCGCGATGACGCAGGGAACGGGGCTGACCCCCTTCAAGCAGGCGTTCCCCGAGCGCTTCTTTGACGTGGGGATCGCCGAGGCACACGCCGTCACCTTTGCGGCAGGCCTTGCCGCAAACGGCTACCGACCCGTTGTGGCGATCTATTCCAGCTTTTTGCAGCGCGCCTACGATAATATCATTCACGACGTAGCCCTCCAGGGGCTTCCCGTTGTGTTCTGCATCGATCGGGTGGGGCTTAACCCCTTTGACGGGGCGACCCATCACGGCATCTTTGACGTTGCCTTCCTCTCCGAGATCCCGGGGATCCGCCTCTACACGCCGATCACCCACGAGGCACTCGGAAGAGCGCTGGACGCCGCTTTGCAGGCCACGGGGCCCGTGGCAATCCGCTACCCGAACGGACGGGAGGATCCCGAGATCTGCCGCGCCTTTTACCGCGAGGAGCAGACGGGAAGCGTCAGAAGCAGCTATTCGCCGAAGGACGCCGAAGCGCTTGACGGCGTGATCGTTACGCACGGACGCATCGCCACGGAGGCGCTTGCCGCCGCAAGGCTGTTGGAGGAAAAGGACGTTCGTACGGGCGTGCTTCTTCTGGAGCAGCTTTGCCCTTACGCCGAGGTCGCCGAGCAGGTGGCAGGGTGGCTTCCCGAAAAGGCCTGCCGCGTGATCCTGCTTGAGGAGGAGATCTACGCGGGCGGCATGGGAATGCTGCTTTCGGATGCACTTTCTACCCATTCCCGTATGCAGGGAAAGGACGTGCGCATTCTGGCGCTCAAGGATCAATTCGCCATTCAGGAAAAGGACGAGCCGATCTGGCACTCCTTTGGCCTTGACCGCGACGCCATTCTTGCCGAAATGCTTCGCGACAACTGATAATATCGGGAAAAGCCCTCGTGAGAATTGTCTCAAGAGGGCTTTTACTTTATGATCAAATCAATACAGGACGCAAAAATTCCGAAAAAACGCATTGACAATCAGACGATTGTGTGATATAATAAGCGTAGAAGATTAGTTTTTGTGTTTTGAAGGAGAAAAAAGAATGAATTTGCAATTTCAGGATGACCGCATTCCGGGAACGCGACTTAAGCAGGCAGACGTAGGCGGTGTAACCGGTCTTGCTTTTCTCAGAAAGGTATTTTTCATCAGCAACGGCGTTATGCTCACGCAGATCCGCGAGATCTCGGGCATCGACAGCTCCACGCTGCAGAACTGGACCAAGCGCGGCTGGGTGGCCAATAGCCGCTCGAAGAAATACAACATCGACCAGGTGGCGCATATCCTCATCATCAATATGCTCCGCTCCTGCATGCAGCTCGATCGGATCGCCTATCTGATCCAGTATATCAACGGCGATCTTGAGGATTCCTCCGACGACATCATCAGCGATTCGGTGCTTTACGATTATATCTGCCGCATCGTGGAATATATGATGCAGTCCGAGACCTGCGTGCTGACCTCCTTCCACGAGATCGTGGAGGAGTTTACCGTAGATTATAAGGAGCCCTTCGAGGGTGCGCGTGCGCGCCTGAACAAGGCGCTTGAGGTTATCGTGGTGACCTATTACGCCACGGTCATGAAGCATCGTGCAGAAAAGCTGCTCGACCGTCTTTAAGCCGTAACAAAAGAACCGCCTCGGCAAGTGCGAGGCGGTTCTTTTTTATGGTAAGGATCATGCCGCTGCTTTTTTGCGGTCGAGCTTGTTGAGGAGGGGAAAGAGCATGGGATAGATCCCACCGCTCCAGACGACCAGCAGGAAGTAGCGAAGTCCTCCGCCGGCGGCCTCGCCGAGCAGAGCGTTGCAGGGCTGCTTGAGCAGAATGCGCAGGAGCATGAAGCTTCCCACGCCGAGGGCGATCTTGATGATCTGCACCCACCACACGGCCGTCACCTCAAAATGCACCAGGTAGTGATCGAGGAGATAGGCAACGAGCATACCGAGAATGGCGGCCAGAAGCTTCCAGGCGGTCTCCTTGGCGTTGAGCAGGTTGGCCGCGTCTACGTCGGCAGGAAAGGCGTAAAGCTCCACAAAGAGCAGATTTGCCAGAGCAAAGAGCGCGCAGAAGGCAAAGAGCGCGAGCATACCGAGGGGATTCGTAAAGGCCTTATCGAGGATCGGATAGAGTGCAAAGACGAAGAAAAGACCGATACCCAGCGAGACCAGGACGTCCTTCGGGGTATGCACGCCGAGGTACATTCGGGAAAAGGCGACGGTCACGAGGATCGCGATGGAGACCGCACGAACGATCCAATTGCGGTGTGAGCGGGCGATGCTTCCGTAAACGCCGGTGGCGCACTGGGTGTGCCCACTGGGGAAGGAATAGCCCGTAGCCCCCTCGCGCGCACTTTCCACGATCGTAAAATCCGGGTCCAGCACCCAGGGGCGGGGAATGCGGCAGGCCATTTTGAGAATCTGCACGGAAAGCACTCCCGAAAGCCCGGTAAAGAGCAGATAGTAGCCCTTCTTTTTATCCAGACACCAGAAAAAGAGCAGGGCGGCCACGATAAAGAGTGTTTCCGCACCCAGATGCGTCAGCGTGCCGAGCAGCCAATCGCCAAAAGGGGTTCGGATTTTTTCCAAAAGGTACAGAAATTCCATAGAGTGCTTCCTCCGTAATTCTCGGCAGAGGTGCCTGCCGGTTGAAGTATGCGTTTATCGTCAGCGGAAAGAAAAACCGCAGAAAATGAAAATTGCACACTCACAGCTGCTTTCGCTCAGTGATGTCATGAGATTGGCATTTGGCGAGAACAATCTGGTAATGTGCAAAAAGGGGAAACCCGGAGGACGATTGTCCGCCGGCAGAGACTATTATACAACAAAACGGCGCTTTTGTAAATATCCAAATGTGACGAAAATTGACATGAATTTTTGTGAAAAAGGTACGGAATAAAATTTTACCCCCTATCCGGATAGTGAATTTTGTACCATTTTACGATGGACATTCGTGTCGTACGTCACGTCGTGGTGGACTTGTGTTGCAAAATAGGGCCTTTTGGGCGTGTTTTTTCGGTCGATCGGCGTCGCTTTTTCGCCAAAAACCGATTTTCTTGAAAAGAAGAAAAAAATTGTGAAAAAGGACTTGACAAGGGAGCAAAAGTGTAGTATAATACCAAAGTAAACAAAGCAGAACGCTCCGTTCTCACCTGCACACCGGTTGTGATGCTGGTCAATAGATCCTTTGGCTTGTATAGCGCCCTTGGGCGATAGGCCGAACTGCGGTGATCGTACGGAGAGTAATCTTTGTACGGTTATTTTTATTTTTGGAGGTGTTGGACTATTAGCGCGAAAGAGAAGGAAAACCTGCTAAACGAGGAGATCAACGCCAAGGAGGTTCGTTTGATCGGCTCCAACGGCGAGGTCATGGGCATCATGAGCTCGGCAAAGGCTCTTGAGCTTGCTTACGATCAGGGCATGGATCTGGTGATGATGGCATCTCAGGCAAATCCCCCCGTCTGCAAGATCATGGACTATGGCAAGTTCCGCTTCGAGCGTGACAAGCGCGAGAAGGAGGCCAAGAAAAAGCAGCAGACCGTTGAGCTGAAGGAGATTCAGCTTTCCTACCGAATTGATGTCCACGATTTTGAGACCAAGGTCAGACACGCTCAGCGATTCCTTTCGGAGGGCAACAAGGTTCGCGTCGTCATGCGCTTCCGCGGACGTGAAATGAGCCATATCCCCATGGGACGCGAGGTTCTGGAGCGCTTTGAGGCCGCTTGCGCCGCATTCGGTGCGATCGACAAGAAGCCGGTTCTCGACGGCAGAATCATCAGCATGGTGATCTCTCCTGTCAAAGCGAAATAATCCGCACGAATCGTTCCGTTCATTCTATCACCCCTTGCAAGAGGGGGACTGCATGATAATTTCCGGCGTTCCTATTGCCGGACATTGAAGAAAAGGAGTTAAGAAAATGGGAAAAATCAAAACGCATAAGGCCTCGGCAAAGAGATTCTCTGTTACTGCCAACGGCAAGGTCAAAATGTTCCACAGTTCTCACCGTCACAATACCGGTAACAAGAGCGCAAAGAGAATCAGACATCTGCGTTCCAGCGCATTGGTGCAGGGCAAGATGGCTGACAATCTGAAGGCACTGGTAAAATAAGAGAAACGGAGGAATTGAAAAATGGCAAGAGTTAAGGGCGCAATGATGACGCGCAAGAGAAGAAAGGCTACCCTGAAGGCCGCTAAGGGCTACTGGGGCGCAAAGTCCAAGCATTTTAAGATGGCAAAGCAGGCCGTTCTGAAGAGCGGTAACTACGCTTTCGCCGGCAGAAAGATGAAGAAGAGAGATTTCCGTTCTCTCTGGATCACCAGAATCTCCGCTCAGGCGAAGGTCAACGGAATGAACTATTCCACCTTCATGCATGGCCTCAAGCTGGCCGGCGTTACCCTCAACCGCAAGATGCTGGCTGAGATCGCTGTTTCTGACAAGGAGGCATTCGCAGCACTCGCCGCTCAGGCAAAGGCTGCTCTTTGATGGAGTGATCAAAAACCCGATGAATTCATCGGGTTTTTGTCATTGTTAGAGACCGATAGACGGGGGCCGAGGCTCCCGGATTTTTAGGAAAGGGAGGGAGTTTTTTGGACCCTTCAGCACAGATCATCTCCTCCAGACAGAACCGCTCGGTGGTGGAGCTTTGCAAGCTTTCCGACCGTCGGGAGAGGGAAGCGCGCGGACTTTTCCGCTTTGACGGCATCAAGCTCTTCGACGAGGCGCTTCAAAACGGACTGGAGCTTCCCCTCGTGGCGTTGCGCGCCGACCGTGCGCAGGAGCTGCTTGCGATGGCCGAGGCTACCCACGGAAAGGAGGTCGTTTCCCGCATCGGGCGCCTTCTTTTGCTCTCGGAGGACGTTTTTTCGAAAATTTCTGAAGAAAAATCGCCCGAAGGCGTGATATGTGTAGCAAAATATATTGACAAATTCCAAAAAATTGTTACAATATATAATAGCGCAGATTTTTCAAGCATGGAGGGAGAGCGCATCGTGCTCCTGGAATCGGTGCGTGATCCCGCAAACGTGGGGGCGATCATTCGCTCGGCCGCGGCGATGGGGATCGATCGCCTGATCCTGAGCGCGGACTGCGCGGATATCTATCACCCGAAGGCCGTGAGAGGCTCGATGGGAACCTTGTTCTCCCAGCCGATCGATCGCGTGCCTGCGCTGGCTCCCGTCATCACGCAGCTGCGTGAGCATGGCCGCAGAGTCTTTGCGGCCGCACTCGATGCCGATGCGCTTCGTCTTGGCAGCTTCGTGCCCCAAAGCGGAGACTGCGTCGTTATCGGAAACGAGGGGCACGGGCTTTGCCCCGAAACGGTTGCCGCCTGCGATCGCAGCGTCATCATTCCCATGACCGCGCGCGCAGAGTCGCTCAATGCGGCGGTGGCGGCCTCGATCCTGATGTGGGAGTTTTCCCGATAAGCGATCGAGCCTTGCACGGTTGAGATCGGCAAGGAAAGGTCGGCTCTTACCGACCGCAAACCAAAACAGAGAGGAGAGCGTTCATGGAGCTGCAAAATGCATTGTTCTGGATCTGGCTTGCCGAGGCGCTTGGCGCGGGGAACCGCGACGTCAAACGGCTGCTCCAGGTCTACGACGGCCCGTATGCGGTCTATCACGCGGAGGAGCAGGAGCTTGCCGCGGTCGACGGCATTTCGGATTCCACCAAGGCCAAGCTGCAGGGCAAGAGCCTGGAGCGCGCTTCTCAGATCCTGGATCTTTGCGAGCGCCAGGGCATCGGCATCCTGCCTTACACGCACGCCGATTTCCCGTCCGCCCTGCGCGAGATCAAGGATCCGCCACTGCTTCTGTATTACAGCGGCACGCTCCAGCCCTTTGACCGTCGCCTTTGCATCGGCATGGTCGGAACGAGGCGAATGAGTGCATACGGATTGCGGTCGGCGTATAAAATAGCCTATGAGCTTGCCTCGGTCAACGCCCTGGTCGTCAGCGGCATGGCTTCGGGCATCGACGGTGTAGCCGCCGCGGCGGCACTTGCCGCAAAGGCGCCGACGATTGCGGTCCTCGGGTGCGGTCTGGATATCGTTTATCCCAAGCACCACGGGATCCTGATGGAGCAGATCCGCAAGAACGGACTTCTGCTTTCGGAGTATCCGCCCGCAACCACGCCAAACCGCTATCATTTTCCCGTGCGCAACCGCCTCATCAGCGGACTGACGCAGGGAACCGTCGTGGTGGAGGCAGGCATCGGAAGCGGATCGCTGATCACCGCAAAGGACGCGATCCAGCAGGGACGCAAGGTTTTTGCCGTTCCCGCAAATCTCGGTAGCCGCGGAGCGGACGGCACGAACGGACTGATCCGTGACGGCGCGTCGCTTATTCTCTCTGCGGCAGACATCATCAATCATTACGCCTTTTCGCACGCAGAGACCCTGCGCACGGAGCAGCTGCCCAAGGCTGAGAAGTCCTCGGAGGCGGATCTGCAGTACCTGGACCGCATGGGCGTGATCGAGCTGACTCAAAGGACCTCCTCCGCGCCGCGCACGGTGGTACAAGCCGTCCCGGAGGAAAAGGAGACGAAAAAGCCGCCCAAACGGGCAGAGGGGAAGGCGAGCCGTGCGTCCGCAAGGCCGAAAAAGCCCTTGCCCGCGCAGGAGAGTGAGCCGGAGCAGCTTTCGCTTGGCGATCTTCCCACCGCCGCAGAGCCGCGTTCGCGGGAGCCGGTCAAGGCGCCCGAGAATCTCTCCCCAATCCAGCTCGCCGTCTTTGAAGCGATTCCGGACGATCGCGCGATCGCGATGGATGCGCTCACCGCGCTGGACTATTCCAGCGGCGATCTGATCGCCGCCCTGACGATGCTGGAGATCATGGGATTGATTCACAAGCTTCCGGGCGGAATGTACATGAAGGCATAATTCAACGGATTTTTACACCAACCAACAGAAAGGATACTTGGTCTTAAATATGGCACATAATCTCGTGATTCTGGAGTCCCCCTCCAAAGCATTGACCGTAAAGGGCTATCTCGGAACGAACTACAAGGTGATCGCCTCTGCGGGTCACGTCCGCGATCTTCCCAAAAGCTCGCTCGGCGTGGACATTGAAAACGACTTTGAGGCACACTATATCAATATTCGCGGCAAAGGCGATCTCATCAAGGAGATCCGCAAGGAAGCAAAGAACGCCAACAAGATCTTCCTCGCAACCGACCCTGACCGCGAGGGAGAGGCAATTGCGTGGCACCTTTCGGTCGCTCTCGGGATTCCCGTGGAGAAGACCCAGCGCATCTGCTTCAACGAGGTGACCAAGACCGCGGTCAAGGCGGCGATCAAGGCCCCCAAAACCATCAACATGGATCTGGTCAACTCCCAGCAGACCCGCCGCATTCTCGACCGTATCATGGGATACAAGCTCAGCCCCCTGCTGTGGAAGAACGTCAAGAGCGGACTCAGCGCAGGCCGCGTGCAGTCGGTGGCCACGAGGATCGTGGTGGAGCGTGAGGAGGAGATCCGCGCGTTCAATCCCGAGGAGTACTGGACCATTCAGACGGTCCTCCACGCCGAGGGCGGAAAGACCTTCCCGGCACATTTCTGGGGCACGGAGCAGGGCAAGCTTCGCCTGACCTGCGAGGCCGAGGCGCAAAAGGTTGCCGACGCCGTCAACGGCCGTGACTATCGGGTCTCCATGATCAAAAAGGCGGCTCGCCACAAGGCTCCCGCCGCACCCTTTACCACCTCCACGCTGCAGCAGGAGGCCTTCCGCAAGCTTGGCTTCCAGTCCCAGCGCACCATGAAGGTCGCGCAGGAGCTTTACGAAGGAATTAACCTCGGCTCCGAGCTTGGCGGCGTACAGGGTCTGATCACCTATATGCGTACCGACTCGGTCCGCGTTTCTGCCGACGCGCAGAATGCGGCAAGAGAGTTTATCGTTGAGAAATACAGCAAGGACTATTGCCCCGAGACGCCTCGCACCTTCAAGGCAAAGCCGGGCGCGCAGGACGCACACGAGGCGATCCGTCCCACTCGCGTGGAGATGGAGCCCCTCAAGCTGCGCAAGCACCTCACCTCGGATCAGTACAAGCTTTACAAGCTGATCTGGGAGTGCTTCGTGGCCAGCCAGATGGCCTCTGCCGTTCTGGATACCATCAGCATTCACTTCACCTGCAACGGCTATATCTTCCGCACCAGCGGATATTCGGTCACCTTCCAGGGCTATATGGCCGTTTACGAGGCGAGCGAGGATACGGGCGCGGCAAAGACCGCGGATGAGCCCGGCGAGATCAAGGATATCCGCCTGCCCGCACTCGAGCAGGATCAGCTGCTGGCCTCGGACGATGCCGAGCTGACCCAGCACTTCACCGAGCCTCCCGTGCGCTATAACGACGCGTCCCTGATCCAGATGCTCAAGGATCTGGACATCGGCCGTCCCAGCACCTACGCCACCATCATCACCACGATCCTGGCGCGCAATTACGTCAAGCGCGAGGGCAAGGCCTTCGTCCCCACGCCTCTGGGCGAGATCACCAATAAGCTGATGAAGGAGAATTTCAACTCCATCGTGGACTATGGCTTTACGGCGGATATGGAAAAGGATCTGGACGCCATTGAAAACGGCGAGCAGTCCATGCTCAACGTTCTCCGCGGCTTCTGGGACGTCTTCTCCAAGCAGCTGGAGGAGGCCGAGAAGGTGATCAAGACCAATACCATCGAGGTTCCCGTTGAGGAGACCGACATCGTTTGCGAAAAGTGCGGCAGCCGCATGGTGGTCCGCAACGGACGCTTTGGCAAGTTTGCCGCTTGCCCCAATTATCCCACCTGCAAGAATACCAAGCCCCTCGTTGCTCCCGCAGAGGAGCCCGAGAGCACGGATCCCGCAGAGGAGCAGGAGCAGGGTAAGGAAAAGAAGGCGCCCGTGATCGCTGACTTCAAGTGCGAGAGATGCGGATCAGATATGGTCCTGCGCAACGGCAAGTTCGGCAGCTTCTATGCCTGCAGCAAGTATCCCGAGTGCAGCTTTACCAAGGCTCGCGTGCGTGATACGGGCGTGGCTTGCCCCAAGTGCCAGGCACGCATCGTGACCAAGTACGGACGCAACCGCACCGTATTCTACAGCTGTGAGCGCTATCCCGAGTGTGATTTCTCCTCCTGGGATATGCCCGTCAACGAGAAGTGCCCCACCTGCGGAAAGCTTTTGTTCCGCAAGAAGGGCAAGAACCTGCTCGTTTGCCACGACAAGGATTGCGGCTTTTCCAAGGAGTACACCGCACCCGAGAGCGGTGCGGAGGAATAAGGGTGAGCATGATGCAGCCCTGCATTGAGATCTACGGAGCAGGACTTGCCGGATGTGAGGCCGCCTGGCAGGCGGCCGAGCGCGGCGTCCGCGTCCGTTTGTATGAGATGAAGCCGCACAAGTATTCGCCCGCCCACCATTCCGAGGGCTTTGCCGAGCTTGTCTGCTCCAACTCCTTGCGATCCGATTGCGTTTCCAACGCCGTAGGCCTCCTCAAGGAGGAGATGCGGCGCATGGGCTCGCTGATCATGGAGGCGGCAGACGCCACCCGCGTTCCCGCGGGCTCGGCTCTGGCGGTGGATCGCGTGCTTTTCTCCAAGTATATCACCGACAAGATCGCTTCGCACCCCAATATCGAGATCCTTCACCGCGAGATGGAGAGCGTGGGGGAGGGGATCACCGTGGTCGCCACGGGACCTCTTACCTCGGATTCGCTTTCGGCGCATCTGATCCAATCCATGGGCTGCGGAGATCTGCACTTCTTTGATGCGGCCGCTCCCATCGTGGATTTTGCCAGCATCAATATGGACGTTGCCTATTTTGCCTCCCGCTACGATAAGGGCGACGCCGACTACGTCAACTGTCCCATGACGCGGGAGCAGTACGACGCCTTTTACGAGGCGCTGATCTCGGCCGAGGAGGCCGAGCTGAAGGACTTTGACCGCGAAAGCCAGAAGGATCTGAAGGTCTTTGAGGGCTGTATGCCGGTCGAGGTCATGGCAAGGCGAGGCTACGATACGCTTCGCTTCGGCCCGATGAAGCCGGTCGGCCTGATCGATCCCCGCGTGGGCAAGGAGGCCTACGCCGTGGTCCAGCTCCGAAAGGAGAACGTGGAGGGCACGATGTTCAATCTCGTCGGCTTCCAGACGCATCTGACCTTTCCCGAGCAGCGTCGCGTGTTCCGCATGATCCCGGGACTGGAGAATGCCGAGTTCTTGCGCTACGGCGTAATGCATCGGAATACCTACCTCAATTCTCCCGACCTTCTTTCCCCCACCTACGCCATGCGCACCCGTCCGCAGACCTTCTTTGCCGGGCAGATGACCGGTGTGGAGGGCTACGTGGAGTCGGCGGGAAGCGGACTTGTTGCAGGCATCAATGCCGCGCGTCTTGCCCTTGGGGAGGGGGCGATCCTGTTCCCCGAGGAGACCATGCTTGGCGCGATGGCGGCTTACGTCAGCCGCGGAGGCGTTGGAAAGTTTCTTCCCATGAACGCCAATTTCGGCATCGTCGCCCCCCTTGGCTATCGGGTAAAGGGCGGAAAGACGGCGAAGAACGAAAAGCTGGCCGAGCGTGCCCTTGCCAAGATCGACGAGATCCGTGCTTCGGCTTTTGCCAACGGGGAAGGCTCGACCGCAAAAAATCAGTAAAGGATTCGGCGTGCGAATCGCCGTGTTGAGATCATATGAGGATCATTGTAGATGTCATGGGTGGCGACAGAGCCCCCGAGGAGACCGTTAAGGGCGTGATCATGGCCGCACAGGAGTTCAACGCGTCCTATATTCTGGTCGGAAATCGCTTTGAGATCGAACGGATCGCACAGGAAAACGATTTTGATATCCGAAGAATGGATATTGTTCATACAGAGACCGTGATCACCATGGAGGACGACCCGCTCTGCGTCGTGCGCGGCAAGCAGGATTCCTCTATGGCCGTTGGTCTGCGGATGCTGGCCGAGGGGCATGGAGATGCCTTTGTCAGCACGGGAAATACGGGCGCACTGTTTACGGGTGCTACGCTGATTGTCCGCAAGGCGAAGGGCGTTTTGCGCGCGGGCATCGGTGCGATCGTGCCGCTGCAGGTTCCCGTTCTGCTTCTGGATACGGGCGCGAACATTGCCGTGACCGAGGAAAATCTCGAGCAGTTTGCCGTGATGGGAAGCGCGTATATGCGCAAAATGTATGGCCTTGAGCAGCCGCGCGTTGGACTGTTGAACAACGGCGCGGAGGAGACCAAGGGAACGCCTCTCCAGCAGGCCGCCTACAAGCGCCTGGCCGCGTGCGAGGAGATCCGCTTTGTCGGAAACATTGAGGGAAGTGTTGCTCCCTTTGATACCTGCGACGTCCTTGTGACCGACGGCTTTACGGGAAATATCTTTCTGAAAACGGTCGAGGGGCTGGGAAAGATGCTTCTTTCCCGTCTCAAATCGGTCTTTTACAGCTCGACCGTGACCAAGGTTGCCGCTCTCGGGGTCAAAAAGCAGCTGGCAGAGATGAAGAAGGATTACGATCCTGCCGAGCACGGCGGCGCACCGATCCTGGGCATTTCCAAGCCCGTGATCAAGGCGCACGGCTCGTCGGATGCCAAGGCCTTCAAGAACGCGATCCGCCAGGCGATCAACTACGCCGATTCGGGCGCGATCTACGATATTGCCGAGGCGGCAAAGCAATATGCCGAGCGCCGTAAGGCGGCGCAGGAGCGCAAAAAGCAGGAGACGCAGGAGCCTTGATGAACGCGGCTTTTGCCTCTGTGAAACGATAAGAAGAAATAAAGGGGAACGATCATGGCACTTCCTTTAGAGGAGCTGGAAAAGAGGATTGGATATCGGTTTTCGGACGTGAAGTATCTTCGTCGCGCGCTGACGCATTCCTCCTATTCCAACGAAACGGGAGCAAGAAATCACCATTTGCTTTGCAACGAGCGACTGGAGTTTTTGGGAGACTCGGTTCTCTCCCTGATCACAAGTGAATATTTGTATCGGCAGTTTCCCGAGCTTCCCGAGGGCGATCTGACGCGCATTCGCGCGGCCGTGGTCTGTGAGGAGGCGTTGGCCTCCTATTCCGAGAGGATCGGTCTTGGCGATTTTCTCCTTTTGGGAAAGGGCGAGACCAATAGCGGCGGTGCCAAAAAGCCTGCCGTGATCGCCGACGCCTTTGAGGCGGTTCTCGCAGCCATTTATCTGGACGCGGGAGCGAACGGGCTTTGTGCGGTCTCTGCCTTCCTTCTGCCCCTGATCAAGGAGGCGGTCGGACGCATTCCCACCTCCGGCGGATACCACGCGGACAGCAAATCCGGATTGCAGGAGTTTATCCAGAGAGACCGCGAGCAGAAGGGAACGCTGGAATACCGTTTGATCGGAGAAAGCGGACCGGACCACAACAAGACCTTCGTGGTTGAGGTCTATCTCGATTCCAATCGCATCGGCCGAGGCGAGGGACACTCCAAAAAGCAGGCCGAGCAGGCCGCCGCGCGCGATGCGCTGGAGCTCTTTGGCATCGAGGGCTGATGCAGCACTGCAATATTCCGATCTTCATTCCGCACATGGGCTGTCCCAATCAGTGCGTCTTCTGCAATCAACGCTCCATCTCGGGGCGCAAGAGCTTTGACGCAGGCCGCGTGCGACAGGAGATCGAGACCGTACTGGCCACGCTCCCGCAGGATGCCGAGACCGAGATCGCCTACTTCGGCGGCTCCTTTACCGGGATCGACCGCGAGCTGATGCTTTCGCTTCTGCGTACGGCGCAGGATTTTGTGGACGCGGGACGCGTATCTGCGATCCGTCTTTCCACAAGACCGGATTATCTTTCCGAGGAGATCCTCGAGCTGCTTTCGCACTATTCCGTACGCCACATCGAGCTTGGACTGCAAAGCATGAGTGACCGCGTTCTCGCGGCCTGCCGCAGAGGGCACACGGCCGAGCAGGCAAGATGGGCGTGCCGCGCCGTCAAGGCGGCGGGATTTTCGCTGGTGGGGCAGATGATGATCGGCCTGCCCGAATCCACGCCCGAAGCGGAGGAGGCTACCGCACGCGAGATCTGCGCGCTGGGGGCAGACGCCGCACGGATCTATCCGACCGTAGTGTTTTACGACACGCCGCTTTGCGCGCTTGCAGAGGCGGGTGATTATACGCCGCTTTCCTGCGAGGAGGCGGCAAAACGAAGCGCAAGGGCTCTGCGGATCCTTTGCGAGAGAGGCGTTCCGTGCATTCGGATCGGCCTTTGCGCCTCGGAGGAGCTGGTCTCTCCCGAGACGGTCTATGCGGGACCAAACCATCCGGCACTCGGAGAATTGGTCTGGAACGCATACTATTTTGACGAGGTCAGGACACTGCTTGCGCGGGAAAAGCTTCTCGGGCGGCGCGTGATCCTGTCCGTTCCCGAAAAAGCGTATTCCAAGGTGATCGGTCAGCACCGCGCGAATCTTTCGCGCTGGCGTGAAGAGACCGGCACCGAGATCTGCCGAGTCATCGCAGATAAAAAAACGAACGAGATCCGCGTATTCCCCGAGGAATACCGGAATCTTAAGGAGGAGCAACCGTGTATCTGAAATCGTTGGAAATGCAAGGCTTCAAGTCCTTCCCGGACAAGACCAAGCTGGTCTTCGACAATGCCGTTTCGGTCGAGCTTGCGCCCGAGACTCCCTCGGCGCATGGCGTGACCGTCATCGTCGGACCGAACGGATCGGGAAAATCGAATATCGCCGACGCCATGCGTTGGGTTTTGGGTGAGATCTCGTCCAAATCCTTGCGTGGAAGCAAGATGGAGGACGTCATCTTCGGCGGAGCGGATAGCCGCCGCCCGATGGGATATGCGGAGGTCTCCGTTACCTTTGACAACCGCGGAGAGCTTGGCAAGCTGGATTGTCCCTACGACGAGGTTACCGTCACCCGACGCTATTACCGCGCGGGTGAGAGTGAGTATTTCATCAACCGTAAGGGCGTCCGCCTGAAGGATATTTACGAGCTCTTTATGAATACGGGTATCGGACGCGACGGCTACTCGATCATCGGGCAGGGACGCATCGCCGAGATGGTCTCGCGCAAGAGCGAGGAGCGCCGAAGCACCTTTGAGGATGCTTCGGGAATTGCGAAGTATCGCTACAAGAAGAACGAGGCCGAGCGCAAGCTCAAGGACACCGAGGACAACATGATGCGTGTAAACGACATCTTTGCGGAGGTGTCGGCACAGGTCGGACCCTTGCAGAGAGAGTCCGAGCGTGCCAAGCGTGCGATCGAGCTGATGGAAAGCAAAAAGCGAGCCGACGTCAGCCTCTGGCTTTACGATACCGAGAAGCTGCGTGACGAGCTGAACGCCGCCGAGGAGGCGATGCAGCACGCCACCTTTGATCTCTCGGCGGCAGAGGACGCCATTCAATCCCTGGAGCTGCAGAACGCAAAGCTCTTTGAGGCTTCGCAGAGCAGCAAGCAGGAGTCCGAGGCGCTTTTGAGCGGCATTCGTGAGCAGACCGACCGTTGCCACGATCTGGACAGCGAGTATCGCGTGGCCGAGAACACCATCGCGCACGCCAAGGATCTGATCGCCGCCACGCAGGGCACGCTTGCAGGCACCGAAAAGTCGCTCAACGCCGAGCTTGAGGCCTGCGCCGCACACACCGAAAGGATCGGCGCGCTTGAGGAGGCAGGAAAGGCACTGACCGACGAGCAGGAGGCACTTGTCCGCGAGCAGACCGCGCTCAAGGAGAAGGAATCCGCTCTGGAGCTTGCCGTTGCGCAGGCGCTGGAGGATATCCGCGCACTGGAGAACGAGGCCGTTGACGTCAAGGTGCGCATTTCGGTCCTCGAGAACGCAAAGAATACCGATACGGACAAAAACAGCTCCGCACTCAACGAGCTGGCCGAATACCGCCGCATCTCCGAGGAGCTGAAGGCGAAGTGCCGTGACCGCGAAAAGACGGTCGAGGCCTACGATGCCGAGCTTGCGGGGATCGCCGATGCGCTTGCCGATGCCGAAAAGAGGATCGAGGAGACGGGGATCTCTCTCCGTGAGGAGACCGAGGCACTCAACGCCGCCATCTTCCGCCGCGATTCGGTCGCCCAGCGCATTGCCACCATCCGCTCCATGGAGGTGCAGTTTGAGGGGTATTCGGGTGCCGTCCGCTTCGTGATGAAGCAATACGCCGAGAAGCGCATCACCGATGCGCACGGCGCACCCTGCGGCCGTATCTACGGTCCGCTCTCCAAGATCATCTCGGTGGAGGACAAATACGAGACCGCCATTGAGATCGCGCTTGGTGCAAATCTGCAAAACATCGTCGTTGAGGACGAGTCCACCGCAAAGGCCGCTATGTACGCCCTTAAGAGGGGCGAGGCGGGAAGGGCAACCTTCTTCCCGCTCACCTCAATGCGTCCGTCCACGCCCACCAAGGAGATGGAGGAGGCGCGCGGCTACGCAGGCTACATCGGCGTAGCGGACACGCTCGTCTCGGCGGATCCCAAGTTCAGCGGCGTTCTTTCCTCGCTTCTGGGCAGAACGCTGGTCTTTGACACCGTGGATCACGCCAACGTCATGGCCAAGGCCTCGCATTATCGCGTCCGCGCCGTGACCCTGGACGGTCAGCAGATCAACGTGGGAGGCTCCTTTACGGGAGGCTCCGTGCGCACGGGCAACGGCATTTTGTCCCGCGCAGGCGAGGTCAAGCGTCTTGAGGCCGAGCTGAAGCGCCACGACGAAACCATTGCCGAGGCAGAAAAGAAGACGCGCGCGCTGACCGAGGCGCTTGAGGATCGCGAGAACGAGGCAAGCTCGCTCGAGGATCGCAAGGGTCTGATCGGCGTTTTGCGCAACACCGAAAACGGACAGCTTGAGCAGCTCCGCGCAAAGCTGGAGGCAAACGAAACGCTTTTGGAAAAGCTTCGCTCGGATATGCATCAGTACGAGCAGACCAAGGCACGCTACGAAGAGGACATCGTCTCTCTTGCCGCCGAGGAAAAGGCTTTGCAAAAGCGGATCGCCGAGCTGAGCGATTTCCGCACCGAGAAGAATACCGAGAAGGGCGAGACCGCTCTGCGCATCGACGAGGTCTCCCGCGTCCTCACCGAGCTGTATATCCGCATCAGCGAGGCACAAAAGGATATTGAGACCGAGACCACGCTCCGCGACAACGCGCAGGCACGCGTCTCCAACCTCAATCTGGAGATCCTCACCCTTTCGGGACGCATCAACACCCAGACCGAGCAGATCGCCGCTACCGAGCGTGCCATGGAGGCCAACCGTGCCGCCTTTAACGCAGGAAAGGCCGAGCTCGAGCTTCTCAATGCCAAGAGAGGCGAGGTGGAAAAGAATAACTTTGCGTTTGAGCGCAAGCTCAACGAGCTGAACAACAAGCTTCGTGACCGCATGAACCACAAGGAGCTGGTCTTCCGCGAGTTCACCAAGTGCGAGTCCAAGCTGGCCGCTCTGCGGGACAGCCAGGACAAGCTGGCAACGAAGCTTTGGGACGAATACGAGCTGACGCGTGCTGACGCCGTGGCGCTCGGCTATCCGCCCGTCACCAAGGAGACGCGCATGGAGATGCTTTCCTTGCAGAATGAATGCAAGAACAAGCTGCGCGGCATCGGAAACGTGGACCTTGACGCCGTCAATAAGTACGCCGAGGTCAAGGAGCGCTACGATTACCTCAACGGCCAGATCTCGGATCTGGAAAAGGCAAAGAAGGATCTTCTGGGCATCATCGATCAGCTTGAGGTTGAGATGAAGACCGCCTTTGTGGATTCCTTCAACAAGATCAACGAGAACTTCGGCCGTGTATTTGCCGAGCTCTTCGGAGGAGGCTCTGCCGAGCTTTCGCTTTCGGATCCCGAAAACGTTCTGGAGAGCGGCATCGAGATCAAGGCGGCACCTCCCGGCAAGATCATCAAGAGCCTTATGCAGCTTTCGGGCGGGGAGCAGGCCTTCGTCGGCGTTGCACTGTTCTTTGCGATCCTGCAGGTCAACCCCACACCCTTCTGCATCCTCGACGAGATCGAGGCGGCTCTTGACGAGGTCAACGTGGAGCGCCTGGCACAGTACATCAAGCGTTACGCACACGGCACGCAGTTCATCATGATCACGCACCGTCGCGGCACCATGGCCGCCGCAGACCGTCTCTATGGCGTCACCATGCCCGTACACGGCATCTCCAAGGTCTTGATGCTGGATACGGAGGATATTTCCAAGAAGGAAGGAGACGATTGGAATGGGATTTTTGGATAAGCTCTTCGGCAAGAAGAAGCAGAATACGACCGAGGAGTCCGTCACATCTCCCGTGCAGGAGGAGGTAACTCCCTCTGCTGAGCCGGAGACCGATATCGCCGCCGAGGAAGCGGCAAAGAAGGCCGCCGAGGAAGCAGCAAAGAAGGCTGCCGAGGAAGCAGCAAAGAAGGCTGCCGAGGAAGCGGCAAAGAAGGCTGCCGAGGAAGCAGCAAAGAAGGCTGCCGAGGAGGCAGAAAAGAAAGCCGCCGAGGAAGTGGAAAAGAAGGCTGCTGAGGAAGCGGAAAAGAAGGCCGCCGAGGAGGCAGAAAAGAAATCCGCCGAGGAGGCAGTCAACCCCAAGCAGGAGAAAAAATCCTTCTGGAAGCGCGTGCGTGAGGGCCTGACCAAGACCAAGAGCGCGCTCTTTGGACAGATCGACGATCTGCTCAAGAGCTTCGTCAAGGTTGACGAGGACCTTCTGGAGGAGCTGGAGGAGATCCTCATTTGCGCCGACGTGGGCGTCAATGCCTCCGAGGAGATCATCGACGAGCTTCGCGAGCAGATCAAGGACGGCCGCCTTAAGGAGAAGGAGCAGGTCACCGCGGCTCTGCGCGGCATTCTCGAGGGCATGATCGGTGAGGGCGAGCCGCTGAAGCTTGAGACGACCCCGAGCGTGATCCTGGTCATCGGCGTCAACGGCGTGGGCAAGACCACCTCCATCGGCAAGATCGCCAACCAACTGCGCAAGCAGGGCAAGCGCGTGGTCGTTGCGGCGGCGGATACCTTCCGTGCGGCGGCGATCGATCAGCTGGCCGTCTGGTGCGAGAGAGCCAAGGTTGAGCTCGTGCGCCAGAACGAGGGAAGCGATCCCGCGGCCGTCGTCTTTGACGCCTGCCACGCCGCCAAGAACAAGAAGGCCGACGTGCTGATCATCGACACGGCAGGACGCCTGCACAACAAGACCAATCTGATGAACGAGCTGGCCAAGATCAACCGCGTCATCGACCGTGAGCTTCCCGGCGCCTCGCGCGAGAATCTTCTGGTGCTTGACGCCACCACGGGACAAAACGCGATCTCCCAGGCCAAGGAGTTCAAGAATGCGGCAAGCCTTACCGGCCTCATTCTCAATAAGCTTGACGGCACCGCTAAGGGCGGCATCGTCATTTCGATCCGCAAGGAGCTGAACATTCCCGTCAAATTCATCGGCGTCGGCGAGAAGCTGGACGATATGCAGGAATTTGACCAGAAGGAATTTGTCAGCGCACTCTTTGAATAACAGGAAAAACCGTTTATGAAATTTGTATTGGCATCCCGCAATCCCAAAAAGATCGCGGAGCTTCGCACCCTGCTTTCCGCTCACCTTCATGACGCCGAGGTCCTCTCTCTGGACGACGTCGGCATTCTCGGGGAGATCGAGGAGAACGGTGCCACCTTTGAAGAAAACGCCCTGATCAAGGCACGCGCGGCCGCCACGAGCGGGTATATCGGCCTTGGCGACGATTCGGGGCTCTGCGTGGACGCGCTCAACGGCGAGCCCGGCATTTATTCGGCACGCTACGCCGCGCGCACGTCCGCTCTGACCGATCACAGCGACGAGGAGAACAACCGCGTCCTTTTGGAAAAGCTCAACGGCCGCTCCCCCGAGGAGCGCACCGCGTCCTTCGTTTGCTGCTTTGCCTGCGTCTTTCCCGACGGACGGGAATTTACCGTTCGCGGTGAGGCGAAGGGAAGGATCCTCTCCGCATATTGCGGCGACGGCGGCTTTGGCTACGATCCGCTCTTTTTCTACGAGCCTCTGGGCAAGACCTTTGCGCAGCTGACGCCTGCGGAAAAGAATCGGATCTCGCACCGCGCGCGTGCACTGGAGGCCTTTGCCAAGGCACTTGTTGAGGAGGACCCCGCATGAAGTATTCGGATTACTATTTTTCCACGGGCGTCCGCATCCGTGCGATCCTTTTTGGCGTTCTGTCCGGTGCGATCGTTTGGTTCCTTCTCGGATGGCAGTGGGGCGTTCTCGTTGGAGCGATCGGAGCGCTTTTGCACTCCTTCATCCTTCCGCTGATGCTGTATCGGGAGGATCTCCCCTATATCCGTCTTAAGAACACGCTTCCCAAGCCCTTTCTGATCGATGCGCGCGTGCGCTTCACGGTCAAGGACGGCACGGTTGGCGGATTCTTCGTCCTCACCGACCACTCGATGATCTTTCTTTCGCTCGAGCGCGGCAATCACCGCCTGGAGCTGAGCCGAAAGGACGTTCGCTCGGTCATTGGAAACGAGGACTTTACCATCAGTATATTTTTGAATGATACACAGTTCATTCGCGTCATGTCCACGGCAACCGAGGAGATGCTTGACATCCTTCGGCAGAATGGATGGAGCGTATCGGGCTGAGGAAAGGAGCTCTATGATCACATCTAAGCAAAGAGCGTATCTGCGCGGATTGGCTAACGATCTTTCCCCCATCATGCAGATCGGGAAGGGCGGCTTGACCGAGAATATGCTCAAGACCTTTTCGGACGCACTTGAGGCACGCGAACTGATCAAGCTGACCGTGCTGGAGAACAGCGGAGAGAACCCCAAGGAGCTTTTGCAGGTGCTGGCCGCACAGCTTGGGGCAGAGCCCGTTGCCGCAACGGGGCGCAAGATCGTTCTTTATCGCGCCTCGGAGAAGAAGCCCACCATCGAGCTTCCCCGAGTATGACGCGCATCGGCATCTACGGAGGAACCTTTTCTCCTCCGCACAACGGACACATCGCGGCGGCCAAGGCCTTTATGGAGCAGATGTGGCTGGATATTCTCTACGTCATTCCCGCCGCCACTCCGCCGCACAAGCAAATGACCTGTGCTGTCTCTCCCGAGGATCGGCTCAATATGTGCCGTCTGGCCTTTTCGGAGATGGAGGGCGTTTACGTCAGCGATATGGAGATCCGCCGCGGCGGCAAAAGCTATACGGTGGACACGCTGCAGGAGCTTACGGGTGAGGATCGCAGACTCTTTCTGCTTCTCGGCACCGACATGATGCTCTCGCTTGGCGAGTGGTACCGTCCCGATGAGATCTTCCGTCTTTCCTATCCCGTCTATATCCGTCGGGAGAAGGACGCGATCCTGGATCAAAGGATCATTCAGACCATCGCGGATTACAACAAAAAATACGGCAAGGTCGTTCGCAGGATCGTCACCGAGCCGCTCGTGATCTCCTCAAGCGAGATCCGCGAGCGCTTTGCGACCGAGCAATCGGTGGAGGGACTTTTGCCTCCGTCGGTGGAAAAATACATTCGTGACAAACATTTGTACGGTTGAAGCCCGAGGAGACGTGAGATAATGATAGAGATTACCGAACAAACGCTCGCCTCGCTTCGCCAAGCGGTCGGCAAGCGGATGTCGCCCGCGCGGCTTACGCATACCTTGGCCGTAGAGGACGCGGTTGCGCGCCTTTGCGCGCTCTACTGCCCGCAGGAGGAGCCTCTTCTCCGCGCGGCGGCGCTTTTGCACGATCTGACCAAGGAGCTGAGGCTTGACGGACAGATCGAGCTGGCACGGACGTACGGTCTTGTCTTGACCGAGGCGGATATTGCCTCGCCAAAGACCCTGCACGCCCGTACGGCGGCCGCGTTGATCCCCGTGGAGTTTCCGCATCTTGCGCATCCG
Organism: Clostridia bacterium; assembly: GCA_017507905.1. Taxonomy (GTDB): domain Bacteria; phylum Bacillota; class Clostridia; order Oscillospirales; family CAG-272; genus UMGS1865. The sequence continues at coordinate 2,519 of JAFWAA010000056.1, read as the reverse complement.
ACCGTGATCGGTGCGGTGCGCTGGCACACCGTGGGCAGGGAAGACATGACGCTCCCCGAGCAGCTCCTCTATCTGGCCGATTACATTGACGCCTCGCGCACCTTTCAAAGCTGCGTTCAGCTTCGCCGCTTCTTCTGGGAGGCGCATCCCGAGGCCATGTCCCCGGAGGAACGCTTGCAGCATCTGCGCAGGACGCTTTTGCTTTCCTTCCGCATGACGCTGAAGGATCTTGTGCGCGAGGGCGCACTGATCTCGCCCGAGACGGTGGCCGCAAGAAATGCCTTGCTGCTGCTTTGCGCGGACGACGCCGACGTCGGCGAATAACGGCTCTGCCGCCACATATTTTCTTCTCCTTACATCAACCGTAAAGAGGTGAAAGTATGTCTCCCTACAACCGATTGCGCATTTTACTGCTTCTGCCGCTCCTGCTGCTTTGCCTGTTTGCTCCGCTTTTACGGGCGCAGGCGACCGATAACGCAAGCACGGAGGTCCCCGACGCCGAGGCTCTCCCAAGTCTTGGTGACGCCAAGGTCCTGCGCATTCTCGTTATGGGATGCGACGCGGCCGAGCGGCTTACCGATTCCATCTTCATTCTCGCCTTGCAGGTCGAGAGCGGAGAGGTCGGCGTGGTGCAGATCCCGCGTGACACCTATGCCCGATACACCGAGCGCGATTACAAGAAGATCAACGGTGCCTGGAGCCAACTGGGTCCTTCTACGATCCGAGGCTTTTACGCATCGGCTCTTGGCGTAGCCCTTGACGGCTTCGTCGTGTTGAATCTCTCGGATCTGCGCGGCATGGTGGACGCCGTTGGCGGCGTGGACGTGGAGATCCCCATGGATATGGATTATTCCGATCCTGCCCAGAAGCTTGAGATCCACCTCAAGGCAGGGCAGGTGCATCTGGACGGCAAGGGAGCGGAGCAATTCGTTCGCTACCGATCGGGCTATGCCAATGCCGATCTCGGTCGGCTGGACGCGCAAAAGCTGTTTATGGAGGCCTTTGCCAAGCGCGTGCAGAGCCTGCGTCCATCTCAGGTCTGGAGGATGCTGGCGGCATCGCTGACCGCTCTGCAGACCGATCTCTCCCTGCCTGCCATTTTCAGAACGGTCTCGGCCTTTGACACCTCTTCTGCCGAGAGCATTCGCTTCGTCACGCTCCCGGGGCAGGCCTTACAGGGAAACAGCGGAGCGTGGTATTACAGTCTTAACCGCGAGGGCGCTTTGCGCGTTTGCGAGGAATACCTCTTTGCCAAGGGGCTTGCCGAGAGCGGCCGCTTCGACCCGGAGGGGATCTTCGACCGCAAGGACCACCCGCGCTTTCATCAAATTTATCTTGCTCCCGAGGAGGAACTCCCCCTGGAGTAGGACATCAGAAAGGATATTCTGCTATGGAAGAAATCAAGCAAGAGCAGCTGCCGTCCCTGACAGAGGCGACCCCAAAGGAGCTGGCGCACGCCATCTTTGACGTTCTGGATGCCAAAAAGGCACACGGAATCAAGGTCCTGCGCGTCAACGACCAGACCGTCATCACCGACTATTTCGTGATCTGCAACGGAAACTCCGGCACGCAGGTCAAGTCCCTGGCAGGCGAGGTGGAATATAAGCTCGGCCTGCGCGGCGTGGATCCGGTCCACTTTGAGGGCAGAGACAACAACGGCTGGATCGTTCTGGATTACAGCTCGGTCATCGTGCATATCTTCAGCCGCGAGAATCGCGACTTTTACCAGCTTGAAAAGCTTTACGGAGATGCGGAGGAGATCCCCTTTACGGGGCTCGACGACTGATCCGTCCGCACCGCGTGCCAAAAAGACTCATATTGATACAGAGAGGATAAATCATGAAGTACGATTTTAAGCAAGTGGAAGCCAAATGGCAAAAGAAGTGGGAGGAGGCCAAGGCCTTTGAGGCGGAGGACTTCAGCAGCAAGCCCAAGTACTATAACCTCGTGGAGTTCCCGTATCCCAGCGGCCACGGAATGCACGTGGGACACATCAAGGCCTATTCCGGTCTTGAGGTAGTCTCCCGCAAGAGAAGAATGCAGGGCTACAACGTGCTGTTCCCGATCGGCTTTGACGCCTACGGTCTGCCGACCGAGAATACCGCCATCAAGGACAATCTCCATCCCCGCATCGTCACCGACCGCAACATCGAAAAGTTTACATCTCAGCTCAAGCGCGTCGGCTTTTCCTTTGATTGGTCGCGCGTGGTGGATACCACCGACGAGGGCTACTACCGCTGGACGCAGTGGATCTTTTTGAAGATGTTTGAAAAGGGTCTGGTCTTCCGTGACACCGCGCTCGTCAACTACTGCCCCAGCTGCAAGGTCGTGCTTTCCAACGAGGATTCCCAGGGCGGAAAATGCGATATCTGCCACAGTGACATCGTGCAGAAGTCCAAGGCGGTCTGGTATCTGCGCATCACGCAGTACGCAGACAAGCTCCCGCAGGGACTTGATACGGTGGATTATCTCCCCAACGTCAAGCAGCAGCAGGTCAACTGGATCGGCAAATCCACCGG
>JAFWAA010000055.1 GCA_017507905.1 Clostridia bacterium | reverse complement strand
GCCCACCAGCGTCTTGCAGGAGCATCCCATGCAAGCGCCAAAGCCGCAGCCCATGCGCTCCTCAAAGCTGAACTGTCCGCCCGTTTTGGAGGCGTTCCAAACCGCCTTGAGCATCGGCTCGGGACCGCAGGTATAAAAGTAAGTGTAGTCGATATCCTTCATCGCGTCGGTGACAAACCCCTTGACACCGTAGGAGCCGTCAGCCGTTGCAACCGTCACGTCGGCGCCGAGCGCGCGGAACTCGTCCTCGTAAAAGATCTCGTCCTTGGTGTTAAATCCGAGGATGACCGACACCTGTTTTCCCATGGCGATCAGATCCTTTGCCAAGAGGTACATGGGAGGCACGCCAACACCGCCGCCCAGGAGCAACGGATGCTCGCCCGCATCGGTCAGATCGTAGCCGTTGCCAAGGCCTGTGAGGATGTCTACCGACTCCCCGGCCTGCATGCGGCTCATTTTTTCGGTGCCCTTGCCCACCACCTTATACACGATGGTAAGTTGGCCGTCTACCCTGTCGCAGACCGAGATCGGTCTGCGCAGGTAAAAGCCGTCGAGCAATAAATTCACAAACTGTCCCGAAACCGTGATCTCGGAGGTATCGCCCTCCAGCACCATGCGGTACACGGTTTTGGTCAGTGCCGTATTTTCCTTGATGAGAAAGATTCCCTGCTTCATATCCGCTCCTTATCAGGCGTCGATGGTGGAAATGCAGAGCGTGGTCTCTTCCAGAACGTCGAGAAGCACGCGCACGGTATCAAGAGAGGTGAACATGGTCACGTTGTTCTCGGTCGCGTAGCGGCGGATCTTAAAGCCGTCCTTGGTAGTGCCCATATCGCCGGGGTCGCTGGTGTTGATGACGTAGGCGATGTGTCCCTGACGGATCGAATCCCAGATCTCGTCGCCGTCCTCCTCGATCTTTTTGAGCACGTGCGTGCGAATGCCGTTCTGCTTGAGGAACTCTGCGGTTCCCGCCGTTGCCTCGATGTTAAAGCCGAGGTTGTAGAAACGGCGGATCAGAGGCAGCGCCTCCTCCTTATCCTTGTCGGCAATGGTGGCAAACACGGTGCCGTAATTCTGCAGGTGCATGCCCGATGCCTGAAGAGCCTTGTAGAGCGCGCGGTTGAGCTTGTCGTCGTAACCGATCGCCTCACCCGTGGATTTCATTTCGGGCGAGAGGTAGGCGTCCAGACCGCGGATCTTGTTGAAGGAGAAGACCGGAACCTTGACGTACCAGCGGTTCTTCTCGGTGGGATAGATATCAAAGATGCCCTGCTCCTTGAGGCTCTTGCCCAGAATCACCTCGGTTGCGATGTCAGCAAGGCTGTACCCCGTTGCCTTGGAAAGGAAGGGCACGGTACGCGAGGAACGCGGGTTGACCTCGATGATATAAACGTTTTCGTCCTGATCCACGATAAACTGGATGTTGTAAAGACCAACGATGCCGATGCCAAGGCCCAGCTTCTTCGCATACTGCAGAATGATGCCCTTGACCTTGTTGGAAATACTGAACGTGGGATACACGCTGATCGAGTCGCCCGAGTGGATACCCGTGCGCTCTACCAGCTCCATGATGCCGGGCACGAATACGTCGCGCCCGTCGCAGATGGCGTCAACCTCAACCTCTTTACCGATGATATACTTATCAACCAGAACCGGCTTGTCCTCGTCGATCTCCACGGCGGTTTTGAGATAATGGCGGAGCTGCTGCTCGTTTGCCACGATCTGCATCGCGCGTCCGCCAAGCACAAAGCTGGGGCGCACCAATACGGGGTATCCGATGCGAGCCGCGGCGGCCACGCCGTCCTCGATCTTGGTCACCGCCTGTCCCTCGGGCTGCGGGATCTGCAGCTCCTCCAGGATCTTTTCAAACAGGTCGCGGTTTTCGGCGCGGTCGATGGCCTGGCAGTCGGTGCCGATGATCTTCACGCCGCGCTTCATCAGCGGCTCGGCAAGGTTGATCGCGGTCTGTCCGCCAAGCGACGCCACCACTCCCTCGGGCTCTTCAAACGCCACAATGTTCATCACGTCCTCGGGCGTGAGGGGCTCGAAGTAGAGCTTGTCTGCCGTGGTATAGTCGGTGGAAACGGTTTCGGGGTTGTTGTTGATGATGATCGCCTCGTAGCCGGCCTTTTTGATGGTCTGCACGGCGTGCACGGTGGAATAGTCAAATTCCACGCCCTGGCCAATGCGGATGGGACCTGCGCCAAGCACGATGATCTTTTTCTTGTCGGTGAGGCGCGAGGCGTTCTCACCCGTGTAGGAGGAATAGAGATAGGCGATATATTTGCCCGTGTGGAGCGTGTCCACCATCTTGAATACCGGCTTGATGCCGAGCGCTTTGCGCATCTCAAAGATGTTGATCTCGTCGGTGCCCCAAAGCTTTGCAATGAACTTATCGCCAAAGCCGAGGATCTTTGCGGCGCGGAGCACCGTTTCGTCGCCCTTCTTCTCCCGGAGAAGCTCTTCCATCTTCACAATGCGTTCGATCGATTCCAGGAAGATATCGGTGATCTTGGTCGCCTCGTGCAGCTCCGCCACGCTGTGTCCGCGGCGGATCAGCTCGGTCACGGCGTAAATATTGTCATCCTTGGATTCCTTCAGATATTCAAACAGATCCGCATCGCCCATGCCGTCAAATTTGGGATGGTGGAAATGGCAAACGCCGGTCTCCAGTGAGCGAACCGATTTGAGGAAGCACTCGTCCAGCGTCGAGCCAATGCCCATGACTTCGCCCGTTGCCTTCATCTGGGTGCCGAGCGTGTTGGGCGCGGAGGTGAATTTATCAAACGGGAAGCGCGGGAATTTTGCCACGATATAGTCGAGACAGGGCTCCATGGCGGCGGTTCCGCCGGCAACGGGGATCTCCTCCAATGCCATACCGACTGCAATTTTTGCGGTCACGCGTGCAATCGGGTATCCGCTCGCCTTGGATGCAAGGGCCGAGGAACGCGACACGCGGGGATTGACCTCAATGAGGAAATATTCGCTCGACTCGGGGTTGAGCGCGAACTGCACGTTGCATCCGCCCTCGATCTTGAGTTCCTT
>JAFWAA010000054.1 GCA_017507905.1 Clostridia bacterium | reverse complement strand
CAAAAATTAAGGGTCGCCCCGAATACACAAAGCAACTTATTCGCAGTGCATCTTCAATCAGCGCGAATATAGCCGAAGCAAAATATGCCGAAAGCAACGCCGATTTTGTTCACAAGCTCGAAATTGCACAGAAAGAAGCAAATGAAACGGAAAATTGGCTCTCGGTGTTGTTTAAGAGCGGCATTATTGATGAGCTCACTTTCAAATCCTTGCGGAACAAGTGCGGCAAAATAAGAAGAATGTTGATTGCTTCGATTACCACCGTTAAGGCGAAAATCAACGGACAAATGTGAGTTTTGAGCGAAACTCGAAACTTCAATTTACAGCTGTTTGGTATAACATATCGAAAGTTTTTTCATAAAGGGGGAACGAAAATTGACAAATAAAGAATTGATTTTAGATTGTTTAATTGAGGACGACGAAGCTTTTACACAGATAGTAGAATTTTTTGTGTTAGCTGCTGAAGTTGACATATCTCATTTTGAAGTTAAAAGACTGTTAGCAGAAATGCTTGACGAAGGATATATTTGCGTTAATTATAATTGGAAAACTGAACATGATGAATACCCATACTCGTTGACTGAAAAAGGCAAAAAGGCTTGGAAAGAAATAAAGGAGTAAATTTTTAAACACAGATTACACATAGATATCTGTTTATAAAAGTGAGACTTTAAGGTATTACCCCCCCGTTTTTGACCGATTTTTAGACCTTTTGTACTCTTGACCCGCCGCAAAAGCGGCGGCAGCGCCCGCGGTGACCGTTGGCGATCTTAGAAAGGAGAAACCATATGAATGAGAATGATACGTCATCGGCAAAGATGATCCGTACATACGACGTTGCCGTCTGCGGCGGAGGAATTGCAGGTATTGCGGCCGCACTTGCCGCCGCAAGAGAGGGCAGGCGGGTCCTTTTGCTCGAAAAGCAATATATGCTTGGCGGTCTGGCCACGGCGGGACTGGTTACCACCTATCTTCCGCTTTGCGACGGATACGGCTGTCAGGTGTCCTTCGGCATTGCCGAGGAGCTCTTGAAGCTCTCCATTACCTACGGCGCGGAGGCCAAGTATCCCGAAAACTGGCTGGACGGGAAGGGCACGCGTACCGAAAAGGACAAGCGCTACGAGGTGCGGTACAATGCCCAGATCTTTGCCATTCTCGCCGAGCAAAAGCTGATCGAGCATGGCGTGGATATTCTCTACGGAAGCTACGTGGTGGACGTGGAGCTGCAGGAGGACAGGATCAAGGCGCTCTACGTGGAAAACAAATCGGGAAGGACCGCTTACGGCGTCCGCTCGGTGGTTGACGCCACGGGGGACTGCGATATTGCGCATTTTGCCAAAGCCCCCACGGAAGTCTTCAAGCAGGGCAACGTGCTTGCCGCGTGGTACTGCTATGCCAACGAAAACGGCTATGCGCGGCAGTCGCTTGGGGCGGCCGATATTCCCGAGGAGGAAAAGAACGGAGAGGAGCGGCCTCTCTTGCACGAGCGGCGCTTCTCGGGTCTGGACGGCGAGGAGCTTTCCGACATGACCGTCCTCTCACACAAGGCAACGCTTGCGCATTGGCTGCAGCGTCGGGAGAGCGATCCCGACGTGGTGATCGCCACGCTTGCCACCATTCCGCAGGTCCGCATGACGCGCAGGCTCGTGGGTGCCTACACGCTGACCCACACCGAGGAGCATACCTATGCGGAGGATTCCATCGGGCTGGTTTCCAACTGGAAAAAGCGCGGTCCCGTCTATGAGGTGCCCTTCCGTACGCTGTACTGCAAGGAGATCAAGAACCTCGCCGTTGCGGGGCGCTGCACCTCGGTCAACGAAACGCTCTGGGACGTGATGCGCTCGATCCCTTGCTGCGCCGTCACGGGGCAGGCCGCAGGAACGGCCGCGGCGATGACGGAGGATTTTTCCTCGCTTGACGTCAAGGCATTGCAGGACGTGCTTCGCAAAAACGGTGTCGTTCTGCACGAAAAGGAGCTTGTCTGATCGAGGGCTTTTCCGCACGCTGCGCTCCACCTTGCAAAAGCATCCGTCCACATAAGACGCAAACCATTTTCGACTTTTAAGGAGATCGTAAAACCATGGACTTTTTGAAAACCCTGTTGAACCTCTTGGATACAAGCATGGAAACGCCAACCCCCTACGGGTGGTTCCATCTGCTTTGGCTGGCGCTTTCGATCCTGTTTGGCATTCTGCTTTGCGCTTTGCACCGCAAGGGAGACGACCGCCGCGTGCGCCGCACGGTGCTGGCGGTAGCGATCCTTGTGACGGTGCTTGAGATCTACAAGCAGATCAACTACACCTTTACGGTGGAGGGAGACACCATTCGCACCTACTATCAGTGGTATAGCTTCCCCTTCCAATTCTGCTCCATGCCTATGTACGTCGGACTTCTGACGGCATTCTTCCGTCGGGGCAGGGTACACCGCGCGCTGATGGCCTTTTTGGCAACCTACGCACTCTTTGCGGGCATCTGCGTGATGGTCTATCCCAACACGGTCTTTATTTCCACGATCGGCATCAATATCCAGACCATGATCTGCCACGGCTCGATGATCTCGGTTGGCATGTATCTCTGGTACTCGGGCTACGTCAAGCCGCATCACAAGACCATTCTCGGCGCGATGGCGGTCTTCGCCGTTGCGATCCTTTGCGCCGTCACGCTCAACGAGCTTGCCGCCGTGACGGGAATTTTGGAGGAGCATACCTTCAATATGTTCTTCGTCAGCCCCTACTGCGAGCCCTCGCTCCCCGTGTATTCCCTGGTGCAGGCGGCCGTGCCCTATCCCTTCTGCCTTTTGATCTATTTCCTTGGCTTCAGCGCGGCAGCCTATCTGATCCTGCTTGCCGTTATGGGCATCTCGCGTCTGGTCGCCCGCACAAAAGCGCGCTCGGCCGACGGACAAGCAAAGTAACGAACGCTTTTCTTTTTGGAGGATACGTATGACAGAAATCACCCCAAGCACCGAGATCCGGGACCTGCGTCCCTTTCTCGACTGCGCGATGGAGATTGGCGAGCAAATGCTGATCTGCGGCGCAGAGGTACATCGCGTGGAGGACAGCATCCGCCGCATTTGCTATGCGGTGGGAGCCGTGCGCGTGGACGTGTTTACCATTACGAGCAGTATGCTGCTGACGGCAAAAGGCCCCGACGGCAAGCTGTATACGCAAACACGGCGCGTGATCTCCCTGGAAACCGATTTTCACAAGCTGGACCGCCTCAACCGTCTCTCCAGGCGCATCTGCTCGGAGAGCATGACGGCAGAGCAGATCCGCGAGGAGATCGACGCCATCGGCAGGATCCGCCACTATCCCTTCTGGGGGGAGTGCCTGGCCTATCTGATGATCGCCTCCTCCTTTGCCTTCTTCTTTGGAGGCGTCTGGCAGCAGGCGATCGCGGCGGGCGTGATCGCCGTGATCCTGCGCTTTGTGGTGGCGCTTTCGGATCGCTTGATCCAAAACGCGATCTTCTCCAAGTTCCTTTGCTCCTTCGTGCTGACGGCGCTCACCTTTGGATCTGTGCGCCTGGGGCTTGCTCCGCGAGCGGACGAGATCATCATCGGCTGTATTATGCTGCTGATCCCAGGTATCGGCTTTACCAACGCCATGCGCGACATCTTTACGGGGGACAGCATCGCGGGCGTTTTGCGATGCCTTGAGGCCGTGCTTTGTGCATTGGCGATCGCGGGAGGCTATTATCTCTTCGTATTCCTGGCGGGAGGTGGAGCAATATGACCCTTTCTGAGCTTTTCCAGATCCTCGTCGCATCGGTCGGCTCGATCGGCTTTGCGATCCTCTTTAACATCCGCGGACGCCGCCTCGTCTCGGTGGCCGTTGGAGGCGCGCTTTGCTGGCTGCTCTTCCTTTTGCTCAACCGCGGGATCAAAAACGAGACGGTCTGCTTTTTCCTCGTGGCCATGCTGGTCTCGCTCTACGACGAGCTGATGGCGCGCGTGCTGAAGTCGCCCACCACGGTCTTTCTGCTCCCCTCGCTCGTTCCCCTGGTTCCCGGTGCGTCGCTCTACTACACGATGGTTGGCGCGGTGAGCAAGAACCAGGCGGATTTCTTCGCCCGTGCCGTCAACACGGTCGAGCTTGCAGGCGCTCTGGCCATCGGGATCATCGCCAGCACGGTGATCGTGCGCGTGATCAACAGCGTGATCCATTTCGTGCGTGAGCGGAGAGCGAAAAAAGCGTAACGCACCCGTCCTTTTGGCACGGTGCCGAGATTGTACTTACCGAAAAACCGAATAAGGAAGCACGGCGATCCTGCCAAAGAGAGCAGGACTGCCGTGCTTGTTTTCGGTGTGGGGCGGTTTCCCGCGCGCCCCAGGGAGGATCAGTACATTTTGTATTTCAGCCGAAGGTTGTCGGCGATCATCGCAATAAACTCGGAATTGGTTGGCTTTCCTCTGTTGTTCTGAATGGTGTAGCCAAAGTAGGAGTTGAGGGTATCCACGTCGCCTCTGTCCCACGCGACCTCAATGGCGTGGCGGATCGCGCGCTCGACGCGGCTCGTGGTGGTTTGGTATTTCTTGGCCACGGAGGGGTAGAGGACCTTGGTGACCGAATTGATGACGTCGCTATCGTTGATGGTGAGCATGATGGCGGTGCGCAGATACTGATAGCCCTTGATGTGCGCAGGCACGCCGATCTGATGAATGATCTGCGTGACCTGCGTTTCCATATCGGGTGTCCGATCGGCGGCCTGCATGGCGGCCGCGGGGATGTCCTGCGCGCGCTGGCGCAGAAGGGTGCGGATATGCTCGCAGAGGCTGGGCAGATTAACGGGCTTGAGCAGGCAAAGATCGGCGCCTGCCTCGGTGGCCTGGATAAAGACGCTCTGGTTGGAGACCGAGGAAATGATGATGAAGGCGGGCTTCTTCTCCCGTCCGAAATCCAGGGAGCGGCAGCTGCGCAGAACGCCGATGCCGTCAAGCTTGGAGAGCCACACGTCCATCAGAACGACGTCGGGGTGCGAATGGGTGATCTTGTGCAGGGCGTCCTCGCCGTTTGCGGCCTCCTCAACGTTGCGGTAGCCCGCGCGTGCCAGTCCCTCGCGCAGGGTAGAGCGGCTTACCGTGCTTTCGTCGGCGATCAGGATCTTCGTCGTGTATTCCATTTGTAAAATATCCTCCAAAAATTACAGTTTTGTTTCTTTACAGGAATATTTTACCATATTTTGGAAAAAATTGCAAGAGAAAACGGAACAAAAAAGTTGACAAAATTTACCATATAAAACTGGTAAATTTTGCCAACCAATTGTCGAATGCTGTCAATCCTTGCCGTGCTGACAGGGCTCTTGGAAGAAGTTGGTCAGATCCATCTCGTAGCGTCCCTCGGCATTTTTCGAAAAACCGATGGCCTTGATGAGGATCTCGTTGTCGCAGGGGGCGTCGAAATAGGCGCGATGCACACCGCAAAGGTCGATAAAATTCAGAGCCGCCCGTCCCATGACGAACATAGGCTCAAATTCGTATTTTTCGGGGACGGCGGCAAAGCCGAGAATGCGTCCGCCGTCGGCGTTCATGGTGAACTGGCAAACGCCGCGGAGTTCACCGTCCACGAGCGCCCGATAGGCGAGCAGGGAGGGGTCAAAGGGAATGCCGCAGCGCGCGCAGAGCGCCTCCTGCTCCTGCTTGGATTGAATGGGTAAAACCTCGAGCATATCAAATTCCTTCCTTATCTTTCTTTATAGAGGGCTCGTCCGACGCGGCGGGAAAGAGGTAGCGCACCTCCTCGGCGGTCAGATGTCGCCAATGCCCAACGGGAAGCTCCCCCAAGGAGATCTTGCCGATGGCCACGCGGCGCAGGCGCAGGACCTTAAGGCCGACCGCCTCGCACATACGGCGGATCTGGCGGTTGCGCCCCTCAAAGAGGGTCATTTCAAGCGCGTTCTCCGCAAGCACCCTGACGCCAACGGGACGGAGCGAATAGCCGTCGAGCTGCATAGGGGCGGCCAGAGCCGCAAGCTGTTCAGGAGTGGGGGCGGGCGAGAGCGTGACGTGATAGATCTTGGGGATCTCGTGTCGGGGATGGGTCAGATGGTTGGCAAATTCGCCGTCGTCGGTCAGGAGAAGCAGACCCTCGGAGTCCATGTCCAGACGTCCGACGGGATAAACGCGCGTGCCCAGATCGCGAACCAGGTCGGTCACGGTGCGCCGTCCCTTCTCGTCGCTTGCCGTGGTCACGTATCCGCGCGGCTTGTTCAGCAGGAGATAGTGGCGTTGCGTGTCGGCAGGGGGAAGGATCGGGCGGCCGTCGTATTCCACGCGGTCGGTCAAGGGATCAACTCTGTCGCCGATCGCGGCGACGCGGCCGTTGACCCTGACCCTTCCTTCGGCGATGGCGCGCTCGGCGGCGCGTCGGGAAAGAACGCCGCAGTCGGTAAAATATTTTTGCAGGCGGATCGGCTCGGCCATGGGATCTCCTTTCCGGGCAAGGCGGTTGTTGTCCTGACGTGGGGATCAGAGCAGCCCGAGCAGGCGCTTGATCCGATCGAGGAGCGAGAGCTTTTTGGGCTTTTGCTCCACGGAGAGGCAGACGGTCAAGGGGAGCCTTCCGAGAGGCTCGGCGGTTCCGTCGCCGTCGCGGTCACCGTAAAAGACGGCGTAGCCGCAGACCTCGCCCTCGATCAAGGGGGCGTAGGCAAAGGGGGGAAGCTCCAAGCGTCCGCTGATCCTTCCCATGCGCAAGGGGAGCGTCAGGCAAAGGGCGGAGGGATTGGAGAGAAGGGCGTAGGACGTCTGTCCTCCAACGGTCGGGAGGCAGACCAGAAGCTCGTTTGCGTCACAGAGGGTGAACGAGCGAAAGGCGGAAAAGCCGTAATCGAGAAGCGTCTCGTGGTCCTGCCAATCGTCCGCGGCACGCAGGGTGACCGCGATCAGGGTCACACCGTCGCGCTCGGCGGCAGAGACCAGACAGCGTCCGCTCTTTTTGGTGTACCCTGTCTTGACGCCGATGCATCCGGAATAGCGGTGCAGGAGCTTGTTGTGATTGCCGAGGCGTCTTCCCTCGGGGAGGGTGGGATGCGGAATGCTTGCCGTTCCCGTTGAAACGATCTGCCGAAAGAGCGGATGCTTCAGCGCCTCGCGCGTGATGCGTGCCAGATCGGCGGCCGTGGTGTAGTGATCCTCCTCGTCAAGCCCGTGCGGATTGCAAAAGTGCGTGGCGGAAAGCGAGAGCGAGTCCGCGATGCGGTTCATCTCCTCGGCAAAGGCAGAGATACTGCCGCAAAGACCGATGGCGATCGCGGCGGCGGCATCGTTGGCCGATTCCAGAAGGAGGGCGTAGAGCAGCTGCTCCAGCGTCAGGCATTCGCCGCTTTCCAGATAGATCGAGGAGCCCTCAAGGCCAACAGCCTCCTCGTCCACGCAGATGCGCGTGTCGGGAGAGGCAAGAGAGAGGGCGGTGAGCGCGGTCATGATCTTGGTGGTGCTTGCCATGGGGAGGGGAAGGTCGGCCTGCTTTTCCCACACGGTACGTCCGCTTTCGGCCTCCATCAAAATGGCGCTGAAGGCAGAGATGGCCGAAGGGGAAGGCGGGGATTTTTCCGTCGCCTGCTCCTCGGGGGAAAAGGGAAGCGTATCCTGCAGGGCAGGACAGCCGAAGGTGAGCGGCGGGAGAGCGACCTCGTTTTCGGAGGGCTCTTTGGGGGCTTCCTTGGCGCCCTGCGCGCATCCGCCGAGGGTGGCGCACAGAGAAAACGCGAGCAGAGCCGCGAGGCATATGCATAGGGGTGCCTTCCAACGTTGCATGGCTGATCCTCCGAATTGCTACAAGGGTTATCCCAGTGTATGCTTTTGGGGGAGGCGATTATGTCGGTGAGGCAAAAAAGAGGAAACGGCAAAGCGCAAAAACGCCAAGGCGGAATTGCGCGGTGCGCGGATCAGCGCTTCTTGGCTTCTTTTGCGGCGGCCTTCTTGATGGCCTTCAGCTCCTGACGGGTCAGGACGGGAGCGGGCTCCTCGGCAAGCTTCTTGTCGCAATCCGCCTCCATGCGGCGGATCTCCTGCTCGTCGGGCGTGCCTTCGGCCTCCTCCTTGTCAGCGTCCTTGACAAAGACCGACTTGATGCGTGCCAGAATATCGGGAGCCTGCTCGAGAATGTCGGCGACCTGCTCGATCGGACCTGCCTTCTCGGGATTGAGCGGGAGCATTTCGGCCTTGCCGTCGGGGTAGACGGTCAGAAAGCCGATGGGAAGCACGGTCACACCGGTGCCGCCACCGCCGCCAAAGCTCTTGCGGCCCTCCTCGCTCTTTGCCGGGAGATCCAGACCGCCCGAGGCAAAGCCCATGGAGACCTTGGAGATCGGAATGATCACGGTTCCGCTGGGGGTGTGAATGGGGTTGCCGACCACGGTGTTGGCATCGATGATGGTGCGGATCTGATCCAGAGAGCTGCTCAGGATGTTCTTAACAGAGGATTCGTATTCCATAATCTTCTTCCTTTCGGGTGGTGTATAGTTTGGGAATGGTTATTTGATGCAATTGAGGGATCAAGGCTTTCTTTGCGCCTTGCTTTTTTCGCGCAGGGCCGCCTTGCGCGCAGCAGCTGCCTTCTCGCGCTGAAAGGCGAGTAGCATACGGATGCCGATGACGAGGGCGGTATACAGACGGATCGAGCAGGTAAGATCAATGTCGGCATGGCATTTGCCGCTGACAAAGTCGGGCTCAACGGTCATCGCGCCATCCCGTCGGTCGATGCGCAAAAGATGAGTGTCGATCCATTGGAGAAGGTAGGTGGCGCTTTGTAGGACCACGCCGTAGAGGATCGCGGTCTTTGCGGCGTCGTCGGTGCCCACCAGAAGGTGCAAGCGGCGAACGCGCAGGCGGAGCTTGCCGCCCGTCTCGCGATACAGCAGCTTCAAGAGGGCAAGGATCATCTCCAGCTTTTCCTTGAGGTTTGGCGTGGGCTGCCCCGACGACGCTCTTGCGCGCTTTTGCTCGGCTCGTCTCGCGGCCTTTTCCCGGGCGCGCAGACGCTTTTTCTCGGCACGCTTCTCCGCGCGTCTTTGGCGTCGGCGCTCACGGCGGAGCAGGGCCTCGGGGTGTTCAAGATCCTTCGGGTCGGGAATTTCCTTTTCCGCATCCGAGAGAAGGGTAAAAGGGATCCCGCAGACCGAAAGGGTCACGCGCAGAGCCTTCCCGGGACAGCGAATGCGCACGCGCGCATGCCCGAGAAGAAGCAAAAGCAGGAGGAGCAGCAGCAATCCGCCAAGCACCGTAAGCACGATGAGGAGAGGATGCATAGATCAAATCTCCTTTTCGGTAAGGTTTTGTTCTTCCTGTGCGGAAACGCCGTTCTCGAAGATCAGGTTCTGTTCCTCGGGATCGACGGGCTCGGTGTAGTCGGCGGTAGCGGTCGTTTCAAATTGCTCGGCGCTCTCCTCGCTCTCCTCGGAGGGGGTCTCCTTTTCCTCGGCCTGCGAGGCGGCCACGCTGAGCGCCTCGGTCTCGGGCAGCTCATCCAGAGAGTTGATGCCAAAGACGCGCAGGAACTTGTCGGTGGTCACGTAGAGCATGGGGCGGCCGGGCGCGTCAAGCCGTCCTGCGGCCTCGATCAGCCCCTTGTCCAGGAGCGAGCCAACGGCGTAGGAGCTGTCCACGCCGCGCACCAGCTCAATGAAGGAGCGGGTAACGGGCTGGTTGTAGGCCACCACGGCCAGAACCTCCATCGAGGAGGCCGAGAGGTTTCCGCCGCGGCGGATGCCGAGCGCCTCACGGACGTAGGGCGCGTAGGTCTCCTTGGTGGTAAACTGACAGGTGGTGGGGTAGAGGAGGATCTGGATCCCGTGGTGGGTGTCCTCCTTTTGGTAATGCTCGGCAAGCTCCTTGACCATGGTCTTGACGTCCTTTGCGCTGATGCCGAGGACCTCGGCAATCTTGTCGTAGCGCATGGGATAGCCTGCGGCAAAGAGAATGGCCTCGATGGCCTGGCAGAGCTCCTGCGCGGTGGCAAGGGGCTCCAGGGGGGTTACGGCTTGCTTTTTATTCTGTTCCATAGCGGTATCGTCATCCTTTCTCGTCTTGTGCGTCAGAGCTGCTCGGCGTCATCCTTTGGGAGCGTGCGAGCCTGCTTTGCCATGGTGCGCACGATCTCCTGCATATCCAGGCCCAGATCGTCCATCAGATCCTCCTCCTCGGAGGAAAGCTGATCGTCCAGCAT
Source organism: Clostridia bacterium (assembly GCA_017507905.1). Taxonomy (GTDB): domain Bacteria; phylum Bacillota; class Clostridia; order Oscillospirales; family CAG-272; genus UMGS1865. The sequence goes on along the minus strand of JAFWAA010000054.1, from coordinate 35,514 downwards.
GGCGGAAAGCCTTGCCTCGGCTTCAAGATCAGCGTCGTCCTCGGGGAGAGCCTCAAGCTCCTCGGCAAGCGTGAGCTGGGCATCGGCGGCACGGGCGGTCTCCTTGGCCAGTCGGCGCTCCTCGGCGCGCTTGGCACGCGCCTCCTCGCGCAGGCGCTTTTTCTCGGCAAGCTTCTGCTCGCGAATGATGCGGCGCTGCTCGCGGTGCATCTCGGCCTTGGAGGAGAGCGGAATGGGCTCGTCGTCATCGTAGACGGTTTTTTCCTTAGCCTCCTCGCCGCTGGGATCCTCGGGATTTTCGTTGACGATAAAGCGAGTCCCCGAGCCGTGAACGGTCACGTAGGAGTCCTCATCCTCGTCGATCAGGATCTTGCGCACCTTGATCAGCTCCAGAATGCCCAAAAAGATCGCGATGAGATCCGAGAGGGAGGTAGCGTCCGAGAGAAGCTCCTTCATCGAGGGCTTTGGCTTCTTTGCCATATGGTGCAGGATGCCCACGATCTTGACGTCAACGGGGACGATGGGCTTGGCGATCATGGGAGCAAAGACCTGCTTTTCCGCCTTGGGGCGGCTTTCGTTTGCGGCAATGATGCGGCGGACGGCAAGGCAGAGATCGGTGACCTCCTGATCGGCCACGTAGGTGACGTCCACGGTGATCTCGTCGGTGTCCTTGACCATGCGGCCGCTGAAGCGCTGGTAGAGCGGCGCCATCTTGGCCGAGGCCTGCTTGGCCTGCTGATAGCGCAAAAGGGCGTCGGCAAGCTCGGCACGGGGGTCCTTTTCGTCGGGCGTGACGCGGGGCAGGAGCATTTTGCTCTTAATGAGCATCAGCTCGCTTGCCATGACGATAAACTCGCCTGCCAGCTCCATATCCATATCCTCTGCGGCGCGGATGTACTCCAGATACTGGTCGCAGATGACCGCGATGGGAATGTCCTGAATATTCATTTTGTTTTTCTGGATCAAGGTGAGAAGCAGGTCAAGCGGACCTTCAAATTGCTCGATCCGATAGGTAAGCGTTTCCATGTGTGCGGAGAGGTCCTTTCACAAAAGAATGGTCAAGATGGTGCGGGATCAAAGTCCCTTGACGAAAAGGCGGAGGAAAAGCTCGGCGATCGGTCGCGAGATCAGATCGGTCAGCCTTTCGGCAAGGAAGCCGAAGGGGGAAAAGTCAAAGGCGTAGGAAAGCACGAGCAGAACGACGAGCAGACCCAGCATGATCTGCCGCTCGTACTTCATGATCCCGAAATAGGTGCGCTCGGGAAGGAAGGCAAGAGCGATGCGCGAGCCGTCGAAGGGCGGAATGGGGATCAGGTTGAAGACCATGTAAACGAAGTTGAGGAAGGCGCTCATGAAGCAGAGCTGCGTGCACCAGTAGGCGAGCATGATGAGGAACTCGCTCTCCGCAGAGAAGAAGACGAAGGAGTACCATGCAAGGCAAATGCCGTAAAGCACGGCACTGACCGTGCCGATGACGAGATTTGCCGCAGGGCCTGCCGCGGCGGTGATGGCCATGCCGCGCTTGTGGTTCTCAAAATTGCGGGTATTTACCGGCACGGGCTTTGCCCAGCCAAAGCCGAAGACCAGCATACAGAGAAAGCCCATGGGGTCAAGGTGCTTCAGGGGGTTGAGCGTCAGCCGTCCGAGGTTGTAGGCGGTTCGGTCTCCGCATTTATAGGCCGCAAATCCGTGCGCCACCTCGTGGACCGAGAGGGCAAAGAGGATCACGGGCAGGGAAATGAGCAGGGAAATGACGGTGTTTTTGAGATTTCCGCCGCTCAACAGGGTAAGCAGCATAGTTACGGTTTGGATCCTTTCTCGTTATTTTTCACGGGGGGTCGGTTCCGCAGAGGTCGGTCTTGTCAGATCAAAGCTTGACGTCGGTGTATTGCGCGATCAGGCGCCAGAGGTCGGCTCTTCCTTCCCCCTTTTGGGAGGAGTAAAAGAGGATCGGCGTTTCCGCGGGAATATCGGGGTGATCGTGCAAAAGCTCGGTGGATCGCTTGCGCTCGGTGGCGTTGAGCTTGTCGGCCTTGGTGGCCACCACGATAAAGGGGAGGCCGGACTCGCGCAAAAAGCGCAGCATCATCTCGTCGTCGGCCGTCGGTCCGATGCGGCTGTCCACCAGCTGGATCACCAGACGCAGGCGGTCAAGGTTCGGATTTTTGGTAAAATAGCCGTCGGTCAGGGCAGACCACTGTGCCTTGTCTGCGGGATTGCGCTTGGCAAAGCCGTAGCCGGGCAGGTCCACGAGGAAGAGCTGTTTATCCACGTCGTAGAAGTTGATGGTGATGGTCTTTCCGGGGGAGGCGCTGACGCGGGCGAGGGATTTTCGCCCGAGCAGGGAATTGATCAGCGAGCTTTTGCCCACGTTGGAGCGCCCCGAAAAGGCGATCTGCACCATGGGGTCTGCCGGAAACTGGCGGATCTGTCCTGCGCTGATGCGCAGCTCGGTCCGATTGAGATTTAAGGACATAAGCCTACTCCTTTTTTCGTTGGGGTTGGTCTCGGTCAGCTCTCCTCGCCGTGGCAGCGGATCCGATCAACGGAGGAGGGCTTTCCCGAGGGAAGATGAAACTGCGGCTTTTCGGCGGGCGTCTGCTCGGCCGTCTCCAACGCATAGGCGTCGGTGCAAAGGGGAAGCAGAGCCTGCTCCAGGATCTCACCGATGCGCTTGCAGGGGATCAGCTCGAGATTTTCGCGCGCCAGAGGATCAAGCTCCTCGAGGTCGCGCAGGTTTTCCACGGGAAGGAAGACCGTCTTGACGCCCGCATTGTAGGCGGCCATGGTCTTTTCCTTCAGTCCTCCGATGGGCAGGACCTTGCCGCGCAGGCTGATCTCACCCGTCATGGCCACGTCGCGGCGCACCGCACGTCCGGACAGGGCGCTGACCAGAGCAGTGACCATCGTCACGCCTGCGGAGGGGCCGTCCTTGGGGACCGCGCCCTCGGGGAAGTGAATGTGGATATCCTTGGTCTTGTAGAAATCGGTGGGAATGCCGTACTGCTCGGCCACCGAGCGAACGTAGCTGACGGCGATCCTTGCGGACTCCTTCATCACGTCGCCAAGCGAGCCCGTGGTCTCGATCTTGCCCGTTCCCTCGAGAACGGCGATCTCCACCTTGAGCAGGGTTCCGCCAAGCTCGGTATAGGCCAGGCCGTTTACACAGCCTACCTCGTTTTCCTCCCCCGTCGTTTCGGGCAGGTACTTGCGCGCGCCGAGATAGGCGGCAACGTCGGCCGTGTCGATCACGGTGCGGTGGGAGCCCTCGGTGAGCAGCTTCTTTTCGGCCTTTCGGCAGAGGGAGGCGATGGCACGCTCCAGATGGCGGACGCCTGCCTCCTTGGTGTAGTAGTCGATCAGCTCGGTCAGCGCACCGTCGGTGATCTTGAGGGTGCGGCGGCAGAGGCCGTGGCGCTTGAGCTGCTTGGGCAGAAGATGCTCCTTGGCGATGGCCAGCTTTTCGCGCTTGGTGTAGATGCCAAGCTCAATGATCTCCATGCGGTCAAGCAGGGGACGGGGAATGCTCTCCAGCGAATTTGCCGTGGCGAGGAACATACAGCCCGAGAGGTCGAAGGGAAGCTCCACGAAATGGTCGCGGAAGGTCTTGTTCTGCTCGGCGTCCAGCACCTCAAGCAGGGCAGAGGTCGGGTCTCCGTGGGGGTCGCGGGTCAGCTTGTCGATCTCGTCCAGAAGGATCAAAGGGTTGCAAACGCCCGATTGAATGACGGCGTTGATGATGCGTCCGGGCATCGCGCCGATGTAGGTCTTGCGGTGACCGCGGATGTCGGCCTCGTCGCGGATACCGCCAAGAGACACGCGCACGTACTTGCGGTTCATGGCACGGGCGATGGAGGAGGCAATCGAGGTCTTGCCCACGCCGGGAGGGCCGACGAGGCAGATGATCTGATGGCGCAGCTCGGGATTGAACTGCTTTGCGGCGATGTATTCGGTGATGCGCTCCTTGACCTTCTCCAGACCGAAGTGGTCGGCGTCCAGCACCTTTTGCACGGTGGAGAAGCTGACGCGGTCCTTGGTGGTCTTTCCCCAGGGAATGTCAAGGCAGGTGTCGAGATAGTTGGAGAGCACGGTGGCCTCGGCCGAGCCGAAGGGGGTCTTGGCCAGGCGATCGGTCTCCTTGCGCAGCTTGGCGGCAACCTCTGCGGGAAGGTCTGCCTGGTCGATGCGGGCGTAGAATTCCTCCACCTCGCCTCCCTCGCCAAGCTCCTCCTGGATCACCTTGATCTGCTCGCGCAGGTAGTATTCCTTTTGGTTGCGGTTCATTCTCGCGTTCACGCGGCGGCGGATGAGGGCCTCCTCATGCAGGATCTCGAGCTCCTCGCGCAGGATCTCAAGCAGGATCTCTGCTCTCTGCAGAGGGTCGAAGCACTCCAGCACGGCCTGCTTGTCGCGCGGACGGACAAGGGCGTTGGCGGCGATAAAATCGGCCAGCGCACCGGGGTCGCGGAAGGCGCGCGCGGTCTTCATCAGCTCCTCGGTGTTTGCGGGGAGGAATTGCAGGCTGGACTCAAGTGCCTTGCGCATTTCGGCGATCGCGGCCTCACCGCGGATGCCGCCGTTGTCGGGCAGATAGATGCGCTTGCGAATGAGGTCGGCCTCGATATAGGAGCCTTGGTCGGCGTAGCGGAGCACCGTCGCGCGGGAAAGTCCCTCGGCGATGATGCGGGTCTGTCCCTCGGGGGTGCGGAGCATCTGCTTGATGCGGGCGACCGTGCCGACCGTGTAGAAGGGGTAGGGAACCTTTGGATCTGCCTCCTCGGCAAGCTCGGAGAAGGCAACGAGAAAGATCAGGGCGTTTCCGTCGGCCGCTACCTTTGCCGCGGCGGCAAAGGCCTCCTCGTCGGCCTCAAAGTTGAAGTTGGCCGCAGGGAAGGGGACGGTTGCGCTGAGCGCGATGACGGGAAGCGTGAGCTGATCTGCTTTTTCGATATAAGAGGGCATGCTGAATCCTTTCCAAAAAAAACGGGGGTATAAGTACCGATTGTAATGATTTACTTTATATTATAGCATACTTTTTATGGGATTTCTATACCTTTTTGAAAAAAACTCCGGAAATGTGCAAAAAAGCGTCTTTGTCCATCGCGAAAAAAGCGGATATTTTTACAAGCTTCGCTTTACTTGCGGGGGGATTTGTGGTATACTGTTTCGGGAGCACGCCTTCCGCCTGAGGGGCCGCTTGCCGACGTGCCGAAAAAATCCTTCCAAAAGGGGAAGAATCGCGCGCGGAAGGCTTGACGGCGGAGCGTGGGTGTGCTATAATGGTTCCAAAAGAGGAAGGAGGCGAGGACGGTGAAGGATACTCCCTTTCAGCTCAAAAGTGAATACCGCCCCACGGGCGACCAGCCCGAGGCCATCGATCGGCTGACCGAGGGACTTCTTGCGGGGGAGCGGATGCAGACTCTGCTCGGCGTAACGGGCTCGGGTAAGACCTTTACCATGGCCAACGTGATCGCGCGCATGAACCGTCCGACCCTGATCCTTGAGCCCAACAAAACGCTTGCGGCACAGGTCTGCACCGAGATGCGCGAGTTCTTTCCCGACGCGGCGGTGGAGTTTTTCGTCTCCTACTACGATTATTACCAGCCCGAGGCCTATATCCCGGGCAAGGATATGTATATCGAAAAGGACGCGCTGGTCAACGAGGAGATCGACCGCCTGCGCCACAGCGCAACGAGTGCGCTGTTTGAACGGCGTGACGTGATCATCGTGGCCTCGGTCTCCTGCATCTATTCGCTGGGTGACCCCGGGGAGTACCAGGGGCTGGTGCTGGCGATCCGTCCCGGCTCGCAGATGAGCCGCGACATCTTTATCCGCAAGCTCGTGGCCAACAGCTACAACCGCAACGACCTGGTCCTGGAGCGCGACAGCTTCCGCGTAAACGGCGACACGGTGGAGATCATTCCCGCAAACATGAACGACAGCGCCCTGCGCGTGGAATTCTTCGGGGACGAGATCGACCGCATCTCGGAGATCAACATCGTCACGGGAGAGCTGAAGCGACGCCTGACCTACGCGGCCATTTATCCCGCCACGCACTACGCCGTTTCGGACGAGAAGCGTGAGGCCGCGCTTTTGCAGATCGAGCGCGAAATGGTCGAGCGTGTGGCCGAATTTGAGGCCGAAAACAAACTGATCGAGGCGCAACGCATTCGCGAGCGCGTCAAATACGATCTGGAGATGCTCCGCGAGATCGGCTTTTGCTCGGGCGTGGAGAATTATTCCCGCGTTCTTTCGGGACGCCCCGCGGGATCAACGCCCTTTACGCTTCTGGATTATTTCCCCGAGGATTATATCCTTTTCGTGGACGAGTCGCACGTTACGCTTCCGCAGGTGCGCGGCATGAGCGGCGGAGACACCGCACGCAAAAAGAATCTGGTGGATTACGGCTTCCGCTTGCCCTCCGCCTACGATAACCGACCGCTCTACTTTGAGGAGTTTGAGCAGAGCATTCACCAGGCGGTCTTCGTCAGCGCCACGCCGGGAGACTATGAAAACGAGCATTCCACGCGCGTGGTCGAGCAATTGATCCGTCCCACGGGTCTTCTCGATCCCGCCATCGAGGTGCGTCCGATCGAGGGGCAGGTGGACGATCTGCTGGGCGAGATCCGCATACGTGCCGCCAAAAACGAGCGCGTGCTGGTCACTACGCTCACGAAAAAGATGGCCGAGGATCTGACCGAGTATCTTGAGGAAAACGGCATACGGGTGCGCTATATCCACTTCAACGTGGACACGCTTGAGCGCATGGAGATCCTGCGTGATCTGCGCCTCGGTGCCTTTGACGTATTGGTGGGCATCAACCTTTTGCGCGAGGGCTTGGATATTCCCGAGGTCTCGCTCGTGGCCATTCTCGATGCCGACAAGGAGGGCTTTTTGCGCGCGGAGCGCTCCCTGATCCAGACCATTGGCCGTGCGGCGCGAAACGCCGAGGGCAGGGTCATCATGTATGCCGACGAGATCACGCGCTCCATGCGCGGCGCGATCCGCGAGACCGAGCGACGCCGCTCACTGCAGGACGCCTACAACAAGGCGCACGGCATTACGCCGAGGACCGTGGTCAAGAGCGTGCGCGACGTCATCGAGATCGGTGCGAAGGAGGAGTCCGCAGGGGGCGGAAAGCGCAAAAGAAGCGACGCCCGTACCGAGCGCCGCCTGACTGCCGCCGAGCGCGAAAAGCTGATCGCCGAGCTGACGCAGGAGATGAAGGACGCGGCAAGGCGTCTGGAATTCGAGCAGGCCGCCTTTTTGCGGGACGAGATCCGCAAGCTGCGCGAGGGCAAGATTGATCGCGCGCGTAAGCATTGATTTTCGACACCGTATAGCATTTTTCGAAGAAACGATAGAAAAAACAGGAGTTTTTTATGCCCAATCAGATCTCACTCCGCGGTGTGCGGGTGCATAATCTAAAAAACGTTGACGTAGACATTCCGCGCGACAAGCTGGTCGTTCTGACCGGCCTTTCGGGCTCGGGAAAGTCCTCGCTCGCCTTTGATACGCTCTATGCCGAAGGGCATCGCCGCTTCGTGGAGTCGCTTTCCTCCTACGCCCGTATGTTCCTGGGTCAGCTGGACAAGCCGGACCTGGACTCGGTGGAGGGGCTTTCTCCCGCGATCGCCATCGACCAGAAGACCACCTCCAAGAATCCGCGCTCCACGGTGGGCACGGTCACGGAGATCTATGATTATTTGCGTCTGCTTTACGCCCGCATCGGCATTCCGCACTGCCCGGTCTGCGGCAAGGAGATCCGTCAGCAGACCACCGACCAGATTATCGACCGCATTCTCGAGCTTCCCGAGGGCGAGCGCTTTATGGTGCTGGCACCCGTGGTGCGCGCCAAGAAGGGTACGCACGAGAAGGTTCTGGAGAGTGCGCGCAAAAGCGGCTACGTCCGCGTACGCATTGACGGAAGCCTCTACGATCTCTCCGAGGAGATCCGTCTGGAGAAGAATTTGAAGCACACGGTCGAGATCGTGGTGGACCGTTTGGTGATGCGTGAGGGAATTGAGACCCGTCTTTCGGACTCGGTCGAGAACGCTCTCCACGCCGCCGAGGGGCATCTTTTGATCGTGACCGTCCCCCGCGAGGGAGAGGAGGCACGGGAGCTGGAGTTTTCCCAGTCCTACGCCTGCGAGGAGCACGGCATCTCCTTTGGCGAGCTTGAGCCGCGAATGTTCTCCTTCAACAATCCCATGGGGGCGTGTCCACATTGCGCGGGACTTGGCGAGCTGCAGCGCATCGCGCCTGAGCGCCTGATCCCGGACAAAACGCTTTCGCTTCGCCAGGGCGCGATCAACGTCAACGGCTTTAAGACGCTGGAGGAGGAGAGCTGGAACGGGCCCCTCTTTTCGGCCGTCGGCGAGCGCTTTGGGTTTGATCTTTCCACCCCCATTGAGCAGCTCAGCGAGAAGCAGTACGAGCAATTGCTCTACGGCACGGGCGAGGAAATCTACGATATCCACCGCTGGTACGGCAAGGAGGAGCATCACCAAAGGGTGAAGTTCGAGGGCCTGGTCAAGATGATCCAAAACCGTATGCAGATGATGGGGAACGACTACTACGAGCAGTTCACCGAGGAGGCCCCCTGTCCCGAGTGCAACGGTCAGCGTTTGTCGAAGACCATGCTTGCCGTTACGGTGGGAGGGCTGAACATTCACGAGCTTTGCGCGCTTTCGGTGGAGAAGGCGCTGGAATTCGTCAACGCGCTTTCCCTGACCGAGTCCGAGCGCTCGATCGCCGCCGAGATCCTCAAGGAGGTGCGTGCGCGGTTGAGCTTCCTCATCAGCGTGGGTCTGGATTATTTGACCCTTTCGCGCAAGGCGGGAACGCTCTCGGGCGGTGAGGCGCAGCGCATTCGTCTGGCCACGCAGATCGGCTCCTCTCTTGTGGGCGTGCTGTATATTCTGGACGAGCCGAGCATCGGTCTGCATCAGCGTGACAACTCCAAGCTCATCGCCACGCTGAAGCGCCTGCGCGACATCGGCAACACCGTGATCGTGGTGGAGCATGACGAGGAGACGATGGAGAACGCCGATTATCTTCTTGATATTGGCCCCGGCGCGGGCATTCACGGCGGCTTGATCGTGGCGGCGGGAACGCCCGAGGAGATCAAGGAGAATCCTGCCTCCATCACGGGAGACTACCTCTCGGGAAGACGCAGGATCGCCATTCCGAAAACGCGCCGCACGGGCAACGGGCACGTGCTTGCGATCCGCGGAGCGGCAAAGAACAATCTGAAGGATCTGGACGTGGATATTCCCCTGGGCTGCTTCGTGTGCGTCACGGGTGTTTCGGGCTCGGGAAAATCCTCGCTCGTCAACGGCATTCTCTATCCCGTTCTGGCGGAAAAGCTCAACCGCGCCGTCACCTACGCGGGCAAGCACCGCTCGATCGAGGGGCTGGAGCATCTGGACAAGGTGATCTGCATCGACCAAAGCCCCATCGGGCGCACGCCGCGCTCCAATCCTGCCACCTACACGGGGCTCTTTGGGGATATCCGCGAGCTCTTTGCCCAAACGCGCGACGCCCGATCCAAGGGCTTTAAGGCGGGACGCTTCTCCTTTAACGTCAAGGGCGGACGCTGTGAGGCCTGCGAGGGCGACGGCGTCAAATGCATCGAGATGCACTTTTTGTCCGACGTTTACGTCACCTGCGACGTCTGCAAGGGAAAACGCTATAACCGCGATACGCTGGACGTATACTATAAAGGAAAAAACATTTATGACGTTCTGGAAATGACGGTGGAGGAGGGACTTGCCTTCTTTGAGGGACTTCCCACCATTCAGCGCAAGCTGCAAACGCTCTATGACGTTGGCCTTGGCTACGTCAAGATCGGGCAGTCCTCGACCACGCTCTCGGGCGGCGAGGCGCAGAGAGTTAAGCTCGCAACCGAGCTTGCGCGCCGTTCCACGGGACGTACGGTCTATATCCTGGACGAGCCCACCACGGGTCTTCACACGGCCGACGTGGCAAAGCTGCTTGAGGTATTGCAGCGGCTGTGCGACGCCGGAAACTCGGTGCTGGTCATCGAGCACAATCTGGACGTCATCAAGAGCGCCGACTACCTCATCGACCTCGGTCCCGAGGGCGGAGACGGGGGCGGAACGCTTCTTGCCACGGGCACACCCGAGCAGGTCGCGCTCGTGGAGGCCTCCCACACGGGACGCTATCTCAAGCGCATTCTCGAAAGGGAAGGGCGATTGAAATAAGTCAGGGAGAGGGCGCGCATTCCTCTCCGCTCGACAAAAAAGCCCCCGACAAGCATTGACAAGCGATCGGCCGAGTGCTATAATAACAGTATCAACATCTGCTTTTCAGGAGGCTAATCATGGCAAACAACGTACTGGTAAACGTCAAGAGCGATTTCGACATCGCCGTTTTTGCAGACCGTCTCGCCAAGACCTACATCAACAAGGGCTACACGGTTAACATTCTTAACATCAACGGAGCCACTGCCCTGACCATTGAAAAGGGAACCTCGGGAGCAACGCACCTGCTCGGCATGAGCGAATCGGTGCGCGTCAACTGCATTCTGACCAACGATCTTCTCACGGTCACCTTCTCGGATGAGGCGTGGACCAACAAGATCGTTGCCTTGATCGTCGGTTGGATCATCTGCTGCATTCCGCTGATTACCGGAGTGATCGGATGCGTCAATCAGTACTCCCTGCCGAACAACATTGCACAGGACGTGCAAATGATCGTTGCCGGAATGTAAAGCAAAAAAGGACGGACGGAAAGCCCTGCGCATTCCGTCCGTCTTTTTCTGCTTTTTTTCTTATCCGCGCAAGGCGCGGAGCAACACAACATATACAGTATAGCATGATTTTTGGCGTTTGTCAACAGATTTTTGTGCGTTTTAACCAATTTCTGCTATTTGCACAAAAAAATATTGTGAATTTCTTGCAATTTGTCAATTGCAAAACCCCTTGACCTGTGCTATACTATAGGTGAAGAAAGGAAGGTACAAGCCAATGAACAAGTAACCGCCTATGTTCAACAATCGCAGAAACCCGAATGGATCGAACCGGTAGAACGTACGGAAGGGAAAGAGAGAGCCGTACGGAAACGCAAGCAGAATCCTCGGCACAAGAAAAGTGCCAACACGGCGGTGTGACGCAGCAGATCGATCGGAATTCGGGAACGGGAGAAGGGCAAGGAAACAAATCAGAATCCTCCAAGCAAGAGAGAATCTCCCGAAGGACGCAAGCGTTGAACCTTCATTCACCTTTTGCCAACGGTAGCATGGGAAAGAAACAAAAAGTCATCTTCTGCAAAAGAAACCGAGATTTGTGTGTGTTTTAGCGAAGTGCGAAGGAAGAGCAAGAGGTAGATTAGGAAAGAGAGGATAACAAAAGATGTTAGATACTAAGAGTGAACAGAAATGACCCTTGGTCGCGGACTTACAACCTGCGGTCAAGGGTCATTTCTCTTTGTTCGCCTTTCTTGCCCGAAAGGGCTTTTCTTTTTTTGCTTTTTGATCAAGATAGGATCAATTTTGTAAATAAAGTAGAAATGAAGGAGATATTTCGCGATAAGCTCTTGACATTTTGCAAAAAGTATGGTATGATTGCTCTGCGTATCAAATCTGAAAAGAAGGAGAAAGAAATGGAATTGCCCCGAAGTTGCACCTCGGATGAGGTGTTTTCAGAAGAACCTCCCGGGTTCTTGCCATGGCCATGCAGCCTGAGGCTGCAACGCACGCTCTTTTGCATGCGGATGTGAAAGCGTATAGAACACACACAGCCATTCCAAGAATTTTGAACAAAGAGAGGTTATTATGTTTTTCCAATTGCTGCTGCAGCTGGTCCTGATCCTGCTGAATGCATTTTTTGCCGCCACCGAGATCGCCGTGATCTCCCTGAATGAGAAAAAGCTGAAGTCCACCGCAGAAGACGGGGACAAAAAGGCAAAAAAGATGCTGAAGATCATTGAGGACCCCACCCGCTTTCTTTCTACCATTCAGGTCGGAATTACCCTTGCCGGCTTTCTCGGCTCCGCATTCGCGGCCGATAGCTTTTCGGACGGATTGACCGAATTCTTCCTGGACATCTTTAATCTGGCGCCCCGTTACTACGAAACGGTGGACACCATCTCGGTCATTCTGATCACCCTGATCCTTTCCTATTTTACCCTTGTTTTGGGCGAGCTTGTGCCCAAGCGCATCGCCATGAAACACAAGGAGAAGCTTGCCTCCGCCGCCAGCGGAGTGATCTCCGTCCTCATGGCCGTTCTCAAGCCCATCGTCTGGTTCCTCACCGTTTCCACCAACGGCGTGCTTCGTCTCTTTGGCATTAACCCCAACGAGAAGGAGGAGACCGTTTCGGAGGAGGACATCGTCATCATGCTGGATGCCGGTGTAGATGAGGGAACGCTGGACGGCGACGACATCGAGTACATCAAGAACGTCTTTAAGCTCGACCGTCTGACCGCCGCCGACGTCATGACGCAGCGCAGCGACATGGTCGCTCTGCCGCGCGATATTTCGGAGGAATCGCTCCTCGAGATCCTCGAGATCGAGGGATACTCCCGCATTCCGCTCTTTGCCGAGAGCGTAGACCGCATTCTCGGTATCCTGCACACCAAGGATTTCCTCCTCAAGCGCACGCGCGAGGGTTTTGACATTGAGGATGCCATCATGGCTCCCGTGTTCGTGCCCGAGACCATGCACCTGGACGTCCTCTTTAAGGAGATGCAGAAGAACCGCACCCACATCGTCATCGTGGTCAACGAGTACGGCTTCACGTCGGGTATCGTGACCATGGAGGATATCCTGGAGGAGCTGGTCGGCGAGATCTGGGATGAGCAGGACGAGGAGACTGAGTCCATCACCGAGATCGCAGAGAACACCTACACGGTGCGCTCCAGCACATCGATCGACGAGTTCTTCAGCTTCTTCGAGCTGGCACCGAACGACGAGATCGAATCCACCACCGTCAACGGCTGGCTCACCGAGCATTTTGAGAACATTCCTCGCCTTGGCGATTCCTTTACGTACGAAAATCTGACCGTTACCGTTCTGTCGGCCGACGAGACCATGACCCACGAGATCAAGGTCGAGGTCACGCCTCCCGAAACCGAGGAGGATGAGCAGGAGGACGGAGCAGAGGAGACGGAAAAGGCGGAGAAGACGGAGGACTGATCCTCTCCTTCAACTGACGAAAAGCCGCGTGCCGGGAAGTTTCTTCCCGGTACGCTTTTTTATCCCTCGGGCCTTCTTCCCCCCGAGGACGCGCTATAATACTATTATAAGGAAGAAAACACCACACCTTTGGTAAAACGCTGAAAAAAGGAGACCGAACTATGCGGATTCAAGGCTTTCAAAAGCTGACGCTTCTGGATTATCCGGGCAAGGTGGCCTGCATTCTCTTTACGGAGGGATGCAATTTCCGTTGCCCCTTCTGTCATAATGCCGCCCTGGTCAGCCACGTCGATCCTGCCGCAAGGCTGTGCGAGGAGGATATCCTTCGCCAGCTGGAGAAGCGCCGCGGGATCCTGGACGGCGTGTGCATCACGGGAGGCGAGCCCTTGCTCCAGAATGGACTGGAGGAGCTTCTCTCGCGCATCAAGGGAATGGGCTTTTCGGTCAAGCTGGATACCAACGGCACCTTTTCCGCACGCCTGCGCTCCCTTGTGGAGGCAGGGCTTGTGGACTACGTGGCCATGGACGTGAAGAACCGTCGGGAGAAGTACGCAGAGACGGCGGGCGTCAGGACGCTTGATCTGCAGGAGATCGAGCAGAGCCTTGCCTTCCTCCTTGCGGGAAGGATCCCCTTTGAGCTGCGCACCACGGTGACCGCAGAGCTGCACACCGTTGAGGATATTGCCGCGATTGCGGATTGGATCCAAGGCGCACCTGCTTACTACCTCCAGAATTTTGTGGATTCGGGAGACCTGGTGGGGCAGGGAATGAGCTCCGTTTCCAAGGAGACGCTTGCCGCCATGCAGGCGGCTGCCGAGGAGCGCGGCGTTCCCACGCGCGTGCGCTGAACGCGAAAAGCACAAGATATAGAGGCTGTCGCAAGGCCCTCCCCCGAGGGAAAGTTGGCAGCCTCTCCTTTTTTGGTCAAAATCGACAAAAAACGGGTGGAAATTTCTACCGAAAAAACCGAAAAAACGTATTGACAAACCACGATATATAGTATATAATAAAAATCGCCGACACAATATATAGTATTTACGATAGGAGATGTTTATGTATACGGTAATTAAGAGAGACGGAAAGCGGGTCTCCTTCGATCTTTCCAAGATCAGCAAGGCGATCACCAAGGCGTTTGACGCCTGTGAAAAGCAGTATAACCCCGATGTGATCGATTTTCTGGCCCTGAAGGTCACCGCAGACTTTACCGAGAAGATCGAGAACGACACCATAACGGTCGAGAGCATTCAGGACAGCGTGGAGAGCGTGTTGATCAAGGCAGGCTACGACGACGTTGCCAAGGCATACATTCTCTACCGCCGCCAGCGTGAAAAGGTGCGCAACATCAGCGCGACCATGCTGGACTATAAGGACATTGTAAACAAGTACGTCAAGGCTCTGGATTGGCGCGTCAAGGAGAACTCCACCGTTACCTATTCGGTGGGCGGTCTGATCCTGCACAACTCCGGTGCCATCACGGCAAACTACTGGCTCTCCGAGGTCTATGACGACGAGATCGCCAATGCACACAAGAATACCGATATCCACATTCACGACCTTTCCATGCTTACCGGATACTGCGCAGGCTGGTCGCTCAAGCAGCTGATCCAGGAGGGCCTTGGCGGTGTTCCCGGAAAGATCACCTCGGCTCCCGCATCTCACCTCTCCACCCTCTGCAACCAGATGGTCAACTTCCTTGGCATCATGCAGAACGAGTGGGCGGGCGCGCAGGCATTCTCCTCCTTTGATACCTACCTTGCTCCCTTCGTAAAGATCGACAACCTTACTATAAGGAAGTCAAGCAGTGCGTGCAGTCCTTCATTTACGGTGTGAATACGCCTTCCCGTTGGGGCACGCAGGCACCCTTCTCCAACATCACGCTGGACTGGGTGGTTCCGAAGGACCTCGCCGAGCAGAACTGCATCATCGGCGGCAAGGAGGTCGACTTCAAGTATAAGGATTGCGAGAAGGAAATGGCCATGGTCAACAAGGCCTTCATCGAGATCATGATCGAGGGTGACGCCAACGGCCGCGGCTTCCAGTATCCCATTCCTACCTATTCCATTACGCGCGACTTTGACTGGAGCGAGACCGAGAACAACAAGCTCCTCTTTGAGATGACGGCGAAATACGGCACGCCCTATTTCTCCAACTACATCAACAGCGATATGGAGCCGAGCGACGTTCGCTCCATGTGCTGCCGTCTGCGCCTTGACCTGCGCGAGCTGCGCAAGAAGTCGGGCGGCTTCTTCGGAAGCGGCGAGTCCACGGGCTCGGTCGGCGTGGTTACCATCAATATGCCCCGCATCGCGTACCTTGCCACCGACCGCAAGGATTTCTACGCCCGCCTGGACAAGATGATGGACATTGCCGCAAGATCGCTCAAGATCAAGCGCACGGTCATCACCCGTCTGCTCGACAACGGCCTGTATCCCTACACCAAGAGATACCTCGGCACCTTCAGCAATCACTTTTCCACCATTGGTCTTGTCGGCATGAACGAGGCCTGCCTCAACGCCAACTGGATCCGCGAAGATCTGACGCACGAGAGCGCGCAGGAGTTCACCAAGGAGGTCCTCAACCATATGCGCGAGCGCCTCTCCGACTATCAGGAGATGTACGGCGACCTCTACAACCTCGAGGCAACCCCCGCAGAGTCCACCTCCTACCGTCTGGCAAAGCACGACGTGGAGCTCTATCCCGACATCATTCACGCCGCAACCAAGAAGGGCGGAACGCCTTACTACACCAACTCCTCCCACCTGCCGGTCGACTATACTGACGATATCTTCACCGCGTTGGATATTCAGGACGAGCTGCAGACGCTTTACACCTCCGGAACGGTCTTCCACGCCTTCCTTGGCGAGAAGCTGCCCGACTGGAAGGCTGCCGCATCCCTCGTCCGCAAGATCGCGGAGAACTACAAGCTCCCCTATTACACCATGTCTCCCACCTACTCGGTCTGCAAGAAGCACGGCTACATTTCGGGCGAGCACTTTGAGTGCCCCGAGTGCGGTGCGACCACCGAGGTATACAGCCGCATCACCGGCTACTACCGCCCCGTGCAGAACTGGAACGACGGTAAGGCGCAGGAGTACAAGGAGCGCAAGGTCTACGACGTGGAGAATTCCAAGCTGACGCATACGGGCGTTCTCCATCCCGATTGCGCTTGCAACGAGGCTGCTCCCGCCGCCACCGCAGAGGAGGGCGTATGGCTCTTTACCACCGAGACCTGCCCCAACTGCAAGATCGCAGCCGCAATGCTGGATAAGGCAGGCATCGCCTACGAGAAGCGTCTGGCCAGCCAATATCCCGCACAGGTAGAGGAATTTGGCATCCGTCAGGCTCCCACGCTCGTGGTCGCCAAGGGCGGAAACGCACAGAAATACGTTGGCGTGGCCGAGATCAAGGGAATGATCAACGCATAAGCCACTCCAAAAGACGAGAGCTTCCTCCGACGCTTTGGCGTCGGGGGAGGCTTTTTTCGCCTTTGGCAGGGAAGGGAAAATGCATAGAAAAATGAATATTCATTCGTTTTTTGCAAAAAGCGGCAAAACGGAGGAGCGATGGGAGGCGTGGACGGCGGGAGGAAAACCAAAGCGGACAAAATTTTAGCGGATGAAAGGATCGCGGCGGCTTTGGCTTGAATTTTTCCTTAATTTATAAATAAATAAAGAAAATGTGAAAAAATATGCGATTTTTTTGTAACAAAAACATTGACAACCCGAGTTCTGTGTGCTATAATATTTGTATTCATATATTCGTACAGTTTTCTTTCTTCCGGCGGAGGCCTCAATGTTAGCCGCAGGGGCGGCCGTTGCGGAGATTATGATGCTTGCGTTTGCGTGGGCGTTGTAAGGAAAGTGATTTTGCGGGTAATGAAATAATAATCCAAAATTTTTATGGAGGAAACATCATGAACAAGAATCTCAAATCCTTGCTCGCGCTCGTGCTGTGCTTGGTGATGGTTGCTGCTGTGTTCGCAGGTTGTCATAAAGACCCTGTGGATCCCGTAGAGACCGATCCCACCGAGACCGATCCGACGGATACTCTCCCCCCGATCGATCCCGACGCTTACAACCGTGTAACGTACAACACCACGACGAGCACCATGCCCAGTAACTGGAACGAGCTGACCTACGCTGATAACAACGATACTCAGATTATGAGCTACATCGGTTCTTCCTTCTTCGACTATGACTACAAGTTCGAGGGTGACGCGAAGTACAACGCAGACGGCACCATCAACAAGGATGCCATCGTACTGGGTGCTTACACCACCAACTACTCTGCAGCAACCAAGCTGGAGGACGTCACCTCCACCGTTGATGCAAAGTGGGGCTACACTGAGGATCAGAAGGCACAGGGCGGCTATGCTTGGAAGATCACTCTCCGTAACGACCTGAAGTGGGACGACGGTACGGCCATCACCGCTGCTGATTTCGTGTACTCCATGCAGGCAATGCTGGATCCCGATTTCATGAACATGCGTGCCAACACCTACTACGATACCCTGAGAATTAAGAACTCCAGAGCATACTTCTACTCCGGAGCTCCCATCTATTCTCCCATCGTTCCCGCATATGGCGAGGGTGATACTCCCGATTACTCCTTCGACCTGAACGGCGATGTTGATTACTACCTGAACACCACCACCACCGGTATGACCCTTGCCGGCTACTCTCTCGAGGAGCTGATCAACAACTACGTTGGCACGGCAGAGGCTAAGGCTGTTCTGAAGGTTATCGCTGACGCCGAGAACGAGTTCGGCTACGCGCTGATCAACGAGGAGAACATGGAGGCTGCTAAGCAGCTGATCGCTTACGCTCTGATGCCCTTCGGCCTTGACTGGAGCACCATGTCTGCTGAGGAGCAGGAGCAGCTCTTCAAGGAGGCTCTGTTCTACCTCTCCGGCTACGGCGATGAGGTGGATTGGAACACCGTTGGTATGTACGCTGTCGAGGGCGAGAACGCAATCGTTGTCTGCCTCGATAAGGCATACGCCTTCCTGATGGAGGACGGTTCTCTGTCCTACCTGGCTGCTTACTACATGTCCAGCCTTCCCCTCGTTCACCAGACTAAGTACGAGGCTTGCAAGATCGCTCCCGCTGAGGGCGCAACCCTGTGGACCTCTAACTACAACTCCTCTCTCGAGACCACTGCAAGCTGGGGTCCCTACAAGCTCGTTGAGTTTGAGGCAGGCTCTCACTACAAGCTCGCAAAGAACGAGAACTGGTACGGCTACGCAATGGACGAGTACAAGAACCAGTACAACGTTTCCGCTATCTACTGCCGTAAGGTTTCTGAGTTCGCAACCCAGTGGATGGGCTTCCTGGCCGGTAACTACGACGATTCCAGCCTGGCAAGCGAGAACATCGCTGAGTACATGAACTCCAAGTACGTTTCCTACACTCCCTCCACCGGTACGTTCGGCATGCAGCTCTTCAGCGACCTCAATGTCCTGAAGGGAAGCGAGAACAACAACGGTATCCTGGCAATCAAGGAGTTCAGACAGGCTCTCAACCTCGCTCTCAACAGAAGCGACATCGTTGAGAAGATCTGGCCCGGTACCTCCACTCCTTGCCTTGGTCTCGTTAACTCCGAGTACTACTACGACATCGAGAATTCTCCTAACCTCGCTGACGGTGGTGTTTACCGTAACACCGTTGAGGCTAAGGAGGGTCTGCTCCGCGCTTACGGCTTCGTTGAGGCCGAGGACGGCACCTGGTCCAGCGGCGAGCTGACCGGCCTTTCCTTCGAGGAGGCTTGCTACGCTCTGACCGGCTACAACCCCACTCTCGCAAAGACCACCATGGCTGAGGCCATCAAGATCCTCACCGAGAACGCTGAGGAGTACGGCTACGATTCTTCCAAGAAGATCACTCTCGTTTACGGTTCTTCCGTTGACAACGCTAAGCAGCGTGAGAGAGCTGAGTACCTCCAGAACGTGATCAACACCCTGATCGAGGGCACCGCTCTCCAGGGCCAGATCGAGATCAAGTTCGATGCATCCGCAGGCTCCAAGTGGGCAGATGCATTCCGTAACGGTGACACCCAGATCGGCTTTGGTTACGGCTTCTCCGGTAACCCCTTCAATCCCTTTGATATCATCGGTGCATTCGTCGATCCCGACGATTCTCTGAACTATCACGCTTACTGGGATACCTCCGTTATCGACATGACTCTCACCATGCCCGAGGGTGACTACGAGGCAGCCGGCGAGACCATCACCATGAGCGTTCAGAACTGGTTCTTCTGCCTCAACGGCCTTGGCGCCGAGAAGGAGCAGGAGAAGACCTACAACTGGGATGCCGGCTACGCTCCTGCAAGCGTAAGACTGACCATCCTGGCTGCTCTTGAGGAAGTTGTTATTAAGGAAAGCCGTTCCGTAATGCTGATCGGTGACTACTCCGGCTCCTTCCTGAGCCCCAAGTTCTCTCACTTCTTCACCGAGTCCTACAACACCTTCATGGGCTTCGGCGGTATGAGATACCTTGAGGTCAACTATTCGGACGGTGAGTGGGAGGAGTTCCTCAGAGCGAACAACCGCGACCTGACCAACGAGTACAAGAAGACCGAGTAATTCTTTACCCTTAAAGATTACTAAACCCTAAACGATGCGGTGGGCGAAATTCCTTTCGCTCACCGCTGATTTGCAGTCTACCCCCCCGCGAGGGAAACATACCACAACAAACAAATGACATACGGCGCGCTGCCAAAACAGCGCGATTGCGCCCTTTTTACCGATGCCGTATTGAATGGCTTATTGTTCTTTACTGAATGAGGAAAATAACCAGACAGAGGAGTAAAACCTTATGTATATGTTTAAATATGTGATGAAGCGTCTCGGGCTGATGCTGTTTACCTTCACGATCATCATCGTGATGTGCTTTATTCTCATCAAGCTCCTGCCGATTCAGGTCAACATCGCACCCAACGAGGACCCCCTGATCGCTTACAAGCGTCTGGAGGGAAGAGGTTGGATCTGCAACGTCCGCCCGGGACCGAACGGAACCTTCCTCTATGAGCGCGTTCCGATCCTGCTCCAGCTCGTGAACTATGCCAAGAGGATCGTCACCCAGTGGGACTTCGGTATTGCCACCACCTACGGTGAGTACCTGAACATGCCCGTTTGGGAGGTGTTCGTGGACCATCTGCCTCCCACGATCCTGATCAACATTTATTCTACGCTGTTCGGTGTGCCGATCGGACTGGCTCTCGGTATTTTTGCCGCGCTCAAGAAGAATAAGTGGCAGGACCAGGCGATCAACATCTTCATCATTCTTTTGATCTCCGTTCCTTCGATTATTCTCGGCCTCTTGATCCAGTATATCTTCTGCTTCAAGCTGAACTGGTTCCCAATACAGATGGAAACAAGCAACGATTACTTCACGTGGCCTGTATTCCATTCCATGCTTCCGGCCGTGTTCGCGCTCAGCTTGGGTTCGATCGCGGGCTATGCGCGCGGTACGCGTGCCGAGCTTTCGGAGGTGCTGACGAGTGAATTCATGCTGCTTGCCAGAACCAAGGGTCTGACCAAGAGCCAAGCCGTGCTGAGACACGCTATGCGCAACTCGATGGTCGTTATCTTCCCCTCGATCCTGGCTGAGTTTATTGGCGTTCTTTCCGGCTCGCTGATCATTGAGAATATGTTCTCGATCAACGGCGTTGGCGGACTGTACCTCAACTCGATCAACTTCCAGGACTACGACTTCTTTATGTTGCTGTCCGGCTTCTACACGTTGATCAGCCTGACGGCGGGTATCGTTCTCGATATCAGCTACGGCTTCATCGACCCGAGAATTCGAATGGGGGCAAAATAAACTATGGAAAAGACGAATATGTATGCAAATATCCCCGCAGAAAAGTTTCAGTTTGCGAAGCGCACCCTCAGCCACGACAGCAAGCTCAGCACCAAGCCCGTTGGCTATTTTCAGGATGCGTTCCGCCGCTTCTGCAAGAACAAGGGAGCCGTGGTTGGCGGTATCGTTATCGCCCTGCTGATCCTGTTTGCCATTATCGCCCCCTTCTGCACGCCGTATAGCCCCTCGTATACCGACAAGCTGTACGCCACCACGAGCCCGAAGCTCCCCCTGGCAGAGAAGCTGGGCTGGGATTTCTGGGACGGCTGCAAGGTGAAGGAGGTCGGTTACCGCGCCTTCCTGCAGGATTACGCTCTTGGTCTGGAGACGGGCAAGGACGTGATCAAGCGCGGCGAGTATACGGTGAGCGAGGACGGCACGCTGTATACCTATCGCTACAACACCTATTACGGCGTTGGCTTTGGAAAGTACCGCATTATCTCCAATGAGGAATATCTGGATATCCAGAGATATCAGGACGAGACCGGACGCCAGGTTCTCTATCCGACGGTTGCTCCCTGGGCAAGACCCGAGGCAACGCAGGATAAGGACAATGCAAACTTCTACTACAAGACCGAAAAGGATAAGGGCGGAAAGACCGTTCCCGTTTATGACGAGAACGGCGATCTGCAGATCAACTATTGGGAGATGGCTGCTGGCTCCACCTCCGGTCTTGCCGCCGATTACACCTCGAAGATGAGAATCGAGGGTGAGGACGGCTTTATGAAGGGCGACAAGCAGTACTTCTACGTCTACGGACAGAAGGTGGTTGGCGGCGTTGAGGTCAGAGCTGACTACTATGAGTACTACACCTACAAGCATACCCAGCTGCTTAAGGACGGCATCGAGGAGCCGAACTTTATCTTCGGCACCACCTCCGAGGGTAAGGATATTTTTGCTTGCCTTTCGAACGGTGCAAGATTCTCCTTTATCTTTGCTACCGTCGTTGCCGTATCCAACTTTATCGTCGGTGTGATCTGGGGATCCATCTCGGGTTACTTTGGCGGTAAGATCGACCTGTTCATGGAGCGCTTCTCCGAGATTCTCGGTTCGGTTCCTTCCATGATCGTCATTACGCTGTTGAAATACCACATGGGCTCATCGACCCACGTATTGATCCTATTTATTTCCTTCTTCCTAACAGGATGGATCGGTATGGCGGGAACAACGCGTATGCAGTTCTACCGCTTTAAGAACCAGGAGTACGTTCTGGCGGCAAGAACGCTCGGTGCACGTGACAGAAGAATTATGTTCAAGCATATCTTCCCGAACGGCCTTGGTACCATCGTTACCCGCTTCGCACTGGTCATTCCGTCCATGATCTATTCGGAGACCAACCTGTCTTACCTCGGCATCATCAACCTCGAGCACGGTAACATCACCAGTGTCGGTACCATGATCGCCGCAGGACAGCGAGACATTATGTTTGCGCCCTACGTAGCCGCATTCCCCTGCCTGTTCCTCGTCTTGTTAATGCTCAGCTTTAACCTGTTCGGAAACGGCTTGCGTGACGCATTCAACCCCTCGCTCAGAGGATCGGAGGAGTAAGCATGAGTAAAGAAGTAAAATTATCCGTAAATAACCTGAGAATGTCCTTCCGCACGGACGCCGGAAAGGTGCAGGCCGTGCGCGATATCTCCTTCGATCTTTACAAGGGCGAGACCCTGGCGATCGTTGGTGAGTCGGGCTCCGGAAAATCGGTTACGTCCAAGGCGATCATGGGAATTTCTGCCGTAAACTCCATCTGCGAGGGCGGCGAGATCCTCTATGACGGCCAGGACCTGCTCCGTATTCCCGAGGAGGAAATGCACAAGCTCCGCGGTGACAAGATCGCCATGATCTTCCAGGATCCGCTCTCCTCGCTCAACCCGATCATGCGCATCGGTAAGCAGATCACCGAGGCAATGCTGCTGAAGAACAAGGCCAACCGCAAGGAGGGCCGCGTAACCTTCAACAAGACGCTTGCCGCACTCTCCGATCTGATGAAGGAGGCTCTTGCGCACACCGCACAGAGCGAATTCTCCGTTGAGGACGTTGACGGCTATATCAGGACCTTCGACAACTTCAACATTCAGGCCATCAAGCTGGAGAACAGCTACAACGCCGCACGCACCGCAGCAGAGGAAATGATCGCCACCATCAAGGATTTCCTTTTCCTCACGGAAAAGAGACAGAAGGTGGATGCCGTTGCCTCGCTGAAGCTGGTTGCCCACAAGCTGCAGGACGCCGCAGGCGACAAGTATTTTGCCGCTCAATACGCGACCGTCCTCAACGCCCATATGGAGGCGCTGAGCGCAGTACTGAAGGAGGAGCGTGCAAAGGTAACACTCGGTGACTCGATCAAGAAGGTCGTCACCATGACCACCATTCGCAAGGATGCTTCCGCGCGTACCGCTGAGGTCCTCACGGCCATTCAGCAAACGGTCGAGGAGATGCTCGAGCAGCCCCAGTACAACTTCTTCCGCATTGGTTATTATCTGACCAAGCACCCCGACGCAGACCTGAGCACCATGCCTGCCGAGGAAGCCAACGAAATGGCGCTTCAATTCCTCACGGAGGACTACATGGCCGCCTTCAGACGTCTGGAGCGCATCGCCGTAGAGTATTCCTTCAAGAAGACGCTGGCCAACAAGCAGCAGGCGATCGTCGCGCTGCAGGAGACCATCGACTTCTTCAAGGCGGGCGGATTTACCGCGCAGAGCGCGGCTGCTGCCTGCAAGAGCGTAAACCGTAAGGTGCGCGCCGCGATCGATCCCCTTGCGGTGATCAAGGACAACGTGGCCTACACCTTTGGAAGCGCGCTGGAAAGAGAAGTGGAAAAATACTTCTTCTACCTGAAGAACAATCCCAAGGAGGAGGCACGCTTTGCCCGTCAGACGGCGAAGAGAGAGGCACTCCTGGCCAAGGGCAAGACGGTTGACTGGAAGGTCGTTCCCAAGTCGGTAATCGAGCCCGAAAAGCAGATCGAGACCATCGTTTCGGTCATGACGCGCGTCATGAACAGGTTCCGTGCCGACGTGGAAAGCGCCGCAAGCGTGGATCTGGAGAAGCGCTGCGTCGAGCTGATCGACTACCTCAAGGAAAAGGCTTCGCAGGTCGTCTACACGCTGACCAAGCGTATTGCCAAGGAGAAGGCGATCAAGCTGATGGAGGAGGTCGGTATTCCCGAGGCCAGAATCCGTTTCAGACAGTATCCCTTCGAGTTCTCGGGCGGTATGCGCCAGCGTATCGTTATCGCGATCGCTCTGTCGGCCAACCCCGACATTCTGATCTGCGACGAGCCCACCACCGCGCTTGACGTGACCATTCAGGCACAGATCCTGGAGCTGATCAACCGACTCAAGCGCGAGCACAATTTGTCCATCATCTTCATTACGCACGACCTTGGCGTCGTGGCCAACATGGCAGACCGTATCGCCGTGATGTATGCGGGAAAGATCGTGGAATACGGCACCGCAAACGACATCTTCTACGATCCGCAGCACCCCTACACCTGGGCACTGCTTTCCTCCATGCCTGACCTTGACACCAACGAGAAGCTGGATGCCATTCCCGGCACTCCTCCGAACATGATCTATCCGCCGGTCGGCGACGCCTTTGCGGAGAGAAACAAGTATGCCATGGAGATCGATTTTGAAATGCAGCCGCCGATGTACGAGGTTTCGCCCACGCACTATGCGGCAACCTGGCTGCTCCACCCCAACGCACCCAAGGTAGAGATCCCCAAGATCATTACCGAGCGCATCAAGCGAATGAAGGAGAGAGGAGGCAACAGCAATGAAGCAGCAGAATGATGTTTTGTTAAAGGTTGACCATCTTTGTCAGTATTTCCGTTTGGGACGCAAGGACCTGAAGGCGGTAGACGACGTCAACTTCGAGATCCGCAAGGGTGAGGCCTTTGGCCTTGTTGGCGAGTCCGGATGCGGAAAGACCACCACCGGCCGCTCCATCATCCGACTCTACAACATCACCTCGGGCAACGTCTACTTCAAGGGCGAGAGAATCGGTGCCGGCACGCGCTCCTACAAGGACGCCATCAAGGCGGCCCGCGAGGATGCAGATATCCGCATTGACCGTTTGATCGAGGCAAGCTACGCCGAGCCCGAAAAGGCAAAGGAGTATAAGAAGCGGATCGATGAGATCGACCGCCAGCTCGCTGAAATCATACAGAAGAACAAGCAGCTGATTCGCGAGGCCAAGGGCAATACCAAGGCCGTTGACCGCCGCTACTCCGAGGCTCTGCTCAAGGCTCTGGAGGAGGAATACGCCCCCAAGCTTAAGGCGGCAGAGAACGATCCCCAAAAGCTTAAGGCACTCCGCAAGGAGTTCAAGATCAGAAGCCGCGTGGCCAAGAGGGCACAGCTGATCACGCAGATCCAGATGATTTTCCAGGATCCCATCGCGTCGCTCGACCCCCGTATGACGGTCCGCGAGATCATCGCAGAGGGCCTGATCATTCAGGGCATCACCGATAAGGAGTATATCAACGAGAAGGTTTACGAGATCCTCGAGATGGTCGGTCTTGTGCGCGAGCACGCAGACCGCTATCCGCACGAGTTCTCGGGTGGACAGAGACAGCGTATCGGTATCGCGAGAGCCGTTATTATGCAGCCCGAGATGCTGATCGCCGACGAGCCGATCTCCGCGCTTGACGTGTCGATCCAGGCGCAGGTCATCAACCTGCTCAACGATCTGAGAGACCGTCTCGGTCTGACCATTCTCTTCATCGCGCACGACCTTTCCGTCGTCAAGTACTTCTCGGACAGAATCGGCGTTATGTACTTTGGTAAGATGGTTGAGCTTGCCGATTCGGATGAGCTCTTCCGCCATCCGATCCACCCCTACACGAGATCGCTTCTTTCGGCCATTCCTCTGCCCGACCCGGTGTATGAGAAGCAGAGAGAGCGCGAGACCTACAATCCTCTGCAGGCGCACGATTACTCCGTGGAGCAGCCCACCTTCCGTGAGATCGCTCCCGGACACATGGTGCTTTGCAACTCCGAGGAGTATGAGCGTTATCTCGCTGAGTACGAGGGAAGAGAATACGTCAAGACCGAAAAGAGCATTCCCGTGGCCGCCACTCCCGTGGCTATGCCCGTGGCAAAGCAGAATCGCTTCAGAGCGCTCGAGAGAAAGCTGCGCATCGCTTCGATCGCATCTACGATCCTCGGTTCTGCCGTGATCTCCGGCATCGTTGCTCTGATCGTTGCTATTCTTTCGATGTAAGCATCAGCCCGAGGACGGAAAACGGTAAATTTACGAAACGAAGGGAAAATAGCGGTGAGAGACGAAATACGGTCACGTTTAATCAAATACGGCATTTGCTTTGGCGTTGCTTCGCTGATCACGTTTGTCGTGTTCTGGGTCAGAGGCTTTTTCACGAGCGATCTTGGAGTCAACCTCCAGATCCTTTCGGACGGCTTCTCGGTTTCGGGCATTTTGCTCCTGCTTTTTGCAGGCATGCTGTTCGTCAGCAGCGAGGGTGCATTGATCGGTATCGGCTTTGTGATGCGCAGCGTGGCGCTGATCTTCGTCCCGATGGGAAGAAAGTATCAGGAGACCTACGCGCAGTACCGCGAGCGTAAGCTTGGCGAGAAAAAGAAGCCGGGGGACAGCAGCCTTCTCGTTGTCGGTCTGCTTTTCCTGCTTACCGGAATCATTCTGACGGTCGTTTGGTATTTGAACTTTTATACGGTATCCGCCTGACGGAAAAAAGGCTCGGATCCGCCGCAAATCTGCGGCAGATCCGAGCCTCTCTTTTTTGCCATCAGCGGCTGGGGGGAGAGAAAAAAGGCCACTGCCGTGTCGGCAGTGGCCAAGGCCTTGCTTAGTGGGTGTTCTTTTTCGTTGCGGCAAAGGTCAGCTCCGTCATCGTGACCATCAGCACCACGAAGACGAGAAGAAAGATCGGCAGGATCGAAAAGCCGATGAGATTGCCGAGCAGACCGAAGAGCGGAGGCATAAAGGTTGATCCAAGGTAGGCGCTGGCCATCTGAATGCCGATGATCGCGCCCGAATTTTCTGCGCCAAAGTTGCTTGGCGTGGAATGAATGATGCAGGGATAAATGGGCGCACATCCAAAGCCGATCACCACGAAGGCCGCAGAGGCGATCTTGGGGGACTCGAAGGGAAGGAGGAGCGTGAGAATGCCAAGGGTCAGCACTCCCGTGCCGATCAGGATCATGCGGCGGTCGCCCAAGCGGTCGGTGATAAAGCCGCAGAGAAAGCGTCCAAGGGTAATTCCAATGTAGAACAAGGAGGCAAGATTTGCGGCAAGCTCGGCGGAAAGATCCTTGACCTGCACAAAATAGGTGCTTGCCCAGTACATGGCGGTCGCCTCCGCCGCGCAGTAGGCAAAGAAGCCGAGCAGCAGGAAGGGCACTCCCTTGATCCGCAAAGCGGCAAGAAGCCCGAGGCTTTTTTGTCCCTCAAGCGCCTGCGCCTTATGGATACGCCAGACGGGAAGGGTGAGAAGCAGGAGAAGCAGGATCCCCAGCTGCAGAAAGCCGACGGTGCGGTATCCCGAGGGCCAGCCGCGTCCGGTCAGGGCATATCCCATGATAAAGGGGCTGATGATCGCGCCCACACCCCAAAAGCAGTGTAGCCAGCTCATGTGGCGCGCTTTATAATGCAGGGCAACGTAATTGTTGAGCGCGGCGTCGATCGCGCCTGCGCCAAGACCGTAGGGAACGGCAAAGAGGAGCAGCATCCAAAGGCTTGTGGAAAAGGAAAAGCCAAAGAGCGAAAGCACGGTGAGCAGCACGCTCAGCACGGTCACCATCGGCGTGCCCAGCTTGCGGGTGAGCTTATCCGAGAGGAGACTGGAGAGGATCGTGCCTCCCGAGATCACCATGGAGATGACACCCATATAGGAAACGGGCAGATTCAATTCGGCGTGCATGGCAGGCCAGCCTGCGCCAAGCAGGGAATCGGGCAGCCCGAGGCTGATAAAGGCGAGGTAGATCAGAGACAGTAAAAGAGCATACATAAACAGGGTTCCTCCGTAGTCAAAACGCGCGAAGCGAAGGTCGGCAAGGCTCCCGCGGAGGCCAACCGACCAAGGCGTATTATAGCACAGCAGGGCAAAAAAGTCAATACGTCAAGCGAAAAAAGCGGAAGGCGTTGACATTGGGACAAAAATGTGATATAGTGATACTAATCAGAAATGGGTTGCGGAAGGCGTCCTTTCTTTGTTGAACGAAAGGGAGGAAAAGCCACAAAAGCAGCCCTTGAAAACGGAGGATCGTTATGCTATCGTTTGAATGTGATTATAACGTTGGTGCGCATCCCGAGATCCTTGAGGCTCTCCTGCGCACGAACATGGAGCCCTGCCCGGGCTACGGAAAGGACCCCTACACCGAGCAGGCGCGCGAGAAGATCCGCATGTCCTGCGGACGGGAGGATGCCGACGTTCGCTTTTTGGTGGGCGGAACGCAGACCAACCGCATCGTCATTGATTCAATGCTCAAGAGCTACGAGGGCGTGATCGCGGCCACCACGGGGCACATCAGCGCCCACGAGGCAGGCGCCATTGAGGCGTCCGGGCACAAGGTGCTGACCGTTCCGGGATATGACGGCAAGCTCTCTGCACAGGATGTGGAAGCTCTGATCGACACCTTTTATGCCGACGGCTCGCACGAGCATATGGTCTTCCCGGGGATGGTCTATATTTCGCATCCCACCGAGTACGGAACGCTCTACACGCTTGCCGAATTGCAGGCGCTTTCCGCACTCTGCCGCCGCCATGCGATCCCGCTCTTTCTGGACGGCGCAAGGCTTGGTTACGGACTGATGAGCCGGGATACCGACGTCACGCTTGCGGATATCGCCGCACTTTGCGACGTTTTCTATATCGGCGGAACCAAGGTCGGTGCGCTTTGCGGCGAGGCCGTTGTCTTTACGCATGACAATGCACCAAAGCATTTCTTCACCACCGTCAAGCAAAACGGTGCGCTTCTTGCAAAGGGACGCTTGCTTGGCGTGCAGTTCGATACGCTCTTTACCGACGATCTCTACCTGCGCATCAGCCAAAACGCCATCGATCGCGCAGAGGAGCTGAAGACCCTGTTTTTGGAAAAGGGCTATTCCTTCTTCAAAAGCTCTCCGACGAATCAGCAGTTTATTCTCCTTTCGGACGAGCAGATCGAGGCGCTTTCGAAGCAGGTTCGCTTTGAGATCTGGGAGCGTGTGGACGAAGGGCACTGTGCCGTCCGCTTTGCCACCAGCTGGGCAACGACGAGTGAGGATATTGCGGCACTGCGCGAAATTCTGTCGCGCGTGGGTTGATTGGAGGACGGAGCGGTCGGACAAGCCTTGCGTCCAGCCCCGTTATCCGTCCGCGCGGAGCGCATTTTTTGCAAAAAACCTCTACCGTGGGTGGATTTCTCCCCAGTAAACCAACGGTAGGTGTACTTTTTTCACCGAAAGCGGTATACTGTATTCGAAAGGAGGCAGCGTATGGATCAGATCAAGATCGGAAGATTTATTGCCGAATGCAGAAAAGAAAAGAAGCTGACGCAGGCGCAGCTGGCAGAGAGGCTGGGGATCACGGATAAGGCCGTTTCCAAATGGGAGAGAGGACTTTCACTCCCGGATTCCTCCATCATGCTGGAGCTTTGCACGCTTCTGGACATTACCGTCAACGAACTATTAAGTGGGGAGGAAATCAGTATGGAAAACCAAAATCAGAAAAACGAGGAGCTTTTGCTCGAGATGTCCAAGGAATTGGAAAGGAAGAACAAGACGATCTGGAATACCATGTGGGTGATTATGATCGTCTGCATGCTCGGCCTTTTTGCAGGCCTCTTTGCCGTGGCACGCTTTATGCAAGAAGGACCGTGGATGCTGGTGGCGATCCTCGGGCTTTGCGTTGTGTTCCTGATCCCGTGCTTCTATGCATTGAAGCTGGAGGTCAGCGTGGGCGCTTACAAATGCAGGAATTGCGGCCACGAGATCGTTCCCACCTACCGGGAAGCCCTCTGGGCCATGCACATGGGAACCACGCGTCACCTCAAATGCCCCGCGTGCGGAAAACGCACCTGGTGCAAAAAGGTGATCAAGAAGTGATTTCCCTCACCGCGTAAGTGCAAAAAACAAACAAAGCAAACCGCCCCGAATGCCTTGTGCATTCGGGGCGGCTCTTTTTTTATCCGATTTGGGTTTCGGGTTTCGCTTTTGGGGTTCGGGTTTTCGCTTTTGGATTTTGGCTATTTTTGACGTCGTTTTTTCTTCGGGCTTTCTTCTTTTTTTCGTTAAGCCTTCTTTTTCTGGGCGAGGTGCTCCTCGCGGGCGCTCTTGCGGCCTTCCTCCTTGATGTCGCCTGCCTTGGTCAGGGCCAGCTTGGTCAGGAACGGGCCGACGATCTCATAGATCAAAACGGCAAAAAGCGTAATGTTTCGCACGATCGCGCCGTCGGGGCCAAGCTCGATCGCCTTGATCGCCATGCCCAGCGCAACGCCTGCCTGCGGGAGCAGGGTGATGCCCAGGTATTTGACGATCATGGGGTCGCATTTGGTCATTCTTGCGCTGATGCCTGCGCCGTAATACTTTCCGAGCGAGCGTGCAACAATGTAAACCAGTCCAACCACCACGACGCCCCACTGGGCAAAGACCGAAAGGTCAAGCTCCGCGCCGCTGATGACGAAGAACAGGATCAGCACGGGGGTGGTCCATCTGTCCGCTCTCTCCATCAGCTCCTCGGAGACCTCGCAGATGTTGCAGAAGACCGTGCCGAGCATCATGCAGGCCAGGAGGGAGGAGAAGGCGATATGTATACCGCCGATCTCAAACTTGAGGCTCGAGAGCGCGACGGTCAGCATCACGAAGGTGACCGAAACCGCCATACGCTTGGAGCGCGAATGGAAAAACCGCTCGCAAAGCGTAAAGAGCAGACCCATCACAAAGCCGAGCAGGAGCGAGAGAAGGATCTCAAGCAGGGGCTCGAGAATGATGGCCAGCGGGCTGACGCCTGCCGTGCCCATGGATCTGGCAATACCGAAGGAGATGGCGAAGATCACAAGACCGACGGCATCGTCCAGGGCGACAACGGGGAGGAGAATATCGGTAACCGGTCCCTTTGCCTTATACTGCTTGACGACCATCAGCGTAGCCGCGGGAGCGGTTGCGGTAGCCACCGAGGCAAGAACGATCGCGGCGGGGATAGAGAGCACGTTGGGCATGGCAAAGTGTAGCGCGATTAAGGCAACGTCCACCACCACAGTGGTGATCAGAGCCTGGAAAATACCGATGATCATGGCCTGCTTTCCGATCTTCTTGAGCTGGGCGAGGCGGAACTCGTTGCCCATGGAGAAGGCGATAAAGCCGAGCGCAAGATCGGCGATCAGGCCGAAGTCCTCGATCTGCTTTGCGGCAATGCCGATGCCGGGAACGCCGATCGCGCCCAGCACGAACGGGCCGATCAGGACACCGGAGATCAGATATGCGGTAACTGCGGGGAGCTTGACGACCTTGGCAAGTCTGGACAGGAGGAGACCTGCAAGCAGAGCGATGGACAAGCTCAAAAAGACACTGGCTGTTTGCGTCATGAGATAAGCCTTCTTTCCTACGTTTGATGATAAGACGTCGAGGGAGATGCCGCGGTGACGCCGAGGGAGGAAGATCTTCCTCCAAGGTCTGTCACGGCCGCATTCTTTGCTCAACGGCTATCTATTATATCATGTTTCTTTGCAAAAGTCCATACCTTTTGAAAAGTATTTTGAAAGGATTTCGCATAATGCAGCGTTTTTTTTGCTCCGTCGGTGCTTTTTTTTGCGTTTGGCTCTTGGCCGGCGGCGGTCAGGTGCAAAAGTTGTGCATGAATCTGCGGCAAAAGGATTGAATTTTTGCGAAAGCTGTGGTATAATAAAGAGATGCCGCATGGGCGATAGCACGATCGAGCGGCGAAACGCAAATGCCGAAGAATGCTTACGATTGGAGATTGATCTATGAAAATTGTTATCATCGGTCTTGGCACGATCGGCAAGACCATACTGAAAAGTCTGTCCGGAAAAGGCCATAACATGATCATTATCGATGAGGATAAGGATAAGGTCGAGGGCTTGATCGAGCGATATGACGTTTCGGGCGTCGTTGGCAACGGTGCCTGCCTGGATATTCAAAAGGAAGCAGGGGCCAAGGGGGCGGATCTGGTGATCGCGCTGACCAACAGCGATGAGCTGAACGTGTTTGCTTGTCTCGTTGCCAAGAAGAACGGGGTAAAGAATACCATCGCCCGCGTCCGAAATCCCGATTACCGAAAGCAGATCCTGGACATGAAGGACGAGCTTGGCATCTCGATGATCGTCAATCCCGAGCAGGATACGGCCGCCGAGATCTTCAACCTCATCAACCTGCCCTCGATCGCACAGGTCGAGCATTTTGCCAAGGGCAGAGTTCTGCTCGTGGAGATCGTTGCGGAAAAGGGCTGCGCTCTGATCGGCGAGACGCTGATCACGCTCGGCCGAAAGCTGAAGACCAAGGTCCTGCTTTGCGCCGTGCAGAGAGGACAGAGCGTGACCATTCCTACCGGTAACTTCGTGATCGAGGAGGGGGATAGGATCTATCTTACCTCGGATGCAAAGTCCCTGCGCGATTTTTTGGCAGAGGTCAATCTGGTCAAGTCTCCGCTGAAGAATATTATGATCGTTGGCGGCAGCCGACTCGGCTACTATCTTGCCAATGAGCTTTCCAAAAAGAAGTATAAGATCAAGCTGATCGAAAGCGATCGCAACGCGGCAGAGGCGCTGGCAAGCGAGCTTCCCCGTGTAACCGTGATCCACGGAAACGGAACGCGGCACGGTCTGCTCATTGAGGAGGGCATCGAGGCCATGGACGCTTTCGTTGCCTTGACCGACATCGACGAGGAAAACATGGTCGTTACGATGTTTGCCAACAAAATGAAGGTCAAAAAGACCATCACGCAGATCAAGAGCGACGACCTTGTGGGAATGCTGGACGAGCTTGGCAATGAAAACACCGTCTCTCCGCAGAGCATCGTGGCCAACCGCATCATCAGCTATATACGCGCTCTTGCGAATACGAGGGGCAGTAACGTGCTTACGCTCTACCGTCTGGTCAACGATCAGGTCGAGGCCCTGGAGTTTTACGCAAAGAAGCCCGAGCGCATCTACAACAAGCCCCTGAAGGAGCTCAGGCTCAAGGAAAACTGTCTGATTGCTTGCATCATTCGCGAGAATGAGGTCATTATCCCGAACGGTAACGATTGCATCCAGCTTGGCGATAACGTCATCGTCGTTACGACGCACAAAAACTTTGACGATCTGACCGACATTCTCGAATAAGGCGGCGACGGAAAATGAACTATAAGAAACTCGGAAAAATCCTCGGCAAGATCATGGTGATGGAAGCCATATTGATGCTCGCACCCCTTGCCGTGGCCTTCCTTTACGAGGAAGGGATAAGAAACGTCCTGGCTTTCGTCATTCCCATCGTTGTGCTTACGGTGGTGGGAGTGCTTCTGCAGATCCCAAAGCCGGATAGAAACACCCTCTACCAGAAGGAGGGCTTTGCGCTGACGGCTCTCGTTTGGGTCGTGATGACGCTTGCAGGCGCGATTCCGCCGGTGATCAACGGGGATATTCCCAACTACGTGGACGCTTGGTTTGAGATCATGTCGGGATTTACCACCACGGGAGCTAGCGTGGTCACCGACATTACGGCCATGTCGCACTCCACCCTTTTCTGGAGAAGCTTCTCGCACTGGATCGGCGGCATGGGTATCCTCGTATTCGTGCTGATCTTTATTCCCGAAAGCGACGACGGCTCCTCCATGCACCTGCTCCGCGCGGAGAGCCCCGGACCGCAGGTGGGCAAGATCGTTTCCAAGATGAAGGTCACCACGAGGATCCTCTACCTCATCTACCTCGGAATGAGCGTGCTTGAGGTGATCATTCTGATGCTCGATAAGCCGATCCCCGGCTACGAGAGCGAGCAGCTGTTCTTCAGCCTGCTTGCCACGTTTGGCTGTGCGGGAACGGGCGGCTTTGGCTTTATTCCGGGAAGCATGGAGCTGTTCCATCCCTTTTCGCAGTACGTCATGGCGATCTTCCTCATTCTGTACGGCTGCAATTTCAGCCTTTACTATCTGTTGCTCATCGGCAAGGTGAAGCAGATCTTCAAGAGCGAGGAGGTCAAGGCCTATTTTCTGATCCTTAGTGCCGCGGTTGCCTTCGTTTTCCTCAGCCTTGTGGGAAGGCTTGAGGCCTTTCCGCAGATCTATACGACCGAGGAGGCGTTTCGGCATTCGTTGTTCCAGGTTGCCTCGCTGATGACCACGGCGGGCTTTACCACCTCGGATTACGGCACCTGGCCCATGCTCGCCAAGACCACGCTCATCGTGGCCATGTTCATCGGCGGAATGGCAGGCTCGACCGCAGGCGGCATCAAGATCTCCCGCATTGTGATCGCGATGAAGGGCGCATACATCAACGTCCGAAAGCTGATCAATCCAAGATACGTGCCCAAGGTCAAGATGGAAGGGAAGCCGCTGGAGGAAAAGACGATCAGCGACGTGTTTGCCTTTATTACGCTGTATTTCTTCATTCTCGTTGCCGCGATCTTCCTCCTGTCCTTTGATCCCTCAAACGGCGCGGTGGTGCAGATCACGTCCGATTCGGGAAGCTATGAGATGCAGCACGGATTTTTCAGCAACTTCTCGGCGGCACTTGCTTGCATCTCCAACGTCGGCCCTGCGTTTGAGGCGGTCGGTCCGTATGCAAACTACGCAGACTACAGCGCATTCTCCAAGATCGTTCTGGCCATGACGATGATGCTCGGCCGACTTGAGATCCTGCCCGTGTTCATTCTGTTCAGCCCGAAGACCTGGAAGAAGGTCTGACGGCAAAAAAGCAATACCGCATTGCAAAGGGCGCGTGCGCCCGACGGGAAAGAAAGGATCGACAGAGGTCCGTCCCAAGGTGGGACGGACCTCTTTTGCGTGTATAGTCCTAACGGATCGGGAGGACCGAAGCGGAGTGCGGCGGAGGCGACGGTTAAGGGATTTTCATCCGATGCCATCTTGTTTGGCGCAGATCAAGGGAAAAGAAAAAAACGCCTTGAATTATTCACCGTTTTGTGATATAATAGAGTAAATCGGTAAGCAGTGCAATGAGAGGAGGGCCTGTATATGAATATTCTACATATGAAATACGCAGTTGAGGTTGCAAGACTTGGATCGCTGAATAAAGCGGCGGAAACGCTGATGATCGCACAACCGAATATCAGCCGATCGATCAAAGAGCTCGAAGCCGATCTTGGAATTACCATATTCCAACGAAGCGCAAAGGGAATGGTTCTGACTCCCGACGGCGAGGAGTTTATGGATTATGCACGGGATATTCTTCACCGTATCGATAAGATCGAGCAGTCCTACCGTGACGGCTCGCATAAAAAGCGTAAGTTTTCCATCTCCGTTCCACGCGCGTGCTATATCTCTGCCGCCATGGCGGAATTTTCAAAAAACATCGGTGATACTCCCGT
>JAFWAA010000053.1 GCA_017507905.1 Clostridia bacterium | reverse complement strand
TGAGGAGTTGCCACTATCCGCTCACACCCCGTAGGGCGAGGCTTCGAAGAAGTCCATGAGCGGGGGAGGCACAAACCAAAGTCTGTATTGCAGTACGGGTGCACGAAAACTCCCCTTTGCTACACAAAAAAAGGAAGCACGTTGTTCGCACTTCCTTCCATGGGTACATATATCCTTTTTTGGGGAGTTTTGGGGGAGCTCGAGGGGACTTTTCCAAAAGTCCCCTCGAATAAATCGCGCCCCCTAAGCCGCGTCCCCGTTAGGATTTGGGCAGGCGGACGGAGAAGGCGGTGCCTTTCCCGAGCTCGCTCTCGACCGTGACCGTCCCGCCGCCGAGGCGGACGATGCGATCCACGAGGGAGAGGCCGATGCCGTATCCTTTTTGGTGATGCGAGGGGTCGCCTTGGTAGAATTTTTCAAAGATGTGCGCTTGCACGTCGGGCGTCATGCCGATGCCCGTGTCCTCCACGCGGACCAGGACCGATTCGCCTTCGTCAAGAAGAACCACGCGGACCGTGCCCCCTTCGGGCGTGAATTTGATGGCGTTGCTGAGCAAATTCGTCCAGACGTGCGCCAGCATTTCCTCGTTGAAGCAAAACCGAACGGCGTCAAGCTCGGGCAGGATCTCCAGCTGCTTGGCCGTCCAGAGCGGCTCCTGCCGCAGAATGCACTGCCGCAGCTGCTCGTCCAGATAAAACGCGGTCTTGTTCCCCACGATCTGCTGGTTCTCCAGCTTGGAAAGCTCCAGAACGTCGGTGGAAAGCTTGGCCAGGCGTCCCGCCTCCTCGGCGATGATGCGCGCGTATTCCTGCCGCTCCTCCTCGCTAAGATCCCCCTGCTGAAGCTCATTGGCAAAGCCGCGAATGGAGACGATGGGGGTCTTGAATTCGTGCGAGAAATTGTTGATGAAGTCGCTGCGGAACAGCTCGATGCCGTCCAGCTCGCGCACCATGTCGTTAAAATTGTCGATCAGCTCGCCCACCTCGGTCTCGTGGTTTGCCGAGGGCTTGACCTTGACCTTGTAGTTGCCGTGGCGCACCTCGCGGATCGCGTCGATCACGCGGTTGATCGGGCGCAGATAGTAGCGGCCGAGAAAGCCCGTCAGCGCCGTGGCCACACCCGCACAGATCAAGAGCAGGACCACGCACAAATAGATCGGGTTGAGCACGAGACGAAGCACGATGGGCGTTGCCCCAAAGAGCAAAAACATCAGCACCGTGAACAAAGAGGTCAGCACGCCCGCCAGCATCACCGTGAAAAAGACGAAGAGCGTCAGGTGCCAGCGCAGGGTGTGATGGTAGCGGATCTTGCCCCATCGCTCGCCAAGGCGAGCCGCCATTTCCTTCTGCTTTTTGCGGAGCTTTTTCTCCTTCGGTTTACCTTCCTTCATCACAGAATGACCGCCTTATAGCCCAGGCCGCGCACCGTGATGATCTGAAAATCGCCGTTGTCGCGGAAGCGCTCGCGCACGCGGCTGACGTGCACGTCCACCGTTCGCTCGTCGCTTTCGCTGTCCATATCCCAGATCTCGTCCATCAGCTGACGGCGCGTGTAGATCTTGTTGGGGTAGGAGAGCAGCTTAAAGAGCAGCAAAAACTCCTTTTGCGGCAGCTCCATCATGCCCTTGGGCGTTTTGGCCGACAGCGAATCGTAAAAGAGCGTGGTCTGCCCAACCGTCAGCTTGCGCTCCCCCGCGATCTGCGAGCGGCGAAGCAGGGCGGCAATGCGCAGGATCATCTCCTCCTCGTCCACGGGCTTGACCATGTAATCGTCCGCGCCGATGATAAAGCCGCGCTTTTTGTCGTTTTGCGTTTCGCGTGCCGTAACCATCAGGATCGGAATGTTGCAGCCTGCTGTGCGCAGGGTGTTGGTAAATTCGTAGCCGTCCATACGGGGCATCATCACGTCCAGAATGATCAGATCCACGTGCTTGCGGTCCATGATCTCCAGCGCTTCCACGCCGTCGCAGGCCGTAATGGGCTCGTAGCCGTAGCGCGTAAGGATCGCCTCCATCAGGCGGCGCGCGTTCTTGTCGTCCTCGACAACCAGAATTTGAAACATACGGTCACTTCCTTTCTTTTCCCTTCCATGATACAACAAAAATATGAACCAAATGTCAACAAATAAAAAATCTATTTACACTATTTACAAATGACGGAAAAGCGTGTATAATAGAATAAGCACGCAAAGCACATGGCCGGAGGTATAGCATGGAACAGTTCAGATCGGCATGGAAGCAGATGCACAAAACGGTACGCAAGGCACAAAAGCGCGCAGTACGCGCGATCCTCGCCGCGAAGGAGGAGATCCGCGACACGGTGGACGCCGTGAAGGAGCGCGACCCTGCCGCACGAAGCACCGCAGAGATCCTTCTGCTCTATTCGGGCGTTCACGCCGTGATGGCGCATCGCCTCGCACACAAGCTTTATCAGGAGAAGCACTACTTCGCCGCCCGCGCCGTCAGCCAGACGGCACGCCACCTGACGGGTATTGAGATCCATCCTGCCGCCACCATCGGCAAGGGCTTCTTTATCGACCACGGCATGGGCGTGGTGATCGGCGAGACCGCCGAGATCGGCGACAACTGCACCGTCTACCAGGGCGTGACCCTGGGAGGAACGGGCAAGGACGTTGGCAAGCGCCATCCGACGCTCGGCAACAACGTGATGGTGGGCGCGGGCGCAAAGGTGCTTGGCCCCGTGACCATCGGTGACAACAGCAAGATCGCGGCCAACGCCGTGGTCCTGCATCCCGTGTCGGAAAACAGCACCGCCGTTGGCATTCCCGCCAAGGTGGTCCGCCGCGACGGACAGCGCATTCGCAACGACCTCGACCAGATCCACATTCCCGACCCCGTATCCCAAGAGCTGCAAAAGCTGGCGGCCGACCTGCGCCGTTTGGAGAAGCAGCTGGAGCCCCTCTCGCAGACCGAACGAAAAGAAAGAGGAAACTGACTATGGAACAAGCAACCCGCCGCGGCCGCTTTATCGTTTTTGAAGGCATTGACGGCGCAGGAAAGACCACGCAGATCGAGCTTTTGGCAAAGCACCTGCAAGCGGCAGGACGCCGCGTCTACCGCACGGCCGAGCCCACCGAATCGGTAA
Source organism: Clostridia bacterium (assembly GCA_017507905.1). Taxonomy (GTDB): domain Bacteria; phylum Bacillota; class Clostridia; order Oscillospirales; family CAG-272; genus UMGS1865. Next base: position 16,529 of record JAFWAA010000053.1, on the reverse strand, counting down.
CGGGAGGCCTTTTGCGCGACGCGCTTTCGGGGGTGAGCCGCCGCACCGCCGCCGAAATGGCCGCGCTCTTTACGCTCGACCGCATCTTCCATAACGTCAACCCCGTAAACGGAATCGAAAAAATGCTCGCGGACGGCGTGGACGTCATCTGCGACCGCTATTATTATTCCTCCCTGGCCTACCAAGGGAGCGAGACCGACGCCGAATGGGTGCGCGCGATGAACGTCAACTGCCCCGAGATCCGCCGTCCCGACATCTGCATCTTTCTGGACCTCACGCCCGAGCAGAGCATGGAGCGCATCAACCGCAACCGCGTGACGCATGAGATCTACGAAACCGAGGAACGCCTGGAGCGCGTGCGCCGTCAGTTTATGACCGCCTTTGAAGCCCTTCGGGAAAGCGACGCCATCGCCATCGTCAACGCCGCCTCCACTCCCGAAAAAGTCCACTCCGAGATCCTCTCCCTCGTCTCCCCCCTCCTCGGCCTCTGACAGGGCCGCGGTTTAGGACGCGGGATTGTTCGAGGGGACGCGGTTTTAAGAGACGCGGGGTTTTTGTGGGGGACTTTTTGAAAAAAGTCCCCCACGCCCCCCAAAAACTCCCCAACAAAAAGAATAGCTACCCATGGAAGGAAGTGCGAACATCGTGCTTCCTTTTTCTATGCCTTCAAGGGGAGTTTTCGTTCGCCGTTTGTGCAATACAGACTCGGGTCTCTGCCTCTCCCGCTCATGGACTTCTTCGAAGCCTCGCCCTACGGAGTGTTTGCGGACGGTGGCAACTCCTCATCCACCGCTGCCGCGGTCCCCCTTCTCCCACAGGAGAAGGCTTTGGTTTGCGCTCCGTTTTAACTTTGTGTGTATCCGCATAAATGGGTGGCACGCTTTAGAAATTGATTGCCGTAAGCATGGAGTTTGGTAGCCTTCTCCAGTGGGAGAAGGTGGCACCCGCAGGGTGACGGATGAGGTGTCCCAAAACAAAACTAACCCGTGTAGGGGCGATCATTGATCGCCCGTCCGAGCGGACTAACGGTGACCGCCGCATCACTTGTAGCCTGTCATCCTGAGCGGAGGCGAAGCCGTAGTCGAACTTTTGCGGGTCGAGTGAAACGAGCAAGCAAAAGCGTGCGTCCGTAGGACGCGCGGGATCTCGTTTGAGCGCTTCGTATCTTCCTGTAAGGAAAGTTACATCATGTGGACGGATAGCAAAACTCCAAACGAGATCCCTTCGTCGCTTGCGCTCCTCGGTTTTGGATCGGATCGTCGCCGCGTGGCGGCTCACTCCCTCTCCAAAACTTCGACTTCGCTCAGGATGACAGGCTACAAGTGATGCGGCGGATAAGTCAATAGCCCCTTCGCCTTTCAGCCCCCATAGCCACTTTTCTCTTTGACACCGCAGGCGCAAAGAGAAAAGTTAGCAAAAGAGAAACGCCGAGGCTGTTTCGCCGTCTGCGGACGGCGAGGAGGGCTACGCGCCCTCCACCTGCGCCACCTGGCGGTGGGGCTTTCCCCAAGCGAGGTGCAGTACGCAGCCGTTTTGTGCGGCGAGCGCGCTCTCGCACGTCGCATAGCAGCCGCGTGCTGTGCGCTTTTACTCCCTCGCCACCGTTCGCCAACACCCCGTAGGGCGAGGCTTCGAAGAAGTCTATAAGCGAGCGGGGCACAAACTAAAATCTGCACCGCACGAACGGCGAGCGAAAACTCCCCTTCTCCGCACGAAAAGAGGAAGCACGTTGTTCGCTCTTCCTTCCGAGGGTAGCAATCCCATTTTTGGGGAGTTTTGGGGGAGCTCGAGGGGTCTTTTTCAAAAGACCCCTCGAATAACCCGCGCCCCCACAAAAAGCGCGTCCTACAACCAATAAAAAAATCCCCCTGCAGCGCCGCGAGGCGATGCAGGGGGTGTTGTTTATTGGGTTTGGTTTGCCTTAGGCTTAGACCTCGGCGGTGTCGTTCTGCTCGGCAGCGGCGGCAACGGCAGGATCATCGCTGGGTGCGACGAAGGTAACGTCTCCGCTCTCGCTTGCGGGAGCCTCCTCGACCGTCTCCTCGGCGGCAGGTGCTTCCTCAAAGTAGGAGGCAGGTACGCCTGCGGCCAGCATCTTGACCAGTCCGCTCTCGACCATCTCGTCCAGCGTCTGGTAAGGCAGCTTGTAATCGACCTCGTCAAGCTCCAGCTTGGTCAGACCCATGGTCTCACCGCAAAGCTTGTCGACCAGCTCAAGCGCATACTTGAACTTGCGCTCGCCCTTGATCTTCATCAGAACGGGAACGCTTGCATACTTCTTCTTGGAGGATACGTCGATGATGCCGTACTTGGTGTCGGCCAGCTCGGCGGGATCGAGTGCCAGGTAGAGGTAAAGCGTCTTGGTCTTGACGTTGATCTTTGCCACGTGTGCTCTGCCGCGGTTGAAGGCCTCGTAGTTCCAGCTTACGCGGTTCTTGACGCCCTTGTGTGCGAGCAGTGCGTTCTTGATCAGGCTGTAGTACTCCTGAGCGTTGCCCTGAGACTGAACCAGCCTGGAGGCAAAGCCCTTGCGGTAACGGGTAACGATGCGGATCTCTCCGTTGCGCTCCTGCTCAAGCAGTGCGGCGTACTCGTCGGGCTGAGCCTTAACGTCGATGTACTTCAGATTGAGTCCGGCAAATCCGCCAAAGGCGAAGCCGTCGTCGTCATCATCGTTATCGTTGTCATTATCGTTATCGTCCTCGGTCTCAACGGCGTCGGCCATAGCGGCAGCAACGGCGATGGCGAGAGCGTCGGCATCGGCCTCGGCCTCCTCGGCAGGAATCTCTGCGTCGGCAACCTCCTCGGCAATTGCATCGGCGAGATCCTCGGCAACGGTGTTGTCCTCCTCGCACTCTGCAGCCTCTGCCTTGAGCTCGTCGAGCGACTCGATAACCGCCTCGGCGGTCTCCTCGGGAGCCTCTTCAAGAGCCTCCTCCTCGGCAGGAATCTCGGCGTCAAGGTTCTCGGCAACCTCATCCAGAGTCTTGTCAAGCTCCTCCTTAACGTCAACCTTATCCTCGATCTCCACGGCCTCAACGGCGGGAGCGTCGCCCTCGGTATCCAGGGTCATGGCGTTGTTCTTGCGGTCGCGGATGCGGCGCAGGTAGAGGCCAACCAGGAAGAGTGCGATCAGGAGAAGAACGATCAGAACGATCAGAAGGGCAATGCCGGGAGCGGTGAGCCAGAAGGGCGTATCGTACTCGGGCGCGATCACGAGGGTGATGGCGGAGGAAGCGGTAACGCCGTCGATCTGGTAGTAGCCGTCCTTAAGGGTAACGGTGCAGCCGGATGCCTCGGCAGCCTTGACCAGCTTGCCTGCGTCTGCAACGTAGAAGTAAATGTCATTTGCCGTCAGCTCGTTGCACTTGTCGCTGTAAAGCTCGTCAACGATCGGGACGATCACGGTGTAGGTACCGTCGGTTCCGCCGGTGATCTCAACCGTGTAGGCCTTGTAGACCTTGAAGCCGCGCAGAACGTCCTCGCTGATGGCGGGGAGCTTTACGGTTGCCTGCATGGAAGCGGGCAGGCCGTCCTTGGCGGAGAGAAGAATCTGGAACTTTTCGTCCTCGGTGAGTGCGGAGACGTACTCACGGTTGACGGTGAGCTTTGCCGTGAGGGTGGTCACTGCCTTGCCCTCGGCATCCATAAAAATGTAGTTTTCGCTGGTGGGAAGCGTTGCTACGATCTCGTAAACACCGTAGTCTGCCGTTCCGGCAAAGGCGTTGCCGCCAACGGTGTAGGTGATCTGGGAAAGGATATCTGCGGGGATCTCGCCCTCAACGGTGAGGTTGAAGAGCTCGCCCTGCTCGGACTGGTCCTTGTTGCCGATCACGGAAAGGTCCTTCATGGAGACGAAGTAGACGACCTTGTTAATGGTAACGAGTGCGGAGGGGGCAAGCGTGCCCAGATCCACGGTTGCCGCATCGGGAGAAACGGCCGTTACGGTGTGACCGCCCTCAACGACGTTGCCGTAGCCCTCGGGGTAAACCACAACGAGGGGATACTCGTTGCCTTCGGCATCCTTACCGATGGCGGCGAGGTTGTTTGCGGCGGGATCACCGTATGCAAAGGTGAAGACTCCGCTCGCGGCCTCGATCCACTCGACCGAAACGATCTGCACCTTGGAAACGGTTACGGTTACGGGAAGGGGATCTGCCGTGTAGTTCTTGCCGAGATCCACGTTCACGAAGGTCTCGTAGGTGCCGGGAGCGCCTGCGTTGACCGAGGCCTTGAGCTCGCCGACCGTCAGGTTCACGGCGGTGTTACCGTCCATAAGCTTGGGCAGGTCGGTAACGGTGAGGTTCTCGTAGAGAGATGCGTCTGCACGGTAAACGGCAGAGGCAGAGGCCGTCTTGCCGGCTTCCCAGGAGAGCTTCTTGGGGGTGATGCGAACGGCAACGTTGACCGTGGTGGGCACGCCGTTCTTGGTCAGGCTGACCGTGAGGGTCTGCAGACCCGCATCGGCACTGCCGAGCACGGCACTCTGAACGGTAACGTCGGCATTTGCGCCGGTAACGGTAACGTCCGTCTTGCCGTCGTATTCCTTGGTGTAAAGTCCGTCGTTGCCCTTTTCCAGGTCAATAACGAGGTCAGCCTCGATATCGACGGTCTCGTTTCCGTTTGCGGCGAACGTCGTAACGGCAAAGCAACCGATCAGCAGGACGGCCATCAGAAGAACGGCCAACACGGAGAAGCGGACGCTTTGGTTTGCTTGCATGCGTTGATTTTTCATAAGCTTATCAACCCTTCCGTCTGAATTTTCGCAGTTCGGCAACGCAAAAACGCGTTGCTTTGGTTTGCAACCGCCTCTATTATAGCACACCCGATCGGTAATGTCAATAGATAATTCGCTTTTTCCCTTCCTTATTTGTAAAAAAATCCCCTTGTTTTGCCCAAAATCGAGCCGTTTTTTGGGGAGAGCCCGTCCGATTTTGGCAAAAAAAGGAAAAGGTCGGGGCATCAAATGGCCCCCGTTGATGCGTTTTTGGGGGTGGAAAGAAGCAAATTTGCACCCCGTGAGCGTTTTTTCGGGAGAAAAGGTGGGATTTGCACCCCGTTGATGCTTTTTTTACGGCGGAAAAGGGCAATTTTTACCACGTCGGCTTGTTTTGGCAAGGAAAAGGGCGCCGCGTGGCCGCCGAGCGATTTTGGGAAAAGGAGCGAAGAGGATAGCACGAAAATCCGCAGAGAGCGGCGGTCTCGACGGTCCCTACATGGTTTGTGCGCTATCCTTTCGCATTTCAACGCTCTTAGCCACTTTTCTCTTTGACACCGCGGGCGCAAAGAGAAAAGTTACCAAAAGAGAAACGCCGAGGTTTTTTCGCGCGTTGCGACGCGCGAGGAGGGCTCCGCGCCCTCCACCTGCGCCCACTGGCGTTGGGGCTGCAAACGCGCTCACGCGCGAGGCAACACCCTTTTGCCACATAAAAAAAGGAAGCGCTATGTTTGCACTTCCTTCCATGGGTACATATATCCTTTTTTGGGGAGTTTTTGGGGGTGTGGGGGACTTTTTTCAAAAAGTCCCCCACAAAAACCCCGCGTCCTTATCCGTCCGTATCCGTCTTTATCCGTCGGTCAAGGCAAAGACACGGGCGCGGCCTTCTTGCTCGTCGGTGCGAAGAAGGAGACCGAGGGAGAGGAGGGTTTGCACGGCGGAGTAGGCGTCCCGTCCGCGAAGGCGCGTGAGGGCCGAGAAGGTCTTGACCGTGAAGCGAGACGGGAGACCGTCGGGCAAGAGCGCGCGAAGATCCGCGGGCGTGCGCAGGGAAAGATCCCCCCGAAGGGAAAGCGGCAGACGCTCGTAAAGCCGCGTCCTGCGCCAGCGCGAGGCACCCCGTCCTGCGGGAATGCGCACGTCAAGCGTTTCGAGCAGAAGCAGACGCACTTCAAGACGCGGATGCGAAAAATGCTCCGCAAGACAGGAAAGCTTGGCCAAAAGGTCGATCGCCCCGCCCTGCTTTGACGAGCGGCGGCGCTCGGTGGCCTCCCCCGTTTCGGGATCGAAGCGCAGGACCCATTTGTCCACGCAGATCGGATGCACCAGCGTGACTGTGCAGTCCGTGTGCTCCAGATAGTAGGCGATCTTTTGGCGAAGGGGGTAAAAGGAGCCCGTTTGCACCTCGAAGATCTGCTCGCCGCAGCGTACGTCGGAGACGTAACGCGTGCCCGAAAGCTTGACCTCGTGGCAGGAGGTGTCCGCCGAAAGATAGCGCTTGATCACGGCGTGAAGCCGCTTTTCGCCAAGCGTGCCGATGCCGTCCTCCCCTTCGCTGCGCGGAAGAAGAAGCGCTTCGGCGCAAAGTGAGGAAAAGCGGTCGGCGTCCTCGCCCGAAACCGAAAAGGAAGGAGGCGCAGGCCTTGGCTTCCGTTTGCTTGCCATATCTGCTCCTCCTTCCGTTTTTTTACAATGGATCAGCGCTGACGGGTCAGATCTTTTTGAGCTTGGCGTAGGTGCCCATCAGCTTTTTCGTGCCCACGCGGTCAAAGGCGACCTCGTAAAGAACGTCCGCCCCCATGGGCTTGGCCGAAAGAATGTCGCCCTCACCAAAGGTGGGATGCAGAACGCGGTCTCCCGCCGAAAGTTCTTCCCGCACACCCGCTTTTGCCACCTTTTGTAAAGGCTTTCCAACCGTGACGCCGCCGCCAAAGCTGCTTTTTCCGCCGTTTTGGGAATACGCACTGCGTCCGCCGCTGCTTCCGTAGGTTCCGCTTTGGGAATACGAGCCTTGTCCGCCGCGGTTGCCGTAGGTTCCGTTTTGGGAATACGCACTGCGTCCTCCGCCGCTTCCGTAGGAGGAATAGGCACTTCCCTCCTCGCGGTCGGAATAGTAGGTGCGCCGCTGCCCGGGTGCGGCTTCCGCTCCCCGTGCGCCGTAGGCCCCGTAGCGCGCCTCGCTCGTGCGCGAGACCTGCTCCAGGAGCGTCTCGGGAATCTCCGCGATAAAGCGGGAGAGAGGATTATACATGGTTTGTCCGTACAGAAGACGGGAGCGCGTGTGCAAAATGTAAAGCTCGCGCTTGGCGCGCGTGATGGCTACGTAGGCAAGTCTCCGCTCCTCCTCGATCTCGGCGGTGCCCCCCGTGACGGTCTGCATGCTGGGGAAAAGCCCCTCCTCCATGCCGGGGAGAAGCACGATGGGAAACTCCAGCCCCTTTGCGCTGTGCACCGTCATCAGAACAACGGCGTCTGCCGTCTCGTCGTAGCGGTCCACGTCGGCCACGAGTGCCGTTTCCTCAAGGAAGCCCGTGAGGGTGGGGTTTTCGTTTTCTTCCATATATTCAAGAATGCCCGACTTGAACTCCTCCAGGTTCTCCAGACGCTCGGCCTCCTCGGGCCCTGCGTCCACCCACATCTGCCGATAGCCCGAAAGGTCGAGCATACGGTCAAAGAGGACGTCCAGGCGCATGGTCTCGGCATCCTTGGCAAGGCCGTTGATCAGATCGGCAAAGCTTTCCAGCGTTGCGCGGCTGCGGTCGAGCGCGGTGTAGCGCGAGGCGTTCTCGATGACCGAAAAGCGGCTGCAGCCCTGCTCCTCGGCGATCGCGGCGATGGCGTCCAGCGTTTTTGCGCCCAGCTTGCGTCGGGGCTCGTTGATGATGCGCCAGAGGCGCAGATTGTCGTCGCGGTTGCTGATGACCTGCAGATAGGCCACCGCGTCGCGGATCTCCTTGCGGTCGCTAAAGCGCGTGCCGCCCAGCACGCGATAGGGCACGGCCGAACGGGCAAAGGCCTTTTCCAGGCTGTTGGACTGCGCGTTCGTGCGGTAAAGGACGGCAAAATCGCGGTACGTCGCTTTCTTTTGCGCAACGAGACGGCTGACCGTGTCCACCACCTCGCGCGCCTCGGCGTTCTGATCGTCGCAGAGCAAAAGCTGCAGCTTTGCCCCCTCGCCCGACGCCGTCCAGAGCGTCTTCCCCTTTCTTCCCGCATTGTTGGCGATCACGGCGTTGGCCGCGTCCAGAATGCGCTGGGTGGAGCGGTAGTTCTGCTCCAGCTTGATCACCTTGGCCTCGGGAAAGAGGCGGTCGAAGGTGAGAATGTTCTCGATGGTCGCGCCGCGGAATTTGTAAATGCTCTGGTCGTCGTCGCCCACCACCATCAAATTCTTGTAGCCGCCCGAAAGCAGAACGGTGAGCTGAAGCTGGGCCACGTTGGTGTCCTGGAACTCGTCCACGCAGACGTAGCGGAAGCGGCGCTGATAGTTCTCGCAGATCTCGGGGTGCCCCCGAAGCAAAAGCACGGTCTGCATGATCAGATCGTCAAAATCCATGGCGTTGGACTCGCGCAGGAGCTGCTGGTAGGCCTCATAGACGCGCGCGACCTGCTTGGCCCGAAAATCGCCGCCTGCCTCCATGGCGAAAGCGTCGGGCGAGAGGAGCTTGTCCTTGGCGCGGCCGATGGCGTTGATCACGCTCTTGACGGGGAGCAGCTTTTCGTCGATGTCACAGCGCTCCATGGCGGCAAGGATTGCCTTTTTGGTGTCGTCGGCATCGTAGATGGTAAAGCCTTGGCGGTAGCCCATCCGCTCGCCGTGACGGCGCAGAATGCGTACGCAGAGCGAGTGGAAGGTGCCCGTGACGATGTCGGCGGCCGCCTCGGGACGGTCGGGGAACATCTGCTCCAATCTCTCGCGGATCTCGCCCGCCGCCTTGTTGGTAAAGGTGATGGCAAGCACGCGGTAGGGCTCGCACGCCCCTTCGGCAAAGGAGGGGAGCCAAAGCTGCTCGATCTCCTCGGCAGGCAGCCCTTCGGCCGCCTCCAGCGCGAGGAGCGCCTCCTCGGTAAGGCCCACGGGCACGCGATCGCTGAGGTAGGCGTTGCCGTAGCGAATGATAAAGGCGGTGCGGCGAACGAGCACGGTGGTCTTTCCGCTTCCCGCGCCCGCAAGCACGAGCAGGGGGTGATCCACGGTGTAAACGGCCTCCCTCTGCCGCTCGTTGAGGAAGGCGTAGACCTTATCAAACAGGGCGCGCTTTGCGCGCAGATATCTTTCCTTCAGGGTTTGCATGAGACGTCCTTTCGGGTAAAATGGGTAAATGGTTAGCCGATCAGGAGAGGCTCTCCTTGGCGCGCAGCCACATCTGCTTCATGGCAAGCGCGTCCTCGGCCTGCGTTCCGGCCGACTCGCAGATGATGCGCGGCGAAACACCCTCGCGCACGATGGCCTCGGCAAGGGGATCGAAGGAGGGACCAAAAACATCGTCGGCAAAGGTCAGGTGCTTTTTCTCGCCTGCCTTGGTGTATTCGATCTTGGAAAAATGGCAGTGCAGATCGCGGGCGTAGGCGTCGCCGAGCTGCTCGCCGATCGTCTGGAAGACGCGGCGGTAATCGTCCACGTCAAGGAACGCGCCGCCAAGCTCGCGCGCGTTGAGATGACCGAAATCCACCACGGGCGCAAAGACGGGAGAGACGCGGCATTGCTCGATGACCTCGTCGAGCGTCCCCAGCTGGTTGATCTTGCCCATCGTCTCAATGCCAAGACGGATACCGGCGTCGCCAAAGGCGTCGGCCACGCGCGAAAGCGTATCCTTGGAGAGGGCCATGGCCTCCTCGCGCGAGATCTTTGCGGCGCTGCCGCTGTGAATGACGATGGAATCTGCCCCGAGGAGCGAGGCCGCCCAGATCGATTTGCCGATATAGTCCAGGCTTCTCAGGCGCTTTTCCTCCTCGACGCCCGAGAGCGAGATGAAGTAGGGCGTGTGCAAGGACATGCGAATGTGATGCTCCCGCGCCTTCTCGCCGATGGCGCGCAGAGTGGCCTCGCCTGCCGAGATGCCGTTGCCGGCCTCGTATTCGTAGGCGTCAAGGCCGTATTTTTCCAGCCAACCGGGGGCCTGGAGTGTGCTTTTGTTGCCTGCGGCGTAAAAAGCTTCGCCGTTGCCGCCGGGGCCAAAGAGGGGATTGCTCATCGTATGCGTCTTCCGCGTAAGCGGAATGCTCCTTTCTCGGTTTATTTCGGGTCGCGGACGTGCCAGAAGGACATCCAGTCTGCGTAGCCGTGCGCCTTGGCGTAGCGGCGAATGTAGGGGCGCTCCAAGAGACGCTTGAAGCGGAAAAAGGCGTTCGTTTTATCCTTGATGGGGGGAACGATGATGGAGGGCAGGCCGATGTGCCGCCCCGCATAGGAATCGGTCAGGAGCTGGTCGCCCATCATGGCGCATTCCGAGGGCTCCCGATCCAGCTCGCGCATGGCGCGAAGGAGGGTGCGCTTGAAGGGCTTTCCGCTGTCGGCGTAAGCGAGAAGACCGAGGGGGCGGTTAAAGCGCTCCACGCGCGGGGGGTGATTGTTGGAGACGAGGGCGATCGCAACGCCTGCCGCCTGCATTCCCTTGACCCAGGAGAGAATGCTCTCGTCGGGGTCCTCCTGCTCGTAAGGGGCGAGGGTGTTGTCGATGTCCAGAAGAAGCCCTCGAATACCGTGCTCCCGCAGAAAATCGGGCGTGACCTCGCGGTAAGAAGAAAACATATAAGTAGGGGTAAGAAGATCCTTCAACGCGTCTCCTCCTTTTTGTGAGTTGTAACTGTTGCTTCATTTTTTTGCGGGGGCGCGGTTGTTCGAGGGGACTTTTGAAAAAGTCCCCTCGAGCTCCCCCAAAACTCCCCAAACAAAAGGGATTGCTACCCTCGGAAGGAAGGGCGAACATAGCGCTTCCTTGTTTTGTGCGGTGGAGGGGAGTTTTCGCTCACCCGTACTGCAATACAGACTTTGGTTTGTGCCCCGATCGCTCATGGACTTCTTCGAAGCCTCGCCCTACGGGGTGTTTGCGAACGGTGGCGGGGGAGCAAAACGCGCGCAGCGCATATCACGTCCGAAGGACATATCACGCGCGCAGCGCATATCACGCACGAAGTGCATATCACGCGCGCAGCGCATATCACTCGCCGCAGGCGAATGCTCTCACTTCTCTACTCCGTAATACTTCTCCAAAATTCTCGCCGCGGTGAGCGATGCATATTCTCCCGAATATCCCTGCTCCAATACCACCGAAACCACGATCTCGGGGGCGTCAAAGGGCGCGGCACACACGAACAACGCGTTCTCGCACGCCTCCGACGTCTGCGCCGTTCCCGTCTTTCCGCCTACGGCTACGGGAAGCGTGGACAAATTTCGGTTCGCCGTCGCATGGCTCGTCACCATCTCCCGCATTCCCGAAAAGACCGTTGCCAGTATCTCATCCGTCAGCGGAAGCTCGGAAAGCACCGTCTCCTCGCTCTGCTCATACCGAAAAACGGGCTCGCCGCTTCCCGGTGCGTAAACGCTGTGCAAAAGGTGCGCCGCATATCGCGTGCCCCCGTTGGAAAGCGTGGACAAATAGCAAGCCAATTGCATGGGAGACGCCATGTGATCCGACTGCCCGATGGCCGCCTGCAGCGTGTTGCCCGGCTGCCACTCCTCGCCGTTGCTCTCCTGGCGGTAAAGCGGACCCGCTAAGATCCCCTCCGTTCCGCCGATCTCCAGCCCCGTGCTCTCGCCAAAGCCGAGCGATGTGAGATACTGATTCATCGTGTCAATACCCATGCGGTAGCCAAGCTCGTAGAAGAAGCAGTTGCAGGAGACCGCAATGGCCGTCTTTGCCGTGATGTAGCCGCGGTGCGAGCTTCCGTAGGTAGAGCATTTCGGCTGATAGCCCGAATAGCGCGTGTAAACGCCGCCGCAATAGAGCTCGCTTTCCCTTGAGATCTCCCCCGCAAGCATTCCCGCCACGGTGACGCCCGGCTTGATGGTGGAGCCGGGAGCATACGCGCCGTTGATCGCGCGGTTGATCAGAGGCTGGGCAGGATCTGCCGCAAGCTCGTTGTAAAAGAGATTGTAGGTGTTCAGATCGTAGGTGGGATAGGACGCGATCGCCAGGACCTCAAAGGTCTCGGGATCCATCGCCACGGCCGCGCCCGCATCGCACCCCGCTCCGTAAATGGCGTAGCCCGCCGAGCGGTCGGTGACGAATTGCACGTTCTCGCGAAGGCCGTCCTCCGCCGCGATCTGCAGGTCGATGTCGATGGTGAGGTAGACGTCATTCCCCGGAACGGGCTCCTGCAAGACCTCGGTACGCAGGACGTTGCCCGCCGCATCCAGCTGAATGCGAAGCTTGCCGTCGATGCCGCGGAGATAGCTCTCAAAGGCGTATTCGCACCCCGATTTGCCCACCGTGGCGTTCATCAGGTATCCCTGCTCGTTGTAGTATTCCCACTCCTCGGAGTAGATCGGGCCGGTCTGCCCGAGAATGTGCGAGGCGTAGCCCGGATAGGCGTAGACGCGCTCGGCGTTCATCAAAAAGTTGGTTCCCCTAAGGTTTTGCTCCTTGACGTGCGCGATCAGGGAAAGCCCCACGTCCTCGGCCAGCGTATAATCCTCGGATACGCCAAAGCGCTTGGCGTCCATGTCGTAGCGAAGGCGAAGCAGAAGATCCGTCTGGTCGTCATCGTACAGGCGGTTCCCCTCGGCATCCTTCTCCGTAAGGCCGTATTCCGTGAGGTAATGCTCCACGAGGTTCTCCACCGTGATCTCATCCTCGATGCCGAGATCCTTCCACACGCGCTCCAGGCGATAGTAAGGGATCGAATCGCGGTCGGCCATCTCCTCGCTCCAGGTGTAATAGGGGTAGGCGCCCTCCAAGGGAAAATACTTCTCCACCCACTTTTCGCCCTCCCCCGTTTTCTGCATGGCGTCAAGCAGGGTGAGCAGCACGCGGTTGGCCTCCTTGTCCGAGAGTGCGGAGAAGGATTCGTGCACCACCATCAGATCGTAGGTGACGCGGTTTTCCACGAGTGCACGTCCATTGCGGTCGTAGATCTGTCCGCGCGCGGCCTGAATGGTTACGGTACGCGTCTGCACGCCAAGCTCGTAGTCCACGCCGCGTCCCGCGATCTGCAAATAGAACAGGCGGCCAAGGTAGATCACCGAGATCAGGCAGAAGAAGGCCGCCACGGCCAGATAACGCCAAACGTATTGCTTCTTCATCTCCCGATCCTCCTTTCTCCTGTTCCTTCGTCATTTCGTAAAACGGTACGGAATAAATTGACTTTCTGTTTTTTTGTTTTTGGAAAAACGTGCGGTTTTTGAACAACCTGCGATGCGTCTTCCCCGTCTTCCCTTTGGAAAAAACGCGTCAGGCAAGCAGTGCCATGGCAAAGAAGAAGCCGCAGACCGCAAGGAAGCACCAGACGGCAGGGTTGAGCAGCAGCACGCGTGCCCATTCCCGCGCATCAAGGGTGCGCTCCCCCCGACGGAAGCGGACCATGCGCCGCAGATGCAGGATCGCAAAGGGGAGCGAAACGAGCACCGCCAGCATAAAGAGGTAGTAGCTCGCCATCATGGCAACTCCGCCAAAGGAGCGAAGAAGGCCAAGCGCGGGATCGGTCTCGAGCAGAGGAAGATCCAGCTTGCGCAGCATGGCCGTGGTGTAAACGCTGCCCACGAGGTTGACCGCCATGTGCAGAGCCACGGTGTAGCGCAGCTTGCCCGTGCGGATATAGATATAACCAAAGACCACGCCGACGGCCGCGGCGTAGAAGAACTGATACAGATTGCCGTGCACAAGTCCGAAGACCACGCCCGAGAGCAGGATCGCGGGCAGGTCGCCGTAGACGGCGAGACGGTCGATGAGCAGCTTGCGGAAGAAGAGCTCCTCAAGGATCGGGGCAAGAATGCCCACGAACAACAGCGTTACCCAAAGGGGCGAGCCCTTGGTCACGTCCTGAAGGGCATTCTCGGGCATCCTTCCCGAGAGCGCGCCAACGATGGCGTTGAGCGCCGTGCCGAGAAAGCTGCCAAGATAGGTGAGCCCAAAGCAGAGCGAGAGCAGTGCGAGCCAGGTGGGAAGGGAGACGTCCTTGCGTGCGATCTCCCGTCTCGGCACGAGGCGGTAGAGCAGGAGCGAGAGGGGCATGGCCACGAGATACATGGGGAGCATGGAGAGCGCAAGGGATACCCCAGGCAGATCGAGCAGACGGGGAGACCATGCCGCGACCGCCGTGGCGATCAGCGACTGCAGGACCGCGGAGAACAGAAAGATAAAGGCCACCGCAAGGATCGGGAGCCCGACCTGTATGCGATCCGCGCGCAGAGAGCGCTTCTCTGCCGCTTCCTCCCTTTCGCCGTTGCGCTTGGGATCAAATTGTCCGTTCATGCTCAAAATCCCTCCTTTCCTGCAGGATCCTGCGCCCATGGGCGCGAAAAAAGAAAAAGTAAACCGTACGGTTGTTTTTTCAGATAGAGGCTCCTTATTTCACTTTGTGAAAAAGTAACGATAGAGGCACAGTATTTCACTTTGCGAAAAAGCAAAGATAGAGGCACGGTATTTCACTTGGTGAAAACGTGCGGAAGACAGCCTCGAAGCCGCCTTCCGCAGATGTCTCTTGATTGTCGGCAGAGCTTATTTCACCTTGTAGCGCACGAACTCCGAGAAGTCGCCGCCCGTGCTTTGCAGCATTCTGCCAAGCCCCATGCAAACGCAATCCATCGGCTTCTTGGCCACGGTCACCCGTATGCCCGTTTGCGCGCGGATCACCTGATCCATGCCTGGAAGCAGTGCGCCTCCGCCAACCATAACGATGCCAAAATCAAAGATGTCGGCCGCAAGCTCGGGAGGCGTCTCCTCCAGCGTGCCCTTGACCATCATCAGGATCTCCACGAGCGGCTCGCGGATCGCGTGGCGGACCTCGTCCGTGGTGACCGTGACCGTTCTGGCAAGTCCCGTGCGCAGGTCGCGTCCGCAGACCTCCATGCTGCCGCGGTCAAGTCCCTTGATGGCCGTGCCCAGCTTGCGCTTGAGCGTTTCGGCCGTGATCTCGCCGATGAGCAGGTTGCGGTGCTGCTTGAGGAAGGAGACGATGGCCAGATCCATCTCGTCCCCCGCGATGCGCAGGGAGTTGGACTGCACCACGCCGCCAAGGCTGATGACCGCCGTTTCGGATACGCCGCCGCCAAGATCGATGATCATGGCGCCGCGCGCCTTGGAGACCTTGATGCCTGCGCCCACCGCCGCCGCGATCGGCTCGTCGATCAGACCCACGTTTTTGGCGCCTGCCTCAAAGGTGGCGTCCTCCACCGCGCGCCGCTCGACCTCGGTGACGCCGTAGGGAATGCACACCAGCGCCGAGGGGCGGTTAAAGAGCGAGACCATATCCAAGCGGGCAAAGAAATCGCGCAGCATCAGCGAGGTGACCTCAAGGTCGGTGATGACGCCGTCCTTTAAGGGACGGAGCGCGCGAAGATTGCCAGGCGTTTTGCCCAGCATCCGCTTGGCGGCCACGCCCGAGGCGATGACCTCATGCGTTGCGCGGTCGATGGTGACCACGGAGGGCGCGCGCAAAACGATGCCCTTATCCTTCTGACAGATCATCGTATTTGAGGTTCCAAGATCAATGCCGATCTGCTTTGCCATGCGCTTCGTCCTCCTTTCCCTGCGGATTTTTCGGCGTTTTTGCCCGAAAGATGCGAAAAAAGCTAATTATTCATCTTATTATAGCATAAAAAAATGCGCTTGGCTACCCCTTAGAGCAAATTTTCTCCGAAAATTTCACCGTGCAGGCAGTTCAACCGATGCACGGGCAGCCCGACCACGTTGAAGTAGCAGCCGTGAATGCCGCGGATCCAAGCCGAGGCCCTGCCCTGAATGGCGTAAGCGCCTGCCTTGTCGTAGGGCTCGTCCGAATCGAGGTAGCGCGAGAGCGAGGCCTCGGGGATCTCGTCAAACTCCACCTCGGTGACCTCGTGCGAGAGCGCGATCCGCTCCCCCGAAATGAGGCAAATGCCGCTGATGACGCGGTGACGTCTGCCCGAAAGAGCGCGAAGCATCTGCTCGGCGTCGGCTCTGCCTTGCGGCTTGCCGAGGATGCGGCCGTCAAGCGCGACGACGGTATCCGAGGAAAGGATCACCGTGTCCTCGGTCAGCTCCCCCCTCTCGCGAAGAAGGGCGGCAACGGCCTCTCCCTTGCGTCGGGAAAGAAGCTCCACCAGGGCCTCGGGATCGGTGACGTCGCTCCTCTCGTCGGTCTCGGCGGTCACCACTTCAAACGGAATGCCGAGATTTTGCAGGATCTCGCTCCTGCGCGGCGATTTAGATGCCAATACGTAATGCTTTTTCATGCTTTTTTCCTTGCCTTGTAATCTTTTTTCTCGCGTGGGTGAGGATGCGATTTTAGAGGCGCGGGGTTTTTGTGGGGGACTTTTTGAAAAAAGTCCCCCACACCCCCCAAAAACTCCCCAACAAAAGGGATTGCTACCCATGGAAGGAAGTGCGAACAACGTGCTGCCTTGTTTCGTGCGGCGGAGGGGAGTTTTCGTTCGCCGTTTGTGCAGTGCAGATTTTGGTTTGTGCCCCGCTCGCTTATAGACTTCTTCGAAGCCTCGCCCTACGGAGTGTTGGCGAATAGTGGGGGTTAACTTTAGCCTCCCTCCGAGAGGGAGGGGGACCGCGTTAGCGGTGGAAGGAGCCGCCGAGCATGAGGGATTACAAGTAATGAACCTCAAAAGTGGGACTAAGAAACTTTATCGACAAGTAGAATCCGTCGGAGACACCGCGTC
>JAFWAA010000052.1 GCA_017507905.1 Clostridia bacterium | reverse complement strand
GGGAACCACCTTGTGATTGTCGAATCTCGCATCCTTGATGTGCAGATAGTCCACGTATTCACGAAGCATTTCCCATGCCTTCCGCGTGTCCACGTCGCATTGTACGAAGTTCGCGGGGTCAAACACCGCGCGGAGCTTGGGAAGCGCCTGATGCAGCTTGAGGCATTTCTCGGGTGTCTCGCCGAAAATATGCTTCTCGTTCTCGTGGCAAAGTGTCACACCGTCGGGAACCAGCTCACAGAACGCGTTCAGGCGCTCGAGCACGCGCTCAAGCGTAGTCTCCTCGCTCTCGCCCTCCACAGCGTAAAAGCTGAACAGGCGGATCTTTTTCGCGCCGAAAATATCGGCGTACTCCAGAATGCGCTTATACTCATCCAGATGCGGAGCAAAGTCGTCGGCAAGCGCGTATTTGCCGATGGGAGAGCCCATCGACCAAACCTGCATGCCCGCATCGTCGAGCATGCGGCGCACCTCCTTGGCCTTGTCCGCCGTGATCTTCGAAATATTGGTTCCGTCTACGCCGCGGATCTCCAGAAGAGAGATGCCGTTGCGGCGCATAGCTTCGATTTGACCGCGGATCTGGGACGAAGCCTCGTCCGCGAATGCAGATAATCGGATCATGATTTGTCCTCCTAATTAATATGGATCAAACACCCGAGTAGGCAGAAAATCCGCCGTCTACGGGAACTACCACACCGGTCACAAATCCCGACGCCTTCTCATCGCACAGCCAGTTCAGCGTGCCAAGCAGCTCCTCGGGCTTGCCGAAACGTCCCATGGGGGTGGCGCGCAGGATCTTGTCGGTACGAGGGGTGGGAGTCCCATCCTCGTGAAAGAGCAGAGCCTGATTCTGCTTGGTAACGAAGAATCCGGGTGCGATCGCATTAACGCGGATGCCGCAGCCCGCAAAATGTACGGCGAGCCACTGGGTAAAGTTGGAGACTGCCGATTTTGCCGCGCTGTATGCGGGGATCTTGGTCAAGGGACGGAACGCGTTCATCGAGGACACGTTCAGGATGCATCCGTTGCGGTGCAGCATATCGGGGGCAAAGACCTGCGTGGGAAGCAGGGTTCCCATGAGGTTGAGTCCGAATACAAAGTCAAAATCCTTGCGATCGAGGTTGAAGAAGGTCTTGATCTCCTGCGTCACCTCGTCGCCCTCCTCGTAATATTCGTGCGCGGTGGTGCAACGGGGGCTGTTTCCGCCTGCGCCGTTGATGAGGATGTCGCATTTGCCGAGATCGGTGTGAATCTCCTTGGCAAGTCCGTCGAGGCACGCGCGGTCGAGCACGTCGGCACGGTATGCCTTGGCAACACCGCCGGTTTGGCGGATCTCCTCGGCAACTGTCTCCGCCGCCTCAAAATTGAGGTCGAGCAGAGCCACCTTTGCGCCCTTGCTTGCCAGCTCCTTGGCAAAGGACGAGCAAAGCACACCACCCGCACCGGTAACAACGGCAACCTTATTTTCAAAAATCATCTGACTCATGTCTTTTTATCCTTTCGTTTTTTCAATGCCCTCAAAGAGGCCTACGATGTAAGCGGCACCAAGTGCTCTGTCGTACAGACCGTAGCCGTATCTTCCGGTCTCGCCCCAGATCATTCTTCCGTGGTCGGGACGCACGTAGCCGTCAAAGCCATTGTCGCACAACGCCTTTACGATGCCGTACATATCGATCGAGCCGCACGCGGTGGGATGTCCCACCTCCGAGAAGCGCTTGTCGCCGTCGCGCAGGATATTGCGCAGGTGCAGGAAGTGAATACGGTCGGCGTATTTTGCCGCCATGTGCACCAGATCGTTGTCCCCGGACGCGCCGAGCGAGCCCGTGCAGAAGGTGAGTCCGTTTGCGGGCGAATCCACGATTTTGAGGAAGCGATCATAGTTCTTCTCACAG
>JAFWAA010000051.1 GCA_017507905.1 Clostridia bacterium | reverse complement strand
GTTTCGCCGTCTGCGGACGGCGAGGAGGGCTCCGCGCCCTCCACCTGCGCCCACTGGCGTGGGGGCTGCAAACGCGCTCACGCGCGGTACGTAGCCGTTTTGTGCGGCGAGCGCGCTCTCGCGCGTCGAGTAACCGCCTTGTGCCGTGCGTGTTTACTCCTCCGCCACCGTTCGCTCACTTTCCGTAGGGCGAGGCTTCGAAGAAGTCCACAAGCGGGAGGGGCACAAACTAAAATCTGCACCGCACGAACGGCGAACGAAAACTCCCCTTCGCGGCACAAAAAAAGGAAGCGTGGTGTTCGCACTTCCTTCCATGGGTAGCTATTCTTTTTGTTGGGGAGTTTTTGGGGGGGTGTGGGGGACTTTTTACAAAAAGTCCCCCACAAAAACCCCGCGTTCTCCGTCCCGATCAGTCTTCGGCAGAGAGGAAGCAGCGGCAGACGGCGGTTTCGGGACGCGCTATGTCGTACCAGCCGGCCACGATCACCGTCTCCAGGGAGCGCTGATTGAGCAGGGAAATGGTGGAATTGCTCTTGAAGCGGTGGAAGCCGCCGTTGCGCGGGTATCCCGTGTTCGGCTCGCTCGTGGAGCGGAAATGCAGCTCTCCGCAGGGGAAAAGAGCCATCGAGGGCGCGATCTTGGCGTAGGCGGCGATCGTTTGGTCATCGGAGTACATCTCGTCACGTCGCCAGCTCTCGTTGATCTTGTTATAGCTCTTGAAGAACCCGTGGTGCGGAACTTGCAGAATATCGCACTTGAGGTCCTCCGCAGGGAACTTGGCGTTGAGGTAGGCCATGGCCTGCTCGCTGGCGTCTCCCGTCATCAGAACGGTCTTGCCGCCAATGTGCAGACGGAGGATCAGCGAGGAGTTGTTGTAATCCAGCGTAAAGGCGTTGGGCTCAAATTCCTCGATCGCCTCGGGCGTGAGCATGACCTCGACCTTCACGTCGGCCAGCTCTCGCTCCTCGCCTGCCTTAAGAGCAACCACGGGCGTGTCGGGGTAGAACTCGGCAAGGCGGTTGAGGATCCAGTCGCAGTTGCCCACGGGATTGAACCAGAACTCGCGCACGGTCACGCGGTCGGAGTAGTCGGGGAGAAAGCGGCGAATGAAGCAGGTGTGATCGCCGTGCGAATGGGTGAAGACCCAGGCCGAGACCACGATATCCTCAATTCCGTTCTCGTCTGCCTTCTCGCGCAGGCGGCGGTAGAGATGATCGGCGTCGGCAGACACGGTGTTGCTGCCCTGTCCTCCGTCAAAGATGAGGAAGGTGCCGTCGGAGAGCGTGAAGAACACGCTCATGCCGTTCTCAAAGCCCTTGTTTCCGGGCTCCTGACGGTTGTTCGAGTCGTCGGTTACGGAAAGGATATAGCCTTTTGTGGGAAAATGCTTGCTTGTATTCACGGTAAGGTCCTCCTATGGGGTTGGAAAGAAGATCAGAACAGTCCGGAGATCACGCCGTCCTCGTTGACGTCGATGCGCTCGGCGGCAGGGGACTTGGGCAGACCCGGCATGGTCATGATGTCACCCGTCAGGGCAACCACAAAGCCTGCTCCTGCGCTGATCTTGACGTTGCGGACGGTTACGGTAAAGCCCTCGGGAGCGCCCAGCTTTGCGGGATCGTCCGAGAAGCTGTATTGCGTCTTGGCCATGCAAACGGGGCAGGAGCCGTAGCCCAGAGCGGTCAGCTGCGCGATCTGCTTCTTGGCCTGGGGCAGGAAGGTCACGCCGTCGCCGCCGTAGACCTTTTTCACGATGGCCTCGATCTTCTCCTCGATGGAGAGGTCGGACGCGTAGGAGTAGGTGAAGTCGCCCTTCTCCTCCTCGCAGAGGCGAACGACCTCGCGGGCAAGCTCCTCGCCGCCCTTTCCGCCCTCGGCCCAAACGGTGGAGAGGACCACGTTCACGCCAAGCTCACGGCACTTGCGAATGATCAGCTCGACCTCGGCATCGGTGTCGGTGGGGAAGCGGTTGACGGCCACCACTGCGGGCAGACGGTAGACATTCTTGATGTTGGAAACGTGACGGAGCAGGTTGGGAAGCCCCATTTCCAGAGCCTCGAGATTTTCCGTTCCAAGCTCGGTCTTGGGCATACCGCCGTGCATCTTGAGGGCGCGGATGGTGGCCACGATCACCACGGCCGAGGGGGTCAGTCCCGCCATGCGGCACTTGATGTCCAGGAATTTTTCAGCACCCAGGTCAGCGCCAAAGCCTGCCTCGGTCACGGCGTAGTCGCCAAGGCGCATCGCCATGCGGGTGGCGATCACCGAGTTGCAGCCGTGTGCGATGTTGGCAAAGGGGCCGCCGTGCACCAGCGCGGGGGTGCCCTCCAGGGTCTGCACGAGGTTGGGCTTAAGGGCGTCCTTGAGCAGGGCGGTCATGGCGCCAACGGCACCGAGCTGACCTGCGGTCACGGGCTTTTCGTCGTAGGTGTAGGCCACGACGATGCGGGAGAGACGCTCCTTGAGATCGGTGATGGAGCTGGCCAGGCAGAACACGGCCATGATCTCGGAGGCCACGGTGATGTCGTAGCCGTCCTCACGCGGAACGCCGTTTACGCGTCCGCCGAGACCGTCGGTCACAAAGCGGAGCTGGCGGTCGTTCATGTCCACGCAACGCTTCCAGGTGATGCGTCGGGGATCAATATTGAGGGCATTGCCCTGATAGATATGGTTATCGAGCATTGCGGCGAGCAGATTGTTTGCCGCGCCGATGGCGTGAAAATCGCCGGTGAAGTGCAGGTTGATGTCCTCCATGGGAACGACCTGCGCCCATCCGCCGCCTGCGGCTCCGCCCTTAACGCCGAAGACCGGGCCGAGCGAGGGCTCGCGGAGTGCGACCATTACGTTTTTGCCGATGCGCTTCAGTCCGTCGGCAAGACCGATGGTGGTCGTGGTCTTTCCTTCGCCCGCGGGGGTGGGAGTGATGGCGGTCACGAGGATCAGCTTTCCGTCCTTGCGTGCGTTCTCCTTCAGCAGGGAGAGATCGATCTTTGCCTTGTAGTTGCCGTATTGCTCGAGGTACTTGTCCTCAATGCCGGCCACCTTGGCGATCTCGGTTACGTGCTTTAAGCGCACGGATTGGGCGATCTCAATATCAGTCATCATGATGGTTTCCTCCGGTATGCATAGATATAGGATTATCATACCATATTTTCTTCGTTTTGTCCAGTAGTTGTTAAAAAAATGACGAGGATCTCGCCGCTTTGCGGAGAAAAAGGGAAAACGGGGAAGGTCCGATTGCCCGATCCTTCCATCACAGGCTCGGGCTTCCTGCGTTGGCAGAATGTGTGGGTTGATTTTGGCTTTTTTTCCTGCTACAATAGGGGTATGGACCGAGCGGAAGCGTTCGGTCAATATCCCAGACAAAGGAGTGACGAGCATGAAGGAAACACAAAAACGACGAACACCGATGCAGGAGGCAAGCCGCAGAAGCGGGATCGCGCTTTTGCTGGCGGCTCTCCTTTTGGCAGGCGCAAGGATCGGCGTCTCGGCAGACGGACAGGAAAGCCCCTTAGGCGGCGTGCAAGGCGTTGCCAGTGAGATGCAGAATGCGGAAATGCGCTCCGCATTTGCGCAGGACCGTGCGCGGGAGAGCGTTACGGCGGTCTATCTTGACGGACGGGAGATCCTGGTTGGCGATTGCGTGATCCGCGATTCGATCACCTACGTTCCCCTGCGCAAATTCTGCAATCTGTTTGCCGATTGCCAATTTTCCTGGAACGGCAAGACCAAAACGGCCACCGTTACCGCCGATGGGCTGACCATGACGGTGCAGGAGGGTGCGGTCTACATCACGGCCAACGGCCACGTGTATTACACGGTGGGCGAGGTCATTAACGATAACGGAAGCCTCTACGTGCCCATTCGTCCTTTGGCGCGCACGATGAACCTGACGCTCTCCTGGAATGCGAGCCGACGCTGCGTGGAGCTTTCGGAGGAGGGGCGCAAGAGCGCATTCGTTTCGTGGGCGAATTATAATAAGGACGATCTCTACTGGCTCTCGCGCATCATCTCGGCCGAGTCGGCAGGCGAGCCCATCGAGGGGCAGATCGCCGTGGGGAACGTGGTGCTCAACCGCGTCAGAAGCCGATCCTATCCCAACACGATCTACGGCGTGATCTTTGACCGCAAGCACGGCACGCAGTTTTCGCCCGTGCCCCTTGGCACGATCTACCGCGAGCCGTCGGCGTCCTCGATCCTTGCGGCCAAGATGTGCCTCGAGGGATACACGCTCTCGGAGGACATTCTGTTCTTCATGAATCCGCGGATTGCCACCAGCAATTGGATCTCCAAGAACCGCCCCTTCGCTTTCCGCATCGGCAATCACGATTTTTATCGCTGAGGGGGGAGGAAGAAGGAGGACATCTTTCCCTCGGTAAACGGTAAAAGCAGAAGGGAGAGGCGCATAGATCTTCCTCTGTAAAAGCAGAAGGGAAAGGCGCACAGACCTTCCTTTGTAAAAGCAGAAGGGAAAGGCGTATAGATTTCCTCTGTAAAAAAGGAAAAAAGCAGCGCGTGGTGAGAGATTTCTCACGGCGGCGCTGCTTTTTGATTGATCCGAATGTAGGTGTGCCTATCAAGCGAGGCAAACGTTGACAGCTCTGAGCTTGTCGCTGTTTTTGGGATCCGGTTCGGTGTCAAAGGTCACCTTCTGACCTTCGTTAAGGGTCTTGAAGCCATCGATCTGAATGGCCGAGAAATGTACGAACACATCGGTTCCGCACTCATCGCAGGAAATAAAGCCATAACCCTTTTCTGCATTAAACCACTTGACTGTACCTGTTTTCATTCGGGTACCTCCGTAAAAATGTAATTTGCATCGGATAAAATCAGGTAAAAAAAGAAAATTCACAAGCCGTGCATCATGGGACAACCATGATCCGTGGAGCTTGTGAACCAAGGAGTTTATCTCGAATACCAGTCCAGTATAGCATAGAAATTGGCGAAAGTCAATAGGTTTTTGTAAAAAAAATAACAATATATCCCAAACGGCCCCAAGACCTCTGCCTTGGGGCCGTTCGTTTTGCTTCAACGGCCGCGCGTTTACGCGGACTTCAACGCCCTTCGCGGAGTGCCGAAAGCATCTCCGTAAAGGGAGGTTGGGTCAGGTTTCTAATTGTCTTCCCAAAAAACCGACGGCATCTCCGTAAAGGGAGGTTGGGTTAGGTTTCCGGCTGTCTTCCCGGAAAACCGACGGCATCTTCGTAAAGGGAAGCTGGGTTAGGTTTCCAGCTGTCTGCCTAAAAAGCCGGCGGCGGTGAGGATCAGCTTGGTCTCTACCTCGCCGATGGGGGAGCGGTGTCGGGGATCAGCGTCGCCCTCTCCCACCGAGGCCACGCAGCCAAGCACGTCGCCCTCGCTGATGATGGGCATGGCGCAGCGCACGGCGTGCGCGTGGTTGTCGGCCAGGACGGGCAGGGCGGGGGCGTCCTCGCGGTGCACGTAGAGGCTGCGTCCCTCAATGATCTCCTCAAGCTCCTGGGAGAGCGACTTGTCGGTGTACTCCTTGCGCGGAACGCCCGCGCAGGCGATCACGGCGTCGCGGTCGCAGATCACGACCGAGAGCGAGCAGGTCTTGTGCAGGGTCTCGGCGTACTGCGCGGCAAAGGAGGCCAGCTCCCCAATGGGGGAATACTTTTTGAAGATGACCTCCCCCTCGCGGTCGGTATAAATTTCCAGGGGGTCACCCTCGCGGATACGCATGGTTCTTCTGATCTCTTTGGGAATGACGACGCGTCCGAGGTCGTCGATCCTTCTTACAATTCCGGTTGCTTTCATCTATATAAAAATCTCCTTGATCTGCAAAGTGGTGATGTTAGTATCTGCAAACGGGGGAGATTTATACCGCCAAGTTGATTTTTTGCCGAGAATGCATTATCCTGCAGAAAAAAGGACGAAAAAAGGGGAAACGACAAACGGAAAACGTGCCGTTTTTTTCGGTCGGCTTCCCGCCGCGCAGAAATAATGCGATGCTTTCTTGACAGGCAGGGCAGAATGTGGTATAATGTTTTAATGATACTTTTGCGGCCGCGTGCCGCTTGGGAAAGGAGGATCCCATGGCCTTTCAAAACGTGAAAATGAAGATGACCAACACGCGGATCATCGCCATCAGCTTTGCGCTGGTGATCCTCGTGGGCGCGCTTCTGCTCTGCACGCCGTTTGCCTCGGCGTCGGGAAGCTGGACCAACCCCGTGGACGCCCTCTTTACGGCAACAACCGCCACCTGCGTAACCGGTCTTGTGGTGGTGGATACCGCGGCGCATTGGTCGCTCTTTGGACAGATCGTGATCCTGGTCCTGATCCAGCTTGGCGGCATCGGCTTTATGACGCTGATCACGCTCTTCTCCTTCTTCGTGCATCGGCAGGTCAGCCTGCACGAGCGGCGCCTGCTCTTGCAGAGCGTTGGCTCTCTGCAGATGAGCGGCGTGATGGCGACCTTCCGCCAGATCCTGATCGGCACCTTCTTGATGGAGGGACTTGGCGCGGCACTGCTTTCGATCCGCTTCTACCCGATGTACGGGAGCAAGGGCATCTGGTATGCCGTCTTCCATTCGGTCTCGGCCTTCTGTAATGCGGGACTGGATCTCTTTGGTGCGGAGGGCTCGGCCTCGCTGAGCGCCTTTCGCAACGACCCCTTGGTCGTCGGTGTGGTCATGATGCTGATCGTGATGGGCGGACTTGGCTTTTTGGTCTGGGACGATCTGATGCGCAATTTCTTCCGCCCTCGGCGCCTGCGCCTGCACACCAAGATGGTGCTTTGCACCACGGGTGCGCTCTTGCTTGGCGGCTGGGTGCTGCTGTTCATCACCGAATACAACCACGCCTTTGCGGGAATGTCCTTTGGCGAGCGGCTCATGGCCTCGCTCTTCCAGTCGGTCACCACGCGTACGGCAGGCTTTTATACGGTGGATCAGACCGCGCTGAGCGACTCCGGAGCGCTGGCGTCGATCTGCTTGATGTTCGTGGGCGGCTCGCCCGGATCCACGGCAGGAGGAATTAAGACCACGACCATGCTCATCTTCGTGCTCAGTATTCTGCGCTTCTCCCGAAACCGCGAGACGGTGATCTTCGGCAAGCGGCGCATTGAGAACCGCATCGTGCGGCAGGCAGGCGCCGTGGTTGGCGTATACCTGTTCATGGCGCTTCTGGCCACCTTGCTGATCTCGGCCATGGAGGACGCCGCATTCCTTGACGTGCTGTACGAAACGGTCTCCGCGGTGGCCACGGTCGGCCTCTCGCGCAACCTTACTCCCACGCTTTGCATCGGCTCAAAGCTGGTGCTGATCCTGCTGATGTATGCAGGGCGTCTTGGCGGACTCTCGCTCTTTTTGGCACTGGGAGAGACGGCCAAGCCCGAGCCCTTGAAGCGCCCCGTTGAAAAGGTGCTTATCGGTTAACGAATACGGAAAGACCGTAATAAAGGAAAGGAAGCTACCGTTATGAAATCTGTACTGATCATCGGCATGGGCCGATTTGGACAACACTTAGCCTGCAAAATGAAGGCTCTGGGCAACGACGTGATGATCGTTGACCGCGATGCCGACCGCATCAACGCGATCGCCGAGGAGTTTACCGACTCGCACATCGGCGACTGCACGAACGCGGCGGTGATCCGCTCGCTTGGCGTCAAGTCCATGGATCTGTGCTTTGTGTCCATCGGTGAGGATTTTCAGTCCTCGCTGATCATCACTTCGCTCCTCAAGCGCGAGGGAGCAAAGCAGGTGGTGGCCAAGGCCAACCAGGAGATCCAGGCCGAGCTTTTGCAGCAGATCGGCGCGGACGAGATCGTCTATCCCGAGCGCGACCTGGCCGAGAATCTGGCCGTGCGCTACAGCGCGAACAACGTCTTTGATTACGTGCCCCTCACGCCCGAATATTCCATCTACGAGATCCCGATCCCCGCGCTCTGGCAGGGCAAGACCATTATGGAGGTGGACGTGCGCCGCAAGCACAAGATCAACATTGTCGCCGTCAAGAGCGGCGGAATTCTGCAGCCCACGCCGGGAGCGGACTACGTCTTCCGTCCTGAGGATCACATCGTGGTGATCGGACGCTCGAGCGACGTGCTGAAGATCTCCGCCAAGAAGAAGCACTGATCGCCTGCGCTGAGGAATACGCATGGGCAATTGGATCCTGTCTTACCTCTCCGACCTCTTTTGGTGGGTGATCCTGACGGTCGGAGTGATCCTGCTTTGCGGACTTACGGTCGAGCTTTGCGCAAGGCTCTTTTCCCGCCTGATCGGCAAAGGGAGCGGAGCGGTCTTTGACGTGACCGCCGTCATCGGCACGCCCGTGCACGAGCTTGGGCACGCCGCGATGTGTCTTTTGTTCGGACATCGCATCGAGCGAATGCGCCTTTGGTCGCCGCGCTCTGCGGACGGGGTCTACGGCTTTGTGGAGCATAGCTACAATCACCGCAATCCCTGGGCGCGTCTTGGCAACCTCTTTATTGGCTTGGGACCCATCTTCAGCGGCCTTTTGGTGCTTTGGCTGATGCTTCGGCTTTGCTTTCCCGTTCCGTGGGAGAGCTATCTCGCCACCTCGCGGCAGATGCTTGCGGGTGCGCCTTCACTTCGCGCGCTACTCGAGCAGAGCGTATCCCTGCTGCAGGGGATCCTCTCTGCCTTTCGCACCGACTGGATCCGCAGCCTGATCGGGCTTCTCGTGATGCTCTCGGTGTCCCTGCACGTTCGTTTGAGCTGGCAGGACATTCAGGGAAGCGCGAGTGCGGTTCCTCTTTACCTTCTGCTTTTGGCCGTCGCGGCACTGCTTACGCGTCTTTTTGGCGTGCGGGAGCAGGTCTTTCTCGGCCTGCGCCTGTGGAGCTTGCACGCGCTGTCCTTCTTTATTTTGATTTTTACCTTTTCGTTACTTTGGATCCTTCTGGCGCTCGTGGGCTTTCTTCTGCGGCGTCTCCTCCGCTTGCGTTGAGTGCCGACGGACGAGGGGGATCGCTTGAAAGGAGTGCGTTTTTGATGAGACCGATTTCTGAATGGAGAGCTCTTCTTGCCGAGGGAAGGCTGGATCGCCGTTTGCTTTCGCTTTACGGTGCGGACGCCCTTGACGGGCAGAGAAGACGCTATACCGACGCCGTCAACGCCTTTGCCGCACGCTACGGCGAGGATCGCGAGGCCGAGATCTACTCGGTTTCGGGACGGAGCGAGCTTTCGGGCAACCACACCGACCACAACCGCGGCCGCGTGATCGCCGCCTCGGTGGATCTGGATATTCTGGCGGTGGCCTCTCCCGTGGAGGATGGGCTGATCCGCCTCAAGAGCGAGGGCTTTGACGAGGACGTCGTTGACCCTGCGCACTTTTGCGAGCCGAACCCTGAGCGCTTTGGCCGCTCGGACGCGCTGATCGCAGGCGTGGTGCGCGGCTTTGCCGATCGCGGATACGCCACGGGCGGCTTTGACGCCTACACCACCTCAAACGTCCCGGGAGGCTCGGGGCTTTCCTCCTCGGCCGCCTTTGAGGACATGATCGGCACGATCCTCAACCATCTCTACAACGGCGGCAGGATCTCCTTCGTAGAGATCTCCTGCATCGCGCAGTATGCCGAGAACGTCTTCTTCGGCAAGCCCTGCGGACTGATGGACCAGATCGCCTGCGCCGCAGGCGGCATCGTGGCCATCGACTTTGCCGATCCCAAGGCCCCCGTCGTTGAAAAGCTGGAGCTTGATCTCACCGCGCTCGGCTACCGTCTTTGCATCATCAACACGGGAGGCAACCACGCCGACCTGACCGAGGATTACGCCGCCGTGCCTGCCGAGATGAAGGCGGTTGCCGCGGCGCTGGGCAAGGACGTGCTTCGCGAGGTGGACGAGGGAGAGCTGCTTGCGGCCATTCCGCGTCTGCGCGAGAGCCTTGGCGACCGTGCCATTCTGCGCGCCTTGCATTTTGTGGAGGAGAACCGCCGCGTGCTTGCGCAGAGAGAGGCGCTGGAGAAGGGCGACCTTGAAGGCTTCTTTGACGGCGTTCTCGCCTCGGGGCGCTCCTCCTTCTGCTATCTGCAAAACGTATACACCACCAAGAACGTGACCGAGCAGGGGCTTTCGCTGGCGCTCTGCCTTGCCGAGCGTACCCTTTCGGGAGAGCGCGCGGCCTGGCGCGTGCATGGCGGCGGCTTTGCGGGAACGGTGCAGGCCTTCGTGCCTCTTTCGCAGGTCGAGGAGCTTCGCCGCGTGATGGACGGAGCCTTCGGCGAGGGAAGCTGCAAGGTGCTTTCCATTCGTCCCGCGGGCGCGATCCGCGTCTTTGATGAGGAATAAGGAAACAGCGGACGGAGCGCCTGCCCATGGCGAGTGCTCCGTCTGTGATCTGCTTGCTTGGAAGGAAAGGAGGGGTCTTGCACAGTGCGACCCGAAAAGAAGAGGCTTGCGCTTCGTTTGCTTTTGCATACGGTGATCCTTGCGGTCATCTATTTTCTTTTGGCGGCCAAGGGCGTGCCGATGCACCTGCTCTACGTGGGCTGCGGCGCGATCCTGGCCCTGGTCTACGTCATCTATAACCGCGGCCTTGCCTGGAAGAACGCCACCGAGGAAACGCTCCCCGACAGTATGTCGCTTGAGGAGAAGCGGACGCTTTTGCGCGAGAGCCGCGAGCGTCTTGCCCGCTCGGAGTGGATCCTGACGCTGGTGCTGCCCATGATCCTGACGCTGCTTTTGGATTACGCGTATCTTTTCCTTTGGCCCTTTTTTGCAGAGAGGCTCTCGTGATGGGATTGCGTATTCTTTCCCTGTATTCGGGCTCGAGCGGAAACGCCTTTGCCATCTGCGCGCCGAGCGGCACGCTGCTGATCGACGCGGGCAAAAACGCAAAGCACCTGAACGCCGCACTGACCGAGGGAGGGGTGGATCCCGCACGCATCGGGGCGATCCTGCTGACGCACGAGCATAGCGACCACGTCAGCGCGCTTGCCGTGTGGATCAAGAAGCACCCCATGCCCATACATCTGCCCACCGCCTGCCTTCCGCGCTTTGCGGGGGAGACGTCGGTGGAGCCGCATCTTTGTCCCCATCCCCCCATCTGGACGCAGGAGATCTGCGGCATGACCGTGACCTCCTTTCCCACGCCGCACGATAGCCGCGGCTCCGTGGGCTATCGCATCGAGATCCCCACCGAGCAGGGCGTTTTCCGTCTGGGATACGCCACCGACCTGGGCTACGTAACGCCCGAGGTCGAGCAGGGACTTTTTGGGTGCGACGCCGTGATCCTGGAGAGCAACCACGATCCCGAGATGCTGCAGACGGGGTCCTATCCCTACGAGCTGAAGCGGCGGATCGCATCGCGGCGCGGGCATCTCTCCAATCCCGACAGCGCCTGCCTTGCCTCCCGTCTTTGCGCGAGCGGCACGCGCTATCTGCTTCTGGCGCATCTGAGCCGCGAGAACAACACGCCCGACATCGCCTTTGACGAGTGCTTTGGCGCGGTGGGGGACGACGGCGTCTGCATTCGCGTGGCACACCCCGACGCCATTACCGTACTTTTTGAGGAGGAAGACGCGTGACGGTCCATGCGACCCTTGCACGCCGTGGAAGGAGGAAACGATGATTCAGCTTACCGTGATCACCGTGGGAGGCCTGAAGGAGGCCTACTGGCGCGACGCCGTCAAGGAATACGAAAAGCGCCTTTGCGCCTTTTGCAAGCCGACTCTGCTGGAGCTGAAGGAGGCGCGCCTTTCGGAGAATCCCTCCGAGAGCGAGGTGCGTGCGGCGCTTGCCGACGAGGGCAAGCGGATCCTCTCTGCCATGCCGCCAAGAGCCTACCGCATAGCGCTTTGCGTGGAGGGAAAGCAGTTCTCCTCCGAGGCGCTGGCCGAGAGATTGCAGAGCGCGATCGACGGGCAGGGAAGCCTTTGCCTTGTGATCGGCTCGTCGCACGGGCTTGCCCCCGAGGTCAAGGAGGCCTGCCAGCTTCGGCTTTCGGTCTCGGCCCTCACCTTCCCGCACCAGATGATGCGCGTTTTGCTGCTCGAGGTGCTTTATCGCTCCTTTTCCATTCTGAAGGGAACGAAATATCATAAATAACGGCAGATTTTGAAAAAAACAAAAAAACCTCTTGCAAGAGCGCGTGGATTCGTGCTATAATAAAGAGAGAACGGAAAGACCGATACACAGAACGCCCGATACGGGCGTGGGAGGTACATTTGATCGTTGCATTAGAAGAAGCAAAGTATAAGCTGATCGGCCTGCGTGCGGACATCAAGGAATTGGGCAACGCACTGCGGATCGAGGAGACCCGAGAGAGCCTGAAGGATCTGGAGGCACAAACGCAGGCCCCCGATTTCTGGAGCAATGCGGAGAAATCCAGCAAGGTGCTGCAGGTGGTCAAGCAGGGACAGGATAAGGTGGCAGGCTACGAGCGCCTTTGCGCACGGCTTGAGGACGCGATTGCCCTTGCGGAAATGGCCATCGAGGAGAATGACGAATCCTTCGTGGAGGAGGTGCAGGGCGAGCTTGCCGCCATTCTCGAGGAGGAGGAGCGCCGCCGCATTGAGGTCCTGCTTTCGGGCGAATACGATAAGAATAACGCCATCGTCTCCTTCCACCCGGGTGCGGGCGGAACCGAGGCGCAGGATTGGGCACAGATGCTCTACCGCATGATCACGCGCTGGGCAGAGAAGCGAGGCTTCCAGGTGAAGCTGACCGACTGGCTGGACGGTGACGGCGCAGGCATTAAGAGCGCCACGGTCATGATCAGCGGACTGAACGCCTACGGATACCTCAAGAGCGAGAACGGCGTGCACCGTCTCGTGCGCGTCTCCCCCTTTGACGCCAACGGACGCCGCCAGACCTCCTTTGCCTCGATCGAGGTCATGCCCGAGTTTGATAACGTGGACGAGGTGGTCATTCGCGAGGAGGACATCGAGGTCACGGCGCACCGCTCGAGCGGCGCGGGAGGTCAGCACATCAACAAGACCGACTCGGCCATTCGCATCGTGCATAAGCCGACGGGCATCGTGGTGGGCTGTCAGACCGAGAGATCCCAGCTCCAGAACAAGGAGACCGCCATGCGTATGCTCAAGTCCAAGCTGATGGAGATCAAGCTCCAGGAGCGTCTGGACACCATCGAGGATATCCAGGGCAACAAGACCAACATCGAGTGGGGCGCACAGATCCGTTCCTACGTCTTCATGCCCTACACGCTGGCCAAGGACACCCGTACGGGATACGAGACCGGCAACATTCAGGCCGTTATGGACGGCGACATCGACGGCTTCATCAACGCTTACCTCAAGATGACGTCCGCCAATTAAGACAAAGCAAGCTATACCGATAAAACCGACTCGGAGGGAACTATGAAAAACGAAAATCTGTTTTACCGCATCGCAGGCGCATCGGTCGCCGCCATCTCGGTGGCGCTGATCACCGACTATTCGGTCCGTGCAGGCAAGAAGAAGGAGACCAGCGTGGTCAGCCTTCTGGCAGGCATTGCAGGCCTTGCCGCAGGCATGGCGATCGCCTCCAAGCCCGAGCGTGACGCCGTTCGCCGGTTGAAGATGGACGACGTGATCGACGGCGAGGATGCCGAGCTGATGGATCGCAACATTTCCGAGGTGCTTGGCGTTGCCGCCGACCGCGGAAGCGTCTCCCGCGATCATCTGCATCGCATTGAGGTGGACGAGGAGACCTCGATCGAGGACTTCATTTTTGATGCCTGAATCTAAGCGAGCCGCCCCGCAAGGACGTTGCGAGGCGGCTTTCCTTATGCGCCGATCGGCAATCTTCGGGTGTTGCGCGCGGGAGGGAGCTTCCCACGGCAAGCCCGTTTTCCCTTGGAGAGGAGTGAGTAAAGAATGGAAAGCACAGGTGCGCAAAAGCGATTTCGTGACTATACGGAGGGCCCGATCCTGCCGCAGCTGGCAAGATTCGTGCTTCCCCTGATCGCCACGGGCGTTTTGCAGCTCTTGTTCAATACGGCAGACATCATCGTGGTCGGCCGCTGGGGAGGAAGCACGCCCGAGGAGTGTGAGACGGCTTTGGCCGCCGTTGGCTCCTGCGGCTCGCTGATCACCCTTTTGATCAATCTGTTCATTGGCCTGTCGATCGGCTCGGGCGTTACCGTGGCCAACGACATGGGCGCGCGAAAGTACGACGACGTTTCCCGTACGGTACATACCTCGGTGCTGACCGCGCTGGTCTGCGGCGTGGGGGCGACCGTGATCGGCATTCTCTTTGCCCGTCCGCTTCTTGCGCTGATGGGGACCGAGGAGGTCGTCATGGCGCAGGCCGTGCCCTATATGCGCGCGTACTTCTGCGGCGCGATCGCCAATATCCTGTATAATTATTGCGCGGCAATGCTGCGCTCCACGGGAGATACCGTCCGCCCTCTGGCCTTCCTTTCCGCGGCGGGCGTGCTCAACGTGATCCTCAATCTGATCATGGTTCTGGGCTTCCATCTGGGCGCGATCGGCGTGGGAATTGCCACGGCGGCCTCGCATTGGCTCTCCTGCGTGCTGATCATCGGCTTTATGCTTCACACCGACGGCCCCTGCCGTCTGGAGCTTGGCAAGCTGCGCATTCACGGGGACAAGCTCAAGCGTCTGCTCGCCATCGGTATTCCTGCGGGCGTGCAGGGAATGCTCTTTTCCATCTCCAACGTGCTGATCCAAAGCTCGGTCAACTCGCTTGGCAAGGCAGTGGTCGCAGGCAATGCGGCCGCGGCAAACGTGGAGGGCTATCTCTACACGGTGCAAAACTCCTTCTACCAGGCAACGCTGACCTTCGTCGGGCAGAACGTGGGCGCGCAAAACTACAAGCGCGTGCGCCAGTGCATTCTGCGCTGTGCGCTGTCGGTCGCCCTGGTCGGCCTCGTGCTTGGCAACCTGGTCCGTCCCTTTGGCGAGAGCCTGCTTGGCCTGTACGCGCCCGAAAATCCCGCGGCCATCGCGGCGGGCATGAAGCGCGTGAATTTGACCTTCTCGGTCTATTTTCTCCTAGGACTGATGGAAACGGGAAGCGGTCTTTTGCGCGGACTTGGAAAATCCCTGACCTCAACGGTCGTCTCTCTCCTTGGCTCCTGCGTGCTGCGCGTGGTGTGGGTCTATACCCTCTTTGCGGCGATGCCCACCATGGAGGTGCTGTATCTTTCCTATCCCATCTCCTGGGGCCTTACGGCGACGGCACACTATACGATCGGTCTTTGCAGTCTGCACAGACGGCGAAAGCGTGAAGCGAGGCGCGAGAGCGAGGCGTCGCTGCTTGCCGCGGTCGAAAAATAAAGCGAAAAACGGATGCGTACGTCCACGCCCTTGCGTAGAGTACACATCCGTTTCTTTCTTTTTTTCGTTTCGGAGGGATCAGACGCGGAACATCAGATCTCCGTAGGTGGGAACGGGCCAGAGCTGACCTGCCGTCAGCACCTCCATGCCGTCCACGGCGCGGCGCAGCCGTTGCATCAGAGGGATTACCACGTCGCAGTAGCGCTCGGCGCGCGTACGGGCGTCGGGGATCGCGGCGGCGGCCGTCTCAGCGGACTTCAGCTCCTCCACGGCGCAGTAGGCCTCGTAGCTGAGAGAGGAAAGACGGCGGATCAGATCCTCCTCCAGCGCGCAGGTGAGCGTGGGAGAGATCGCGCGCTTTTTGGTGGCGGTGTCGGCAAGACGGCCGATGTAGGCCTCTGCCGCAGGAATGTAGTCGCGCGAGGCCATGACCACCATGGTCAGCGCCTCGATGTTGACGACCTTGGCGTAGTTCTCAAAGTAGATCTCCTCGCGGGAGCGCATTTCGGATTCGCTCATGACGCCGAGAGAGGAGAACAGGCGAACGTTCTTCTCGTCCATAAAGGTCTTGTAGGCGTCCACCGAGGTGCGCAGATTGAGCAGACCGCGACGCTTTGCCTCGGCCTCCCACTCGTCGGAGTAGCCGTTGCCGTCAAAGAGAATGCGCTTGTGCGCGGTGAGGGTATCCTTGATCAGCTGAGCGGCGGCGCTCTCCACGTTGTCGGCCTCCTCCAAACGGTCGGCAAACTGGCGCAGGGATTCGGCCACGGCGGTGTTGAGAACGGTGTTGGGCAGGGCGATGTTCTGGGATGCGCCCACCATGCGGAACTCAAACTTGTTGCCCGTAAAGGCAAAGGGAGAGGTGCGGTTGCGGTCGGTGGTGTCCTTACGGAAGACGGGAACGGAGGGAATGCCCAGATCCATCATGGCGGCCTTCGTACCCTGATAGGCGGTGCCGTCCACGATCGATTCGATCAGCGCGCCGAGATCCTCACCCACAAAGAGCGAGACGATGGCGGGAGGAGCCTCTCCGGCTCCAAGACGGTGATCGTTGCCCGCGTAGGCCACCGACACGCGCATCAGATCCTGGTAGTCGTCCACCGCCTGAATGATGGCGGCGAGGAAGAGGAGGAACTTGGCGTTATCTGCGGGGGTCTTGCCGGGGTCGAGCAGGTTCTTTCCGTTTGCGCTGAGCGACCAGTTGTTGTGCTTGCCCGAGCCGTTGACGCCTGCGTAGGGCTTTTCGTGCAGGAGGCAGACAAGGCCGTGGCGCTCGGCGATCTTCTTCATGTATTCCATGGTCAGAAGGTTCTGATCCACGGCGATGTTGGCGGTCTCGTAGATGGGGGCCAGCTCGTGCTGTGCGGGAGCGGCCTCGTTGTGCTTGGTCTTGGCGTTGATGCCCATGGTCCAGAGCGCCTTGTCGAGGTCGGCCATAAAGGCGGCGATGCGCGTTTTCAGCGGGCCGAAGTAGTGATCCTCCAGCTCCTGCCCCTTGGGGGCCGGCGCACCAAAGAGGGTCCTGCCCGCGTAGACCAGATCCTTGCGGCGGTCGTACATGGCCTTGTCCACGATAAAGTACTCCTGCTCGGCGCCCACGGTGATGTCCACGCGGCGGCAGGTCGTATCGCCAAAGAGGCGAAGAATGCGCAGGGCCTGCGTGTTGAGGGCGTCCATGGAGCGGAGAAGGGGCGTCTTTGCGTCCAGCGCCTCGCCCGTATAGGAGCAGAAGGCGGTGGGGATATAGAGGGTACCGTCCTTGACGAAGGCGTAGGAGGCGGGATCCCAGGCGGTGTAGCCTCTTGCCTCAAAGGTGGCGCGCAGGCCGCCCGTGGGGAAGGAGGAGGCATCCGACTCACCGTGGATCAGCTCCTTGCCGGAGAACTCCATCACGACCTTACTTGTGCCAACGGGGGAGATAAAGGCGTCGTGCTTTTCCGCCGTGACGCCGGTCAGAGGCTGGAACCAGTGCGTGTAGTGCGTTGCGCCCTTTTCCACAGCCCAGTCCTTCATGGCGTTGGCGACCACGTCGGCGATCGAGGGGTCGATAGTCCTGCCGGTGGCGATGGTCTTGGTCAGCGATTTGTAGACCTCCTTGGGGAGGCGCTCGCGCATGACGTCGTCGTTAAAGACCATCGAGCCAAAGATTTCGGAAACGTTTGTTTTCATCGGTTCAGAAAATCCTTTCTAAGGGGCTTCGCCGAGCGGCGAAGCGGAATAGAATATCATAATTATATAATGAACTTCGAAATTTGTCAACAGTTTTTCTTCTCCTTGGAAAAAAGAAGGGCAAAAACTGCAAAAATCGCTTGCATTTGCGCGGAAAGTATGGTATAATACGAGTGCTTTCCGAAACTACCCGTGGCACAGCCGGATGGCGTGTCCGCTCCGACGTTGAAGGTAGCGAAGGGCAAAATCAATTCATCTCTACCCGTGGCACAGCTGGATAGCGCGTCAGACTCCGACTCTGAAGGTCGAAGGTTCGAATCCTTTCGGGTAGGCCAAAAAAATTCGACAAGTTTCGACTTGTCGAATTTTTTTATCCAAGCCGACAGGCTTGGCATATCATCACCGCGCGAAGTGCGGTGTATATCATCAAGGGCGGCGAGCCGCCCTTGTATCTCATCACGCGCCAGCGTGCATTTTCCCTGCGGCTTGATGATATACAATGCTTCGCATTGATGATATGCCGTTCCTTTGGAACAGGATGATATACACGCCTTCGGCGTGATTGGGACGCGGAAGGCAGCGTCCTGTTTGCAAGAAAAATGCAGCATATCACCGTCAGATGCCGCATCATTTGGAATGCTAACAAAAATCTTTCGAAATATATTGCAAAATGTGTAAAATTATGATATAATATATTCGCTAATCGGGGACGGTACCCATAACAAAAAACGACATTAGCAAAAAGCAAATCAATACAAAGGGGGCGACACCCATCGAAAAAAACGTAATTGTTGTTGATGAGCAAGGAAATGAATATGAGGCGACCTACCCGAAAAGGGCGAAAGATCTTGTAAAAAACGGCAGGGCACGCTTCGTAGGTGAAAATAAAATATGCCTTGCGTGTCCTCCGGATAAAATTTTGGAGGAAGAAAAAATGGAAGAAAATAAATTAACCGCAAAAGAAATATTCGTACAGCTTACAACATTGCAAAAGGAACTTACCGAAAACAGCCAAACATCTTTACATCGTCTTGGAGATACCCTTTCAACATTTGAGAGTGAAAATGTTGAAGCTTCCGCTGAGCAAATTTCCGGAATTTGTGATATTTTTAAAACGAGAGAGTTGACTATTCGTAAAATGATGGAGTTATACGAAAGGATGTACGATGACATTCAAAATGAAGAAGCCAGAAAAATTGATTTGGTGAAATCGGCATTTGATAACAATATGGCAATGATCAAGGATTCCGATATGGAAACCCAAGACAAGTTTGCAGCCCTCGGTTATGTTACCGATAAAATTGCGGAGCTTGTTGAAAAAATCGTTGTCGATAAGTAATTTTTAACATACTCGTGTTGGCATCTTTTTTGTCAACACGGCTCAAAACAAAAAGCACTTCTTACGAAGTGCTTTTTGTTTTGGAAATGTGTCGGTTCTTTCTTTTTCCTTCCTCACTTCTCCTTCCGCCTTCTGAACTCGGCGGGGGAGAGGCCAACGGTGCGCTTGAATAGGGCGGAGAAGAACTTGACGTCGCGGTAGCCGACAAGCTCGGTGATCTCCGCGACCGTCTTTTTGGTGGAGGAGAGCAGACGGCAGGCCTGCATGATGCGGTAGCTCTGCAGGTAATGCACAAAGGAGATGCCCGTGTCCTCCTTGAAGCGCTTGCTGATGTAGGGAAGGCTGTAATTGAGCGTGACGGCAAGCTCGCGCAGGGTCAGGTTTTCCATATAATGCTCTGCCACGTAGGCCGAGAGGTAGTCGCTGACGCTCTGCCCCGAGGAAGCGATCTGCGCGGTGCTCATGCGGCGCACGGTCAGGATCAGGATCTCGATCAGATAGCAGCGAATGATCTCGGTGTAGCCCGCGGCACGCTGCTCCCCCTCGGTGCGAATGCGCTCGAGCAGCTCGAGAATGCGTCCCGTGTCATCGTGAAAGACCATGTGTGCAGGATTTTGCAGGAGCGCCTGCACGTTGAAGTGCAAAAGGTAATGCTCCAGCAGCGCGCGCAGGCTCTCGGTCCCCTTCAGCACAGGGTCGAGAAGCTCGGGGAGAAAGAGGCAGTCCAGGTTGTCAAAGCCCTCCGCACCCACGGCGGAATAGGCGTGGCGGCTGCCGTAATCCACGATCAGGTAGTCTCCGCGGCAAAGGCGGGAGGTCTGCCCGTCCAGCGTATGCTCGACCTCACCCTCCAGAATGTAGGTCAGCTCCAAAAAGGCGTGATCGTGCATCTCCACGGCCTTTTGGCGGCGGTGCAGCTCCATATAGAATTTGTCCTGCTTGAGCTTTGGCAGAACGCGGATCCAGATCGGCGGCTTTGCGCTTTCCATCTTAAAAATACCCCCTGTTTGCAGTAAAAGTGAAGGTTGATTTATTATAACACATATGCTATAATGGTTTCAAGAGGTTTTGCAAAAAAGAAGAAAAAAGTCCCCGAGCCGCGGCTTTTCGCTATGGCTTTGCGCAAAATCAATGACAGAAAGGATGGCTTTTCCCCGTCGGGAAGGCCGAGGATGAACGCATGAACAAAAATGCAAAATGGATCACCGCTCCAAGAGATATGGGCGTGGCGGCAACCACCTTCCGCCGCGAGCTGACCTGCAACAAGGAGATCAAAAAGGCTACGCTTTGCGCCAGCGCCATGGGCAACTATGCGCTCTTTTTGAACGGCGAGCGTGTGGGCAAGGGCGTACTGGCCCCCGGCTGGACCTCCTACAAGACGCGCGTGCTGTACCAGACCTATGACCTCACCTCTCTCCTTCGCGCCGAGAACCGCCTGGAGATCAGCGTCGGCCAGGGCTGGGCGGTCGGTTACATCGGACACGTCAACACCAATCACTGCTTTGCCGAGCGTACCGCCGTCGTTGCTTGGCTGCATATTCGCTATGCGGACGGCACCGAGGAGGAGCTCGTCACGGACGAGGCCTGGGACGTTTACACCAACGAGGTCACCTTCACCGAGATCTACCACGGCGAGACGGTAGATAAGACCGCACCCATCGAGTGCATCGGCAAGGCGATGCTCGATCCCACGGTCAAGAGCAAGCTCGTCCCGCAGGACGGCGAATGGATCACCGAGCACGAGCGCCTGGCGCCCATCGAGATCTTCCGCACGCCCAAGGGAGAGCTGGTTCTGGACTTCGGACAGAACATGACGGGCTACGTGGAGGTCCGCGCAAAGGGAAAGCGCGGCGACCGCATCGTCATTCATCACGCCGAGGTGCTGGACGCTGAGGGCAACTTCTACACGGGCAACTTCCGCCATGCGCGCAACGAGAACACCTATATTCTCAGCGGCGGCGAGGACGTCTTCAAGCCCACCTACACCTTCCAGGGCTTCCGCTACATTCAGCTCGTGGAGTACCCCTTTGACACGGTGGATCCCGATTGCTTCCGCGCCGTGGTCGTGCATTCGGACATCAAGCGCACGGGCGAATTCCGTTGCGGAAACGAAAAGATCAATCAGCTTTACCACAATATTATCTGGGGACAGAAGAGCAACTATCTGGATATCCCCACCGACTGCCCGCAGCGCGACGAGCGCCTGGGCTGGACGGGCGACGCGCAGATCTTCTGCCGCACCGCGGCCATCAACTTTGACGTCGAAAAATTCTTCCGCAAGTGGATGCGCGACCTTGCCATCGAGCAGGGACCCGACGGATCGATCCGCGGCACGGTGCCCGACAGTATGCCCGATCATCCCACCCGCATCTCCGCCGCCTGGGGCGACGTTGCCTGCGTGGTGCCGTGGGAGCTGTATATGGCCTACGGAAACAAGGCCATGCTCCGCGAGCAGTTCCCGACCATGGTGCGCTGGGTGGAGTATATGCACGCCACGGGCGAGGAGGAGTTCCTCTGGCTGACGGGACAGCACTACGGTGACTGGCTCGCTATGGACGCAGGCGAGGATTCCTACGTTGGCGCGACCTCCTGCGATTTTATTGCGAGTGCCTTCTTTGCCTATTCCACCGAGCTTCTGGTCCGCGCGGGCGAGGTCCTCGGCAAGGATATGACGAAATACCGCGAGATGTATCAGAAGATCCGTGCACGCATTCTCGAATACTTCTTCGAGGAGGACGGCACACCCAAGGAGAAGCTTCCGCTCACCGAGGTGCGTCCTGCCTACCGCCTGCACAAGCCCCCCATCGACCAGGTGCGCTCCTGCATGACGCAGACCACGCTTGTGCTGATGCTCCACTTCCGTCTCTGCCCCGAGAAGGACCGCGAGCGCTACGGAAACATGCTGGTGCAGATGATCCGCGAGAACGGAAACCTGATGAGCACGGGCTTTGTGGGCACGCCCTATCTGCTCCACGCCCTCACCGCAACGGGACACGCCGATGTGGCCTACGAGCTTTTGATGGAGGAGAGAGCACCCTCCTGGCTCTATTCGGTCAACCACGGCGCGACCACCATGTGGGAGCATTGGAACAGCCTCAAGGAGGACGGCACCTTCTGGAGCACCGACATGAACTCCTTCAACCATTACGCCTACGGAACGGTCTACGATTGGATCTTTGGTGCAGCCCTTGGCATCAAGCCCACGTCTCCCGCCTACCGCGAGATCGAGATCGCACCTCACCCCAACAAGTGCTTGGGCTGGGCCGAGGGCTCGGTCGAGTCGCGCAGCGGCAAGATCCGCTCGCACTGGTACTACAAGGGCGACGTGGTCTACTACGAGTTTGACATTCCCGAGGGCGTTACGGCAAGGGTGACGCTTCCCGGCGGCTTTACGACCTGCCTTGGCGGCGGCTCCTACCGCTTCGCGGAATGATCCCCACACAAAAATAAGATCCCCCCGATGCCTTGAAAGGGCATCGGGGGTGTTTTTTCTTTTGGATCAGGGGAAGATCGAGTCGATGATGGATTGAATGAAGGCGCCGTTCTCGGGGGAGAGATAGGCAAGCTCGTAGGTCATTGTGGTGACGGTGGTGATGAGGCCGACACTCGTAACGGTCTTCTCGATCACATTCCCGTAAGGGTCATAGCGCTCACGGATAACGGTCTCTACGTTGTAGTCGGCCGACTGGCTGGTGCGGATCTGCTCCAGGAGCACGCCGTCCTCGTCGTAGACGAATTCGTACACGCAGGGCTTAAGCCCCGCGAGGTCCTCCACGCGCTTGATCACGTTTCCGCTCTCGTCGTAGGTGTATTCGTAGGTGTCGGTCGAGAGACTGGTGTAGCCGCCGACGGAGGCGGTGAGGCTCTCTTTCCGGGTCAGGTTTCCATGCCCGTCGTAGGTATAATTGACCTCTTTCTTCGGGGATACCGAGCGGAGGATCCTTCCTGCCTCGTCATAGACGTAGGCAGTGACCACGGTTGCCCCGCCGTTTTGGGTAAAGCGCTCCTCGAGAAGAAGGCCGGCGTTGTCGTAGCGGTATTCTATGACCTGCTTATCGTCCTCGCAGGTCCGCTCCTTGCGGATCACGCGGCCTGCCTCGTCATAGGCGTAGGCGTAGGCCAGCTCCTGGCGGAAGGGAAGCTCAAAGGGGAGATCGGCTGCGTTGGGATCCTTGGAAAAATGCGTTTCGGTCAGGAGGTTGCCCTTTTCGTCGTAGGTGTATTCCTCGTAGTACCATACCTCCCATTCCTCGTCTGTACGGACACGGACCATGCTGATCCGATTGCCGTGCTCGTCATAGGTATAGAGGGTAGTATGGGTGGAGCCGGTGTCAGGCGCTTCCGAGAGACAGCCCTGCTCGTCGCATGAGCGGGTGAGGCGCTCCTCCAGGAGATGGCCCTGCTCGTCGTAGACATAGACCGTGGTATTGCCCGCGCGATCGTATTTCGTCAGCAGGCCCTTTTCGTTATAGGTAAAGACGTATTCGCAGTCGGACAAAGGAGTCTGCCCCCAGTCGCAGAAGATCGTGGACGAGCCCTCCGTGGGAACGAAGCAGAAATGTTCGAGCAGCTCCTCGGCGTCCTTGTAGTCGCCAAGAGAGAGCAGCAGACCATAGGCCTTGGCAAGCTCGCCCTGCTCGAGCAGAGCCTTTGCTTGGCGATAATCAGAGGCCTGCTCGCCGCAGGAGAGAAGGGAAAGCGTGAACAGGGAGAGCAGGAGCAACAGGCAAAGCAAGCGTTTCATGGGTTTTCCTCCTTTTGGTTGGCCTTTCGGTGGATTATTCTGCCGAGGGGATCGGTTGGATCAGCCCCAGCTCCAGAATCTGCTCGGAGAGGGGGAAGGGAAGGTAAACGAGCTTGTATTCGGACGTGACCTCCGACGTGCTGCCGTCCAGGTTGGGCTCGACAGAGTGGACCGGATTTCCGTAGGCGTCATAAACGTATCGGTAGTTGCGCTCCTTGCCGGAGGAAAGCACCCGTGTGATCAAGCTTTCGATCAGCCTGCCTCTTTCGTTGTAGGTGTAGGCAAAAACGTTTTTCTTTCCGCCCGGCAAGACCTCCTCCTTGCGCGTCAGGTGTCCTTCTTCGTCGTAGGCGTAGGTGGTAACGGTGTCTCCTTTTTTCGTTTGGATCAGACGGTCGTTGGTATCGTAGGTGTGCTCAATCACCGAGCGCACCACACCGCCCGGTGCAACGTGGGTCTCGGTGAGGCGGTTGCCGCGCTCGTCATAGGTATAGGTGTAGGTTTGGGTGGTGTGTCCGTCATTTTGAAGCATTTGGACGAGATTGCCGTTCTCGTCGTAGGAGTAGTCCTCGGCCTTCTCGTAGGAGCCTTGCATACGGTCCACCTTGCGGAGCAGGCGGCCATTCTCGTCATAGGTAAGCTCATAGCGCGCCCATTCCTGGCCGTCGCCGCTCACCTTGACGCGCAGGATCAGCTCACCGTCGGCCGCATAGGTGTAAAAGGATCTGAATCGGTCGGGGTGGACGACGGTTTCGCCTACGCGGTTTCCGTCGGCATCATAGGTGTAGGTATGCGCCGTTGCTTTGCCCGAGGGGGCCGTTTGCAGCAGCGCGGTCAGCTTTCCCGTGCTATCGTAGGTGTATTCGTCGGTGTACTGCTGGCCATTTGTGTCGATTCGGATTTTCTTGAGGATCCGCCCCTCGGCGTCGTAGACGTATTCGTTGATCTGCGAGGATTGGTTAACGTATACGTCAACCTCTTTGATCAGGTTGCCCTTTTCATCGTAGGTGTAGGTTGTGCTTTGCGTCCCGCTCAGGGTTCCATTGGTAAGGATCTGTACGGGGAGATTCTTCTCATTGTAGGTGTAGGCGTATTCCTGCGTCAGCTCTACCGATGGAGCGGTGTACGTGCTGTTGCTCTTTACGGGTACGGTATAAAAATGCGCCAGCTCCTTTTTGCCGTCCTCGCGGTCACCGATCGAGAGCAGGAGCTCATAGGCCTCCTCAATCTTGCCCTGCTCCAGAAGCGCCATGGCCTCCTGATAGGGATCGCTTGGACGTTGACAGCCTGCAAGAGTAAGCAGGGAGAGGCCGAGCAAAACGAGCATACAGATCAATCTTTTCATGGTTTTCCTCCTTGGGGTAAGCGGTTGGTTCGGACGTATACAGTATAGCACAAAAGAGGAAATTATGCAAGTTCTTTGCGGGAAAACGGTATACGAAAAAGACCGTCCCTTTTGCATACGCATTCGGGACGGTCTTTTTTGAATAGCGAAGCCACGCGGCTTTCGCGGGGTTGGGCTTTTCTGCGCGATCAGAGGAAGCGCTTTTCGTATTCGGCAACGTCCACCACGGTGCCCGTGTGGCGTGCCTCCTCGGCTGCAAAGACGGCCAGATGGTTGCGCGCCGAGGTCATGGCCGAGCAGTAGGAAACGCTCGTCTTTCCCGTGGCGATCAGCTCGCAGAGTGCCTTGATCAGACGGGAATCTCCGCCGCCGTGTCCGCCGAGAATGGTCTCGTCCTGCACGATATCCGAGCTTTTCTCCACCACGGTCTTGCGGTTTTGGTAGGTAAAGATGGTCAGATCTCCCACACCTGCGTCACCGTAGACCTCGCCCTCGGTGCCCATGACGTGGATCTTGCGGCCGCCGCGGTTGAAGGGGCTCATGGTGAAGGTGGCAAGCACGCCTCCCTCAAACTCCATATTGACCGTCTGGTGATCCACCACGGTGTTGTCGCTGTCGTAGACGCAGTAGCCGTAGGGCGTCTCGCGCAGAGCGCGCTCGATCTCCTCGTCGGTGGCGATGTTGTCAAACTGCGCCGCCATGGCCGCCGCGTTGCGGAACCAGGCGTTCTGCTTGTCGTCGTAATAGCGCTTGACGGCGTTATAGATGCAGGTCTCGCCGTATGGGCAGCCCTCGATGCATCGCTTGGGTGCGCCCTCGGGCTTGTTCTCCTTGCGGAAATGCGTTTGCGAGCCGAAGGACTGCACGCGCGTAAAATCCTTATCGACCAGCCATTGCAGCAGGTCAAAATCGTGGCAGGACTTGGCCAGAAGCATGGGGGCGCTGTCCTCCTCGCGGTGCCAGCTGCCGCGGACGTAGCTGTGGCTGTAATGAATGTCGCCAACGCCCTCGACGTGATCAATGTTGACCACCTTGCCGATGCGTCCGCTCGCAATGACGTTGCGCAGTGCGGTGAAGAAGGGGGCGTAGCGCAGCACGTGACCGACGATGACGTATACGCCCTTTTCGGCGGCCGCCTTGGCGATGGCAACGCACTCCTCGGGGCGGTGGGACATGGGCTTTTCCAGGAGCAGATGGTAGCCAAGCTCGATCGCCCTCATGGCGGGCTCGTAGTGCATCTGATCCTGCGTGGAGATGATCGCGGCGTCGGCCATCTTGGGACGGGAGAGGATCTCGCTCCAATCCGAGAAGCAGTTCTCCTCGGGAATGTGGAACTGA
This sequence comes from Clostridia bacterium, assembly GCA_017507905.1. Lineage (GTDB taxonomy): Bacteria > Bacillota > Clostridia > Oscillospirales > CAG-272 > UMGS1865. The sequence continues at coordinate 24,260 of JAFWAA010000051.1, read as the reverse complement.
TCGCGCATGGACTCGCGGCGCGCCTTGACAGGCTCTGCCACGCCCACGATCTCCATCTTGTCGGGATTGGAGATGGCGTAGCGGGAATACTTTGCTCCGCGGTTGCCCGCGCCGATGACGATAAAGCTGATCTTTTTCATGAAAGGTGTCCTTTCGTATTTGGCTTATTTCTCGATCGCCGCCGCCTTGGAGAAGATGCGGTGATAGCGTTCGGGGGCAAACTTGTATTCTCTTTGGTAGGTCAACAGTCCGTTTTGCTCCTGCTCCACGTCGGTCAGCTGGGTGTAGCAGAAGGCGAAGATGTAGGGGTTTTCCAAAAGAGCGTCGGTCAGACCCTCAAGACGGGCAAAGAATTCCTCCTCGCTCGTCGCGCTCTTGCCATATCCCCAGGCGCCGTCCTCCTTCTTCCACGCGATGCCGCCGTACTCGCTGACGAATACGGGCAGGCGGGGATTAAAGACCTGTCGGTGCGAGTCGCGCCGCCAGAGCTGATCGTGGCAAACGCCGTCTTTCAGATCGGCGAAATAGGAGCGGAGCTTTTCGGGATCCTGCTCGTAATCGTGCACGTCATGCACGTCGGTACGTCGGGTGGGATAGGAGCCGCTGGTGGTGATCACGGGACGCGTCCGATCGATCGTCCGCGTGACGTCGTAGACCGTGTCAAGGAAGGCATTGCACTGACGGCGGCCGTGCTTGTCCCAGGTCTCGTTAAAGGGGCACCAGCCGATGACCGAGGGATGCGAAAAATCGCGCTCGATCTCCTCAAGCCACTCGGGGAGGAAGGAATAGAGGGAGCTCTCCTGTGTGTGATCCAAGCCCCAGTTTCCCGTCTCGGCCCAGACCAGGTATCCCAGGCGGTCGGCGTGGTAGAGGAAGCGGGGCTCAAAGACCTTCTGGTGCAGTCTTGCACCGTTAAAGCCGCAGGCCATGGAGGCCTCAATATCAAAGAGGAGTGCCTCGTCCGAGGGGGCGGTGTAGATCCCCTCTGGGTAGAAGCCCTGGTCGAGGACGAAGCGGCCGAACACCGTTTTGCCGTTGATCGTCAGTCCCTTTTCCTTTGTCAGGGCGACCTCGCGCAGACCGAAATAGCCCTTGAGCAGATCGGTGCGGCCGTTTTGCTCGGTGGTGAAGACGAGATCGTAGAGGCGTCCCTTGCCGCATTCCCAGAGGTGCTTTTCCGCAAGGGGAAGCGAGAGAGAGGCTTGCAGGGAGTCCACTCTGATCGAGGCCTTGCCCATCAGGCGTCCCTCGTAGTAGGCCTTGACGGTGAGCGTTGCGCCGAGCGAGGCTTGGCTCATGGAGACCAGCAGGCCGACCGACGGATCGGTGACGTTGGGGTAGGCGCGGTAGGAGAGGACGTGCGCCTCCTCCACGGCCTCCAGCCAGACCGACTGCCAGATGCCCGTGGTGCGCGTGTAGTAGCAGCCGTAGGAGGCGAGGCGGCTGCTCTGCTTGCCCGAGAGCTGCTTTTCCGAGCGGAGATCGTCGTCGGCGCGGACGGTGAGGGAGTTTTTCCCGTCGTGCAGCGCGTCGGTGATATCAAAGGCAAAGGGGGTGTATCCGCCGTCGTGCGAGCCGACGTGTCGGCCGTTGACGTAGACGGCGGTATGGTAATCGCAGGCATCGACGTGCAAAAGCACGCGCTTGCCCGCAAAGGACGGCGGGATCTCGATGTCCCGACGGTACCAGACGGTGTTCATAAAATCCGTGTGCGCGACTCCGGAGAGGCGGCTCTCGGGACAGAAGGGGACGAGAATGCTCCCCTCCAGCGAGGTGCGCTCAAAGAAGCGCTTTTCCACGCCCACGCGCGCGTTGTCAATCTCAAACTCCCAGGTGCCGTTGAGCGAGAGCCATTCGGCGCGCTCGCGGTCGGGACGCGGATGCTCCGCTCTTGGAATGCTGTTCATCAAAACGTTCCTCCTTGTCGTTTGGTTGAGGTCGCCCTTATTATAGCACAGAGGGAAGGGAAAAGCAAGCCCCTTGCCGCTTTTTCGAGCAAGAAAAAAGGGATCTGCTAAAGGGGTGTACCCTCAAGCAGATCCCGTTTTTTATTTGCTTCAATCGTTGAAGTAGTAGGGCTTGCCCGTCTTGGCGGACTCGTAGATGCCCTCGAGGATACGCGTTACGCAGTATGCCTGCTCGGGCTTGGTGATGGGAGCGGCACCGCCGCGGCAGGCCTCGATCCACAGGCGGATCTCGGCATCGGCGTCAGTCTCGCCGCGTCTGCCGGCGTTGAAGGCTACTCCGCCCGCCTTGAAGTTGGGGGACATGGTGTACTGGCGGCCGTGACGTACGCCGTTGATGCGCAGTCCGTCCATCATATCCGCGCCTGCCTTGGTTCCGCAGACCGAGGTAACGGCCTCGCGAACGTCCAGCGTGTTGAGGGCCCATGCAGACTCCAGCACGATGGTCGCGCCGTTCTCCATGACCACAAAGCCAAAGGCACTGTCCTCAACCGTGAACTTCTCGGGATCCCAGTCGCCCCAAGGGTTGCCCACGTTTCTGTCGTTGTTCAGCATGTGGTAAACACTGCCCACGCAGTACTTGGGCTTGTAGTTGTTCATGATCCAGAGGGTCAGGTCAAGCGCGTGCGTTCCAATGTCGATCAGCGGACCGCCGCCCTGCTCCTCCTGGTTGAGGAAGACGCCCCAGGTGGGAACGCCGCGACGGCGAAGTGCGGTTGCCTTGGCGTAGTAGATGTCACCGAAGGTGCCGTCCTCTGCCTCCTGCTTGAGGTAGACCGAATCCGAGCGGAAGCGGTTCTGGTAGCCGATGGAGAGGAGCTTGCCGGTGCGGTTGGCGGCGTCCAGCATCTTCTTTGCCTCGGTGGAGTTGATGGCCATGGGCTTCTCGCACAGAACGTGCTTGCCTGCCTCCAGCGCATCTACGGTGATGAAGCTGTGGGAGCGGTTGGGCGTGCAGACGTGAACGACGTCGATGCTCTCGTCCTTGAGCAGCTCGTGATAGTCCTCGTAAACCTTTGCGTCAGGCGTGCCGAACTTCTCGGCCGCAGCCTGCGCCCTTTTGATGACGATGTCGCAGAATGCGACCATCTCGCACTCCTTCACCTTCTGCAGAGAGAGCATATGCTTGCCGTTGGCGATGCCTCCGCAGCCGATAATGCCTACGCGTGTTTTCTTCTGTTCCATGATTTGATTCCTCCGTAAGAGTGATTTATTTTTTACAGCATAAATTTGCGAATGTAATCGCGGGTAAAGAGTATGCCTGCGTTGCCCAGCTCGCCGCTCCAGGTCTTGGAGTGGGGCTCGATGCTCAGGTCGCCGTTGTAGCCTCTGCTATACAGAATGGCAAAGATCGCGGGCCAGTTGATGTCGTCCATGCCTGCGGGCGGATCGTCCACGGCGTTCTTGCCTGCGCGAACCACGCCCTTGATGTGCACGTGGGCCACGCGGTGAGCCCAATCCGAGAGGGGGGCGAGGTAATCCTCACCGCGGTAGCAGTGTGCCGAGGCGTCGTATTTGAGGTAGAGCTCGGGGAGCTCGTCAAGCACGATCTCCCACTGCTTTGGGGAGGTGATAAAGTTGTTCCAGTCGCAATGCTCGACCGCCACCTTGATGCGTCCGTCGGCGCGCTCGATCAGCGTGCGGAAGAAGGAGACGGCGTTTTCGTAGTTGCGGTAGAGGCTGATGCTCTTGTCGCGGTTGCAGCCCACCACGAAGACCTTTGCGCCAAGCTCGATCGCAGTCTCCATCAGCTCAAGATAAAGGGATAAGCGTTCGGGAACGATCACGCCGTTTTCCTGAATGTTGTTGTTCCAGCGGCCAACGGAGGATACGTCAATTCCCGTGCGTGCGATCTCCTTCTTGATGCTCTCCTTGGCGTCGATCAGCCTGTGCGATTGCTCGTCGTTGTTGCAGCAGAATTCGATAAATTCCAGCCCCTGCGCCTTGACCAGGTCAAAGCCTGCGGCAGAGAAATCATTCTGGATCCTTCCAAGTCTCACTTTGGGTCCCTCCTTCAATCAAAAAATTTACAATTTGAGTATAGCATATTCCATTGGAATGTGATATCATATTTTTACACGAAAATATCAAATATTTACGATGGAGGGAAAAATGGAGGCCAAGCAAGAGCAGCTGTACACGCGCGAAGGGCAGGAGAGGGCGATGGATTGCCTGATGCGGCATATCCGCAATTCCTCCTCACGCCACGCCCGCTTCTCGGATCCGCACTATCACGAATATATTGAATTGCTTTACGGAATGGGAGGAGAGGCCAAGGTCCTCATTGGAGATCGGGTCTACACCATGGCCGAGGGCGATCTTCTCGTGGCCTATTCGGGGGAGATCCACGACGTTTCCTGCGAGAGAGGGGAGACCTCCTATTACGTTATCAAATTTTTACCAAAGCTTTTGTACGGGCAGGGGCAGAGCCTTTCGGTGATCCGTTATCTGATCCCCCTGTGGCAAAAGCAGGTCAAATTCCGTCCTGCGATCCGCCGTGCCGAGCTTGCCGACAGCCGCGTGGACGAATGGATCCGCGAGATCCAAAGGGAATGGGAGGGCCGATCTGCGGGCTACGAGATGATCGCGCACGCCAACGTGATGCAGATCTTCGTCTGGATCCTGCGGCATTGCGGAGCGGAGCTGGAGGGATCGGCCTCGCTGTCGCCCGACCTGCAAAGCGCGTTGAGCATCGCGCTGGAGGAGACGCCCGCGCACCTGGAGGATTGGAGCACGCGCGAGGCCGCGGCGGCCTGCGGACTCTCCTACAATTATTTCAGCCACGCCTTCAAAAAGGCCTTTGGCATCTCCTACACGGCGTATCTGGAGTCGGTGCGTCTGCGCGAGGCCGAGCGGCTGCTTTTGATGACGGACATGGTGATCACCGAGATCGCCTATCGCATCGGCTTTGGATCGGCGAGCTATTTTATCGAGCGCTTCCGCAAATGCTACGGCACGCCGCCCCGTCTTTTCCGCGCGCGGATGCGCGCCTGACGGTACGCGGACGAGCGCAAGGAGAGCGCTTTCGGACGGTGCGCGAGGCTTGGAGAAAAGCGAAAAAAATAAATTTCGCTTTTCTCTTGACAAATCGCTCGGAGCGTGATAGAATACCGTTGTAAAAAAATTTTAAGGAAAGGAGGAGAATACCATGACCAACCGCAGCATCAACCGCAATTTTATCATCAACGTACTCACCTCCGAGGGAATACAGGCATAACCGGGCTTTTTCGTCCGGCAGCTCCCGACGCGTCGAGTATGCGCCAGGGGGCATTTTCTGTTTTTTGGATCATGCACCCGTGGTGACGCGCGGGTGCTTTTTCCTTTTTCTCTCGAGCGTGAGGCTTCACCATCCCACATACCGAAAGCAATTTGAAACAGAACACATGAAAACACTACTTCAATTATTAAAACCGTATCGAAGCAAGCTGGTCGGCGTGGCCCTGATCGACGGCGTCGGCATGATCTGCTCGCTTCTTCTGCCCTTCGTGATGAGCGAGATCGTGGAAAAGGGGATCTCGGGGCAGGATCTCTCCCTGGTGTGGAAATACGCAGGGATCATGGTGGCGTTGGCTTTGCTCTCCGTGGCGGCCAATATCCTTTCCGCAAAGCTGAATACCGACATCTCCGCGGGATACTCCGCCGATCTGTGCCGCGCGACCTTTGAGAAGATCAACGCGCTTTCCTACACGGATTACACGGCGATCGGTCCGTCGTGGCTGTTGACCAGAGCCACCGACGACATCTGGAACGTGGAGGGAACGGTCACGAGCCTTCCGTACACGCTCTTCACCGTGCCGATCATGTTCATCGGCTCGGTCGTTCTTGCCTTCTTGGAGGACGCCGTCCTCGCCGCCGTTTTTATGCTCTCCATTCCGCCGATCCTCCTTCTGGTGCTGATCCTGATGCGTCCCCTGTACGCCATGTGGGACAAGTCGGACAAATACGTGGATCTGCAAAACAAGATCGTTCGGGAGCGGCTCTCCGGTTTGCGCGTCGTCCGCGCCTTCAATAACGAGAAGCGGGAGCACGCAAGAGCCAAGAGCGCGACCGAGGAAATGGCAAAATACATGATTCGGGCAAACACGCGCGGCGGCATGGTCGATCCCTTTGCCATGCTTTTGCTCAACCTCGCCACCGTTGCGGTGATCTGGTTTGGCGGCCTGCGCGCCGAGATGGGCTCGGGGATCAGCACGGGAGGCATTATTGCCATTCTGCAATACATCGGGATCCTCTCCAACGCGCTGATCAGCATTTCCTGGACGCTGGCCTGGCTCCCAAAGGTCAAGGTGTCGGTCCGCCGACTCAACGAGATCCATTCCCGTCCGAACGAGGAACGGATCCCCGAGGAGGAGGGCGCCAAGCCCTCGGGCTTTGCCCTTGAGGTCCGCAATCTCTCCTTTTCCTACCCGGGAGCCGCCAAAAGCGTGATCGAGGACCTCTCCTTCACGGATCGCGAGGGCGAGCACGTAGCCTTGATCGGCGGAACGGGAAGCGGCAAAAGCACGCTGATCAAGCTTTTGGCGGGGCTGTTTGAGCCGAGCGGGGGAGAGATCCGCATTGGCGGCGCCTCCTATGCCGAGATGCGGCGTGCGGACGTGCGGTCGCATTTTTCGGTCGCTTTGCAAAAGGCGCAGATCTTTGAGGGGACGGTTCGGGAGAATATCCGCATGGGCAACCCCAAGGCCGACGACGGGGAGATCTACGAGGCGCTTCGCCTTTCCAAGATGGCGGACTTCGTGGACTCGCACCCCGAGGGGCTTTCTTACCTTCTGGTCGGGAGCGGACGAAACGTCAGCGGCGGTCAGCGGCAACGCCTGAACATGGCAAGGACCGTGATCAAGCCTGCAGAGATCTATATTTTTGACGATAGCTTCAGCGCCTTGGATTTTCTCACCGAAAGGGAGATCAAGGAGAACTACGCCGCGCGGCTTTCGGGCAAGAGTCGGATCGTTGCCACACAGCGCATCAGCACGGCCATGAGTGCGGATCGCATATACGTCATGGACAAGGGCGCGATCATTGGCGTGGGCACGCACCGCCAGCTGCTTGACTCCTGCCCGATCTACCGTGAGATCGCCGAGTCCCAGCTGGGGGGCAGAAGGGAGGAGACCGATGAAACGAACAAGGACTGAGACTAAGGGGCTTCGCGCGTCCAAGGTGATCGCGCGTATTCTGAAGGATTCCAAGGGGATCCTGCATTGGCTGCTTCTCGCCACGCTTCTGAGCATCGGGTCTGCCTACCTGGCCATGATCGCCCCGAAGCTGCTCGGGCACCTGACCAACCAGATCTACGATCTGCTCGATCGGCAGCTTCCGCTGGACCGTGCACTCTTTCTGAGCCGCGTGCTGACGCTGATCGGACTTTACCTTGCCTCCGCTCTGCTTGGCGCGCTGACCAAGGCCGTGATGAACTACTCGGTGAGCAGCTTTTTCACCTGCAAGCTGCGGATCAGAATGAGCGAAAAGATCGCGCGCATTCCGATCAAGACGGTGGACAGCACGCCCAACGGCGAGTTTATCTCGCGCATGACCAACGACGTCTCCATCATGGGCGGCTCCATTCACGATATTTTCGGCGTCATCATCAACGGCGTGATCCAGCTGATCATGATCTGTGTGATCATCTTCACAGAGGAGCCCGTCATGGCGCTGACCGTGATCGTCTTCGTTCCGCTTTCGCTGATTCTCTCGGCCGTTCTGGCCTCAAGGAGCGAGAAGCATTTTAACGATTCCCGAGAGCAATCGGGAAAGCTATACAGCATCTGCGAGGAAAATCTGACCTGCTTTGACGCGGTCAAGATCTTTTCCATCGAGGACGCCCAGAACCAAAAGTATCGGGAGGTTACCCGCCGGTATGCCGATTACTCGGCCAAGGGCTATTTCGTTTCGGGGCTGGTTAGTCCGATTGTTGGGCTGATCAACAATCTCTCCTACGTTGCCATCTGCGTGATCGGCGCCTATCTTGCCATCGAGGGGCGGGTCAACGTTGGCGCGCTGGTGGCGTTCATCATGTATACCAAGCTTTTTTCGGGACCGCTGGAATCCATCGCGAGCGGAATGTCCATGATCCAGTCCACGGTCGCCTCGGCAAGACGGGTGTACGAATATCTGGACGGCGAGGAAATGGAAGAGCAGGAGCCACGGGGCAGCGCCGACGTGCGGGGCGAGGTCGAGCTTCTCGACGTATGCTTTTCCTACGTGGACGACAAGCCCCTGATCGAGCATCTGGATCTGCACGTCAAGCCCGGCGAGAAGGTGGCCATCGTTGGCCCTACGGGCGGAGGAAAAACGACGATCGTCAATCTTCTGATGCGCTTTTACGATGCCGCGTCGGGAAGGATGCTGGTCGATGGCAGGGATATTGCCCAAATGAGCCGACGGGACGTGCGGGAGATGTTTGGCATGGTCCTGCAGGATACGGTCCTCTTTTCGGGCAGCGTGTATGAGAATATTGCCTACGGCAAGGAGGGGGCCACGCGCGCGGAGGTGATGGAGGCGGCGCGAAAAGCGCACATCGACGACTTTATCGACGCGCTCCCCAACGGATACGAGACCGAGATCAATGAGGACAGCACCAACATCAGCGCGGGCCAAAAGCAGCTGTTGACGATCGCGCGGGCCTATCTTTCGGACCGCCCGATCCTGATCCTGGACGAGGCGACGAGCAACGTCGACACGCGCACCGAGCTCTTGATCCAGCAGACCATGGACGAGCTGATGAAGGGACGGACGGCCTTTGTGATCGCGCACCGTCTTTCCACGATCGAAAATGCGGATACGATCCTGGTCGTGGACAACGGCCATATCGTTGAGCAGGGCAAGCACGAAGAATTGCTACGGAGAAACGGTCTGTACGCGCGGATCTACAACAGCCAATACCCCACGGCGTAAGCGAAAAACGCTCTCGTGCGGCACTTTTTTCAAAAAAGGGGAAAACGCAAACAAAATCTTAACATTTCCGTGCTACAATTAAGCGAATACGGGAAAACATGGGCTTTGGAGGGTGAAAGTATGTTCAAAATTCTCATTGTGGAGGACGACAGGGATCTGAACCGCAGCGTTTGCTCCTTTCTCAATCATTCGGGCTACGAGGCGATCGGTTGCCTTGACGCGGAGAGCGCCTACGACGAGATGTATAAGACCACCTTTGACTGCATCGTGTCGGACATCATGATGCCGAATATCGACGGCTTTGCGTTTGCCGAGACCGTTCGTTCGCTCAACAGCGATATTCCCCTTCTTTTCATGACCGCGCGTGACGATCTTGCCTCCAAGCAGAGGGGCTTTCGCATCGGCATCGACGATTACATGATCAAGCCCATCGATCTTGACGAGCTGCTTCTGCGCATCGGCGCGCTTTTGCGCCGTTCCAAGATCGCGTCGAGCCGCCGCCTTGCGGTGGGCAATTTCGTGATGGACGCCGATGAGCGAAGCGCAACGCTTGACGGCGAGGAGATACCCTTGACGGCAAGAGAATTTGACCTTCTTTATAAGCTTCTTTCCTATCCCAAAAAGACCTTTACGCGCACGCAGCTGATGGACGAATTTTGGGACGTGGACACCCAAGCGGGCACGCGGACGGTGGATGTGTATATCACCAAGCTCCGCGCAAAGCTTTCGGAGTGCGATGCCTTTGAGATCCAGACCGTGCACGGGCTTGGCTACAAGGCGGTGATCAAATGAAAAAAGGGAATACAACGAAAACCGTCCTTGGCACAATCAGTAATTTCTTCGTCTTTTTTTTGCTTGCCGCCTTCGTCACCACTTGCTGCATTATGTTGTTTATCAACATCTTGCAAGGCTCTATTGGTCGTGATTTCACCCAGGAGGAAATCACGGTTGCGGCAAAGATCACGATGCTTAACGTCATCCTTTTGAGTATCGGTATGGCGGTAGTTGATTATGTTCGCCGTAAGTTCACGGTAGAACGCCCCGTAAAGCGAATTACCGAGGCGACCTCGAAAATGATCGAGGGAGATTTTGACGTTCGCATTGAGCCTATCTCAAAATTTGCTAACGATGATAGCTTTAATGAAATCATCGAATGCATCAACAAGATGGCCGAGGAGCTTTCGGGCGTGGAGGCCCTGCGCACCGATTTTATTGCCAACGTCTCCCACGAGATGAAAACGCCGCTTGCCGTGATGCAGAACTACGGCACGCTCCTGCAAACGCCCGACCTGCCCGAGGAAAAGCGGATCGAGTACGCAAAGGCGATCACCGACGCCTCGCGCCGCCTTGCCGATATGATGACGAATATCCTCAAGCTCAATCGGCTGGAGAATCAGCAGATCTATCCGCATCTCACCACCTTCGACCTCGGCGAGCAGCTGTGCGAGAGCCTTTTGCAATACGAGAGCACGTGGGAGCGGAAGAAGATTGAGATTGAGACCGATATTGCCGAGGGTGTGCACGTCTCTGCCGACGCGGAGCTTCTCTCGCTCGTGTGGAATAATTTATGTTCAAACGCCTTCAAGTTTACCGAGGAGGGCGGCAAGGTCACGCTCACGCTTACGGCGGACGAGGAATTTGCTACCGTAAAAATATCCGACACGGGTTGCGGCATGAGCGCGGAGGTTGGCGCACACATCTTTGAAAAATTCTATCAGGGCGACACCTCGCATGCCACGCAGGGCAACGGCCTCGGCTTGCCTCTTGTCAAAAGAGTGATTGATATTCTGCAGGGCGAGATCGGTGTGGAGAGCGCGATCGGCGTTGGGACGACCTTTACCGTCAGGATCAGGAGGGCTGAAAATGGATTGGAAGAAGCTCGGTAAAGCTTTGCTGTTTCCGCATATCGCGATTATGATATTGCTCGTTCCGGTTGCAACCGTTTTACTTGTCGGTTCAATGGTATTTATCGGAACGGAGTCCGTAATCGCGTACATTTCCTACGTTCTTGCTGCCTATACCTTGACGGTGTGGTGCTTCAAGATTCCATACTTGATTCAGTTCTTCAAAACCTTCAAAGATGAAAACAAATATGCAAGACGTTGGCAAGACGATACACGCCTGCGCGTAAACGTATCGCTTTACGGCTCACTTGCGTGGAACGCATTCTATGGACTTTTCCAACTGTGGCTTGGCTTTTATCACCACACCTTTTGGTTCTGCTCGCTTGGCGCGTACTATATCTGCCTTGCCGTCATGCGCTTCTTCTTGGTCAGGCACACGAGAAAGTTTGCGCCCGGGGAGAAGATGCAAACCGAGCTTGTAAAATACCGTGCCTGCGGCATCGTGTTCCTTTTGATGAACCTTGCGCTTGCTCTGATCATCTTCTTTATGGTCTATTGGAACAGAACCTTCCAGCATCACATGATCACGGCGATTGCGATGGCGGCGTACACGTTTACGGCGCTAACTACTGCTATTGTCAATGTCATAAAATACAGAAAGTATAACAGCCCCGTCTTTTCCGCATCCAAAGCGATCAGCCTTGCGGCAGCTCTTGTGTCCATGTTGACACTTGAATCCACGATGCTGACGACGTTTGGTGACGGAACGATGACGGATACTGCGCAAAAATGGATGCTTGGCGCAACGGGCGGCGTGGTCTCGCTATTGATCGTTGCTACGGCAATGTATATGATCGTCGTTGGAACAAAGAAACTGAAACAATTAAAATCAGAGGTTGAAAATGGAGAATAACGAAAAAAACGGATTTACTTACACCTACTCCGCGCGTGAGCAGGCAGAGCTGAAGCATATCCGCGAGAAATATACAGCTCCCACCGAGGAGGAGGACAAGATGGCACGCCTGCGCCGACTTGACGCAAGCGTGACGAACACCGCGCAAGCGGTCGCCCTTGTGTTTGGTATTCTAGGCGCACTGATCCTCGGCTTTGGAATGAGCCTTTGCATGACCGAGCTTGGAGAAATTCTCGGTTCGCACAAGGATATGGCTATGGTCATCGGTATTCTTGTGGGCGTTGTCGGCGGCGTTCTTGCAAGCCTCGCCTATCCCATCTATAACGCGATCGTAAAGGCAAAGCGTAAAAAGCTTGCACCTGAGATCCTTCGCCTGACCGACGAGCTGATGAAGTAAGGAGATGCCGCCGCGAGGGGAGGGAAACGATGCCGAGGGGAAGGACATTCAACCAGACCGTGATTGACATTCGCGTGCTTGCGTGCTATACTGGTGGTGATCCCTTTGGGATCAACGAAGGAAAGATCCGTTTTACTACTGACCGGGAGGACAAGGAATGAAATACGTTGTATATGCAATCCTGTTTTTTGCTTCCGTGCTTCTGTTTTTTCCTCGCACGGGAAGTACGGAAATACGGAATCTGCCCCTTTTGCTTGTTCTGCTCTCGCTCATGTTGCTCTTTGTCTTGATTCGCTTCTGCAAATACGTTGTATTGGTGATCAAGGTGAATAAGCACCTCAAGCAAAGCGGCATCGAAGGGACGAAGATCAAATTCCTTCCTTGGGCGTCCTTTTTTCACGGCCATTACAGTCTTACCTTTTCTTACGAAGGCAAGAAGGCGCAGATCCTTCTGCTCTCACGGAAGCGAAAGTATCAGCGCTATCACTTTGACAGCATCCACCGATTGGAGTTCTACCGCGCAAATCGCGCGGTCTTCAAAAGTATAAAGATACGAGGTGGCACGATTTCCGAGCTGGTCGAGGTCAAGCAGGTAGGAAAGCAAAGCCTTGCGTGGGATGCGGATGCGGAGCTTCGCGCGATCCTCTTTGATCGTTTTCCGGAGCAGATCACAGACTGCGCCAAAAAGGAACACCTCGCTGTCGGAGAGAGGATATGCGGATCCAACGTCTGTCTGTTGGATTGGTCGCACCTTTCCGAGCGGATGAAATAAAAGCGGCTCTTGCAAGCGGAAAATAAGCTTTTGGCACAGACGCCTCCCCGTGCCGCGCGAGGAAGCGGCAAAAAAAGAAACCGCACGTCTTGCGACGTGCGGCCGGCGGTGCATTGTTTGCATTCGGTCTTGGCGCAATCAGCAAGGTGGTTCTCAAAAAGACAAGCTTAGTATAATCGATCGGGCAACGCTGACAAAATCGGCGTTGCCCGTTCAACATTCCATTTATTGTATCATACTCCTTTCATAAAGGCAAAGAGGGGGGCGACGGCGCGGTCCGTAAGGGGGGAGAGTCCCCCTTTTTTTGTCGTCGGAAGGAAGGAGAACGAAGGAAAAAAATAAGACAATTTTCCAAAAGCTATTGACAAATTTTAGCAAGTGTGCTAAAATAGGGCAGATGCTAAATTAGGACTCGTGCTAAAATTAGCACGCATGCAAAAACCGACGTACAACCAAAATAAAGAGAAAGAGAGGGTCTTATATGGCACGCAGACGACGGGTGAATACAACGAAGATCGAAATCGTACAGACGGCGACGAGAAGGTTTCTTGAAAGGGGCTACACCGAGACCTCGCTGAAGGCGATCTGTGACGAGCTCGATATCAGCACGGGGAATCTGACCTTCTACTTTCCCACGAAGGAGCACCTGCTGGCACTGCTGGTCAAGATGCTCTGCCGATACCAATGGGAGATGATGGAGCACGCGGCAGACGAGGGTAAGACCTCGCTGATGGCGCTCTGCCTTGAGCTGACCGCTATGGCGGCGAGCTGTGAGGAAAGCGAGATCGCGAAGGACTTTTATCTCTCGACCTACACCCACCCGATGACCCTTGACATCATACGGAAGAACGATACGGAGAAGGCGAGACAGGTCTTCGGCAAGGAATACTGCAGTACCTGGAAGGATCAGAACTTCCGCGAGGCGGAGCTCCTGGTATCGGGAATCGAATACGCCACGATGATGACCACCGAAAGCTCGGCACCCCTTGACGTAAGGATCGCGGGAGCGATTGGCGCGGTCATGCTGATCTACAACGTTCCCGAGGAGATCAGAAAAATGAAAATCAGCAAAGTACTGGCAACCGATTATCGGGGGCTTGGCAGACAGATCCTGCGCGGCTTCATCGAGTACACCGAAGGGCTTGACGAGGAAGACCTCGAAGCTCTGATCATGAGTTGACGTCGCAACGCAAAAGGATATAATCAAACGAACGCAAACCCTATCTACGGAGGAAAACCATGAAAAAAACAAACAACAAGAGGAAAATAACCGGGCTTTTGCTCTCGGTCATGATGATCGTCACCGTTTTCGGCGCGTTCTCGCTGTGCGCAAGCGCGGCGGAAAAGGCTGCTCCGGGAACCTGGGGAGAGTACGTTCCGGACACGAACACGTACACCTACGCCGACTTCTCGCCGTTTAACGCGTCTACCAATGGTGGAAAGACCGGAGCGAAGGATAGCCCCTACGAGATCTCTACCTCGGCACAGCTTGCGGCACTTGCGGCGCTGGTGAACCGATATGACGGCAACGCAACCGAGCTCACAGGCATCAATGACTCAACGGCAACGACAAGTACTTTTTCGGGCAAATTCATCAAGCTCTCGAAGGATATCGATCTTTCGGGAAAACCGTGGATCCCCATCGGTATCGACGGTTCGCATAACGTATTCAGCGGCATCTTTGACGGCGCAGGCTATACCGTCAAGGGCCTTACCATCGGCAGCTCTGCATCTCCCAATCAAGAGCTCAAATACGTCGGACTTTTCGGGTATGTCCAATATAATCCCGGCGACCTGGGCCTGGGCTATAATTTTATCCAAAATTTGCACGTAAGCGGAGCGATATACTCCTCTGTAAGCGGTGGGAACGGATCCGCAGGCGGCGTCGTGGGATATCTCGCAAGCAACTCCTATGTACTCGACTGCCACAGCAACGTTACCGTAAGCGGTGTGAGCTATGTGGGCGGCGTGGTTGGAACGAATGACGGCGGCACCGTGCTGCGTTGCTACAATACCGGTTCTGTCAGCGGCAGCGAATATGTCGGCGGCGTGGTCGGACGTAACATGATCAGCAGCGCCGTGCAGCACTGTTACAATACCGGTTCTGTCAGCGGCAGCGAATATGTCGGCGGCGTGGTTGGAAGTAATAACGACAACGTGCAGAACTGCTACTATCTGAGCGGCTGTGCCGAGGACGGCGCAGGTACAATTCAATTTGGCATCGGCAACGAAACACAGGGCAGCACAACTGAGGATGTGGCGGATGTTACCACCGCCAAGACCTCCGCACAGTTTGCAAGCGGCGAGGTTGCGTACCTGTCGAACGGTGTTTTCGGTCA
Source organism: Clostridia bacterium (assembly GCA_017507905.1). Taxonomy (GTDB): domain Bacteria; phylum Bacillota; class Clostridia; order Oscillospirales; family CAG-272; genus UMGS1865. The sequence goes on along the minus strand of JAFWAA010000051.1, from coordinate 9,140 downwards.
GAGCCTTGACAACGGTGAGACCGTAGACGAACTTCCGGTAAAGATAACCGCTACAAACAAAGTCTATCCGTGCATCGGGTGCGACGGCACAACGGTAGCATACACAAACGACGCGGCTCTTCAAGATAAGACGAAGCCCCACACCTTCACCGAAGCAAGCAACGGCTTCTGCGCCGAGTGCGCCGAAGAAGGTCTATATCAGCCCGCAACCGACTCGGACGGCGACGGCTACTACGAGATCGACAACGCAGGCAAGCTGTATTGGTTTGCGGCACTGGTGAACGGTACGTTGACCGACGGCACGGCGCAGAATACAAGTGCGGACGCCATTCTGACCAAAGATATCGTAGTCAACGAGGGCGTCCTTACCGAAATGGCAAAAACCTTCCCCGATCCCTCGGGCTTCAGACTGTGGACTCCCATCGGTAATGACTCGAACGGATACACCGGCGTCTTCGACGGAAACGGCAAGACCGTAAGCGGCTTGTATTTCGATGATAGCGCCGTAGACTACGTGGGTCTGTTCGGCTACGTAGGCACGAACGGCAAGGTGCAGAACGTAGGAGTGATCGATTCCTATTTTAACGGAAATTATTATGTCGGCGGCGTGGTTGGATATAACCTTGGCACCGTAGAGAACTGCTACAACCAAGGCACCGTCATCGGCATGAATAATGTCGGCGGCGTGGTTGGAGAGAACTACAGCGGCACCGTACAGAACTGCTACAATACCGGTTCTGTCAGCGGCAACGAATTTGTCGGCGGCGTGGTTGGAAGTAATGACGGCATCGTGCAGAACTGCTACTATCTGAGCGACTGTGCCGAGGACGGCTATGGTGCTCCCCAGAACGGCATCGGCAACGCAGGACTGGGCAACACAACTGAGGATGTGGCGGAGGTTACCACCGCCAAGACCTCCGCACAGTTTGCAAGCGGCGAGGTTGCGCACCTTCTGGGTGACGCTTTCGGTCAGAACGTTGACAACGGCGAGACCGTGGACGCACTTCCCGTATTCAGAACAGAAACAAATCAGGTTTACAACCGGCTCGAATGTGACGGTACTTGGATCTACTCCAACAGCGAAAAGACTGTGTCTCACGATATGGACGTTATTGCGTCGGAACACTTTGACGCGAACGGCAAGTGTCTTGCTTGCGGTGCGCAGGCAGAGGCAAAGCTTGACTACATCACAAGCGGCGACGCTGATGCCGAGGGGGCGACAGAGCTCTACTTCAAGGTGGAGGATGCCTTTGATCGGATCGTTAGCCTTGTCAATGGAGGCATATCCGCTCAAGTGCTTCATCCCGTGGTCACCCTTCTTACAGACCTTAACGATACCCTGACCATAAGCGGAGACCTCCCCCATTTCCGCCTCGATCTTAACGGATACGATATCGTAAGCTCCGATTTTATTGCGCTGATCGTCGAAGAGGACGCTAACGTTGTGGTGGTGAATCTCCACGAAGAAAACGTATCCGTCATAAAAACCGAGGCTTCGCAAAACGCTTCCATCTTTGTCAACGGACGCTTGAGTCTCGTGGGCAAAACGGTCGTCGACACCGGCGCGAACAAATTGACCGTGGGCGGCGAAACGGGTATATACATATCCGAGGGAAATGCTTCTGCGGGATACTGCGAGCTTACATTCGTCGACTTTGATAACAGCGTAGCCTCCGTCACCTTCGTTAACAGCAAGGGAACACTTCATATAGACAGAGACCTTACCGACACCATATACGTGGACCGTCGAGCTGACGAAGATGGAAATACAGATGCGGTCATCACCGTAGGCGCGGGATGCGAAATCGGCTCGAATCTTGATCAGATCGTAATGGTAAATGAGCCTGATGCAGATTCCCTTGTAAAGACCTTTGCTCACGAGAATATCAGTAGCGCAAGCAAGCTCCTCCACGACAGCGAGGTCATCATAGGCAAGCTTTCGATTACGCAGAGCGAGACCGAATTCACCTACAACGGCGGTGAACAGGTACCTACCGTTACCGTCGCCATAAAGACCGGCAATGGCACGTATGATCTCAACAATGACAAATATTACTATATTGAATATACCGGCGATAAGAAGAGCGCAGGCGAACAGGGCTTAGAAGTCAGGTTCAGCACCGAGATCAGAAGGAACGATGAGGAAGCTCCCGATCTGACGCCTGAGGAAGTCACATGGACCATCAAAAAGGGGGCTGCTGCGGTCATCGCACCCGTGATCAATAACACAACTATCTTCTACAACGGTACCGAGCAGGCGCTCTACGATATGATCGGAAGCACAAATGACGGAACCGTAATGTATAAGGTAAACGACGGCGAGTGGCTCTCCTACATGGAAACGAAGAAGGATGCAGGTGAGTATGATGTCTATTACAAGGTAGTGGGCGACAGTAACCACAACGACCTGCCCGAGACCTTTGCGTATACCGTCACAATCAGTCCTCTGGACTTTGGATCGGACAGCTTTATGGTAGAGTACGGTGATTATTATACCGGAAAAACCGCAGTCTACGACGGTACACCAAAGACCCCCAACCTCAAGGTGGGCTTTGACCTTGACGATGACGGCAGGATCGATCTCGAGCTCAAGTTATATTATGAATACATAGATTCCTTCAGCACATGGGATTTCACAAATGCAGGCGAAAAGAAGGTGCTTTTAACCGCAGCAGGCATCAACTTTACAGGCGAATTTCACGATATCATTACCATAACCCCCAAACCCGTGGGTGAGCTTCAGATCTCTCACGATAAGTCCGTACCTCCCGTTTACGACGGCGAGTCTCACGTGCCCACCGTTACCGTAAAGGACGGCGACAAGGTCCTCACCGAGGGCGTGGACTACGAAATCAGCTGGGACAGCAGTGATTTTATCCCTGCTAAAACGTACACAGCAACGATCACCGGCATAGGCAATTACGGCGATACCGATACGCTGGACTACGAGATCGTCCAAGCACCCATCTACGCAGCGATCGTTGCTCCGGAGTGGATCGTTCCGGGCGACGACCTTACCCTTGCGGTGAAGATATACCGCGCCGACACGGGTGAGGAGATCACAAGCGAATACAGCACATATCAATACGCTTTCCTCTACAGCATAAATGACAGCTCGGGACATACAAAGCAGGACAATTACACAGACGTGCTCAATCTTAACGTTGATCCGGGAGACTCTGTTTACCTGTGGGTATATGTTCAAACGATGGATGGCAAGTACTTTGAATTCACTTCGGATACCCCCATCGAGCTGAAGGCTACCAGCTCCTCCGACCTTCTCGCAAAGCTGGAAAACGCTATTGCGGGACTGGATACCGACGATATCGGCGTGCTTGTTGACCGAGTAACGGCTCTTGAGACAGCGATGGCAGAGGCAAAGGAGGCAATTGAGGCGGCTGAAGGCGATATAACCGCTCTTGAGGACGCTTACAAGGCGGCTGACGAAAAGCTCAACGAGCTGATCGAAAAGCTCACCGAGCGTGTGACAAAGCTTGAAAAAAAGGTCGGCGCGGCTGACGTGAACAACGTAAAGGCAAACGCTGACGCTATCGCGGAGGCGGTCAAGGCTATCGAAGCACTTGAGAAGCTTACCGATCTGACGAACAAGGATTCCGCGCTGACAAAGGCGATAGAAGCTCTCGACACGGCGCTTGATACACTGGAAACCAAGCTTACCGACGCCCTCAACAAGGCGGTAGGCGAGCTTGAAGCAAAGATCGCGGCGCAGATCGATCCCGACGAGCTTGCGGCAGAGATCAAGAAGGTCACAGACCTTATCGACGCACTTGACAGCACCTACGCCACCGACAAGGCGGTTGAGGATGCCATCGCGGCGGCAAAGCAGGAAGTGACCGACGCTTACACCGCGGCCCTCAACAAGGCAGTAGGCGAGCTTGAAGCGGCTGACAAGTCCAATACCGATGCGCTGAACAAGGCGGTTGACGTGCTGAAGGCTCTCATCAAGGAGGCGGAAGCGTATGCTGACACGCAGGATGCGGCTTTGAAGGCTGTGCTTGATGAAGAGATCAAGAAGGCAAACGAGCTGATCGCGGCTCTTGACGCAAGACTTACCGATGCGGAAAAGGCTATCGGTAAGATCGAACAGGCGATCGAGGAATTGAAGGCTGTTGACGCGGCTGACGCAAAGGCGCTTGAGGACGCTATCACAGCGCTGAATAAGGCGATCGAGGATGCAAGGGCATTTTCTACCACCTCCGACACCGCTCTCAAGAACGAGCTTGACGCAAAGATCGACGAGGCTGACAAGGCACTCGAGGGTAAAGTAGCAGAGGTCCAGGCAAATCTCAACAAGGCTGTTGAGGAGCTCAAGACAGCAGACCTTAACAATGCGAACGCACTTACGGAGGCGATCGACGCTCTGAACAAGGCTATCGAGGCGGCAAAGGCGGCGGCTACCGCAGGTGACGAGACCCTCGACGGTAAGATCACCGAGGCAGAGAGCGCACTCCATACAAAGATCGCAGAGGTTCAGAAGAATCTCGACGATGCAAAGGCAGAGCTCGAGCAGGCGATAGCAGATGGCGATACGAAGCTTGACGGCAAGATCGCCGATCTTGGCAAGGCGCTGGAAAATGCGATCTCCGCATACGGTGCGGCAGACGAAGCGCTTAAAGCAGAGCTGATCGCAAAGATCGAGGCGGCAGATGCGGCTCTCGATGGAGCGATCAAGACCGTTCAGAAGAATCTCGACGATGCAAAGGCAGAGCTTGGTAAGGCGATCGCCGACGGCGACACAGCCCTTGACGGTAAGATCATCAATCTGAATAAGGCACTTGATGCGGCAAAGGCTGCTCTTGAAGCGGCAGATGCGAAAGACAAGGCGGCTATGACCGCAAAGATCGAGGAAGCGTATGCGGCTCTCGACGGAGCGATCAGGGCAATTCAGAAGGATCTTGATGAAATCAAGGCGGCGCTGGAGGAGAAGAACGGCGAGCTTGCGGAAAAGAACACAGAGCTTGAGGAAAAGACCGACGAGCTCAAGTCCCTCACCACGGTTTCGTGCTCCATGGCAGGAGTTTCGCTGACAGGATGCGGCGTTCTGGCTGTCCTTGCGGCCATCGGCAGAAGGAAAAGGCTTTTCTAAAATCAATGCGCAATCATCTGCGCGATCAACCGCACGTCTTGCGACGTGCGGCAGGGAAGTGCCCTACGGGAATTTCGCCGTTAGCGAATATACCCTCGCCCTGCGCCTGGAAAGCGAGCTTTCCGATCTTCGGGCGGGGTATGCGAACCCAAGCGTCTGCAAGCAGACGCTTCTCCGATTCCGCGCGCGGAATCGGCAAAAAAAGAAACCGCACGTCGCAAGACGTGCGGTAGGGAAGTATCCTACGGGAATTTCGCCGTTGGGAAAGGGAACCAATGAAAAAAGCAAGGCTTTTCAGCCTTGCTTTATTTTGCTTTCGATCGTTATGCACGATGCTGTCAGCATTCTGCGTATTCTTCCACAGAGATTGCGATGCCGCCTAAAGGTGCTTTCGTCAATACTTCCGGAAGAGAAAATTAATTTGAGCCAGCTTTCGGTCTCTGCACATTCCTTTCGTGCGATTTCAAATTTGGATAGCATATCTGCGAGGCTTTGAGGATATTGAGCTTCGGAAATGTTGGCGAAAACACTTGATGAGGATTTTTTGATTTGATATACGGTATTGGAGTCTATTTTGTGCTCGTTGCAAAGCGCTGCAATTTCACAAGCTAATTGTTCGGAATATTCAAGCAACAAATTCTTTGCCATCTTCTTCTCCTTTCCGCGTCCCAATCACGCCGAAGGCGTGTATGGAATCCGCGGCTCGCCGCGGTATGGAATTGCGACGAAGTCGCGTATGGAATCAAGCCGACAGAGAAATACACCTGCGGTGATGCCATACGCCTGCGGCGATTCCATGCACGCTGACGCGTGATTCCATGCCAAGCCTGTCGGCTTGGATAAAAAGAAACATCCGAACGGTGTTCGGATGTTTCTTTTTTGGTGACCCGTACGGGAATCGAACCCATGTTTCCAGCGTGAGAGGCTAGCGTCTTGACCGCTTGACCAACGGGCCGTGGCTTCAAACCTTGCCTATTATAGCATACTTTTTTTCAAATTGCAACCCCTTTTTCAAAATTTTTTGATTTTTTTTGAAAAATATTTTTTTCACCGCGAGTTTTCCCCTCAACACCCCTTTTTCGTCCTCCGCTTCCGCTTTTGAGCCCTAAAATGAAAAAAGAAAAACTTTTTTATAAAAATATTGGAGAAAACTCTTGACAAAGGCGGAAAAAGATGATAAAATAGTAAACTGCATTATAATCGCTTATATTGTGCTTTTTTCGGCATGCCTTGGCTCGGGGGACCTCGCTCCGACGTTCAAAAAATCCCGAGAATTGCCCTCTTAAGCGATGGAAAAAGTTTCAGAGTGTACCAATTCTTGGAATGGAGTGATTAAATTAATGATCAATTTGAAGGATCAAAAGCTTGGTCAAAACACCAGAAAGAGCTTCTCGCGATCCCACTTCGACTACCCGCTGCCGAATCTGGTCGAGATCCAGACGAAGTCCTACGAGTGGTTTAAGAACGAGGGTCTGATGGAGGTTCTGCGCGATGCCTCCCCGATTACCGATTATTCCGGCAATCTGGTGATCGAATTCATTTCCTTTACCCTGGATGACAAGAACCCCAAATATCCGGTAGAGGAGTGCAAGGAGCGTGACGTCAACTACGCCGCACCCCTTAAGGTCAACGTCCGCTTGACCAACAAGCAGACGGGCGAGGTCAAGCAGGCCGATATCTTCATGGGCGATTTCCCGCTCATGACCGAGACGGGAACCTTTGTGATCAACGGTGCAGAGCGCGTCATCGTCTCCCAGATCATTCGTTCTCCCGGCATGTACTATGCCTCCGAGATCGACAAGGCGGGCAAGAAGACCTACTCCACCACCGTCATCCCCTATCGCGGCGCATGGCTGGAGTATGAGATCGACGCCTCGGGCGTGATGTACGTCCGCATCGACAAGAACCGCAAGATGCCCCTCACGGTCCTCATTCGCGCGCTTGGCGTGGAGTCCCGCGAGGATATCTACGCGCTCTTCGGCGACGATTCGCACCTGAGTGCCACCTTTGAGAAGGATGAGTCCGAGCAGCTGGCTCTGGCCAACCATTCCACCCCCGGTGTGGAGGCCCTCAAGGAGATCTACAAAAAGCTCCGTCCGGGCGAGCCCCCCATTGAGGAGGCTGCACGCACCCTCATCAACAACTACTTCTTCGATCCCAAGCGCTACGACATCGCGCCTGTGGGAAGATATAAATATGATAAGAAAATGGCGATCCACAGCCGTATCGCCAACCACCGCCTGGCAGAGGACGTCGTCAGCCCCATCACGGGCGAGGTGCTTCTCGAGGCAGGCGCCGTCATCACTCCCGAAAAGGCACTGGAGCTGGAGCACGCTTGTGTCAACGAGGTCAAGCTGCTTCTGGATGACGGATTTGTGCTGAAGGTCCTTGGCAACAACACCGTTGAGCCCGAGTATCTGCTCGGCTTTGACCTGCAGGATTGCGGCATCCGCGAAAAAGTCCGCATCTCCGTTCTGCAGGAGATCGCCGCCGAGTGTGAGGGCGACGTGGACGCCATCAAGGCCATGGCAAAGGATCGCATCGCCGAGCTTTGCCCCAAGCACATCACCGTGGACGATATCTTTGCCTCCATCAACTATCTGCTCTGCCTGACGCATGACGTTGGCAGCGTGGACGATATCGACCACCTGGGCAACCGCCGCATCCGTTCCGTGGGTGAGCAGCTGCAGAACCAGCTTCGCATCGGCTTTACCCGTATGGATAAGATCATCAAGGAGCGCATGACCACGCAGGACAACGAGAAGCTGACCGTTCAGGCGCTGATCAACATTCGTCCCGTGACCACCGCGATCCGCGAGTTCTTCGGATCCAGCCAGCTGTCCCAGTTCATGGATCAGAACAACCCCTTAGCAGAGCTGACGCACAAGCGCCGTCTCTCCGCGCTCGGCCCCGGCGGTCTTTCCCGCGACCGCGCCTCCTTCGACGTGCGTGACGTACACTACACGCAGTATGGCCGTATGTGCCCGATCGAGACGCCTGAAGGACCGAACATCGGTCTGATCTCCTATCTCACCACCTACGCCAAGATCTCGGATTACGGCTTTATCGAGGCTCCCTACCGCAAGGTCATCCACGTGGACGACGGCAACGGCGGCGTGAAGCACATCGTGACCGACGAGGTCGAATACATGACCGCCGACATGGAGGACCGCTTCATCGTGGCTCAGGCAAACGAGCCCCTCAACGAGGACGGAAGCTTCATCAACCAGAAGGTCACGGCGCGCGACAAGGCCGAGATCGTTGAGGCAGACGCCTCCGAGATCTCCTATATGGACGTCGCCCCCAAGATGCTGGTCTCCGTGGCAACGGCCATGATCCCCTTCCTGGAGAACGACGATAACACCCGTGCACTCATGGGCTCCAACATGCAGAAGCAGGCTGTGCCGCTGATGGTGACCGATTCGCCCATCGTGGGAACCGGTATGGAGTACAAGGCCGCCGTCGACTCCGGCGTCGTGGTGCTTGCCGAGCGTGCAGGCTACGTGGAAAGCGTTCAGGCTGACCGCATCGTGGTTGCTTGCGAGGGTGGCATCAAGGACGTTTATACCTTGATCAAGTTCAAGAGAACCAACCAGGGCACCTGCTTCAACCAGCGTCCCGTCGTCAAGAAGGGCGACTACGTGGAGGCAGGACAGGTCATTGCCGACGGACCCGCAACCTCCAACGGAGAGATCTCGCTGGGTAAGAACGCACTGATCGGCTTTATGACCTGGGAGGGCTATAACTACGAGGACGCCGTTCTGCTGAATGAGCGTCTGGTGCGGGACGATATGTATACCTCCCTCCACATCGAGGAATACACCCACGAGGCAAGAGAGACCAAGCTCGGCCCGGAGGAGATCACCCGCGAGATCCCCAACGTCGGTGAGGACGCACTCCGCGACCTCAACGCCGAGGGTATCGTCAAGAAGGGAACCGAGGTTCGCTCGGGCGACATTCTCGTCGGTAAGATCACGCCCAAGGGCGAGACCGAGCTGACCGCCGAGGAGAGACTGCTCCGCGCCATCTTCGG
>JAFWAA010000050.1 GCA_017507905.1 Clostridia bacterium | reverse complement strand
GGAACGCGTTGTGCGGAGCCGATGAGCTTGCCGTTGAGTTCGGGAATAACGAGACCGATTGCCTTTGCAGCGCCGGTGGAGTTGGGAACGATGTTTACAGCTGCAGCGCGAGCGCGGCGGAGGTCACCCTTTCTGTGGGGGCCGTCGAGAACCATCTGGTCACCGGTGAAAGCATGAACGGTGGTCATGATACCGGATTGGATGGGAGCGTAATCGTTGAGAGCCTTTGCCATGGGAGCGAGGCAGTTTGTGGTGCAGGATGCAGCAGAGATGATCTGATCGTCAGCGGTCAGAGTGCCTTCGTTTACAGAGTAAACAATGGTCTTCAGATCGCTGCCTGCGGGTGCGGAGATAACGCACTTCTTTGCGCCTGCGTTGATGTGAGCCATGGACTTTGCCTTAGAGGTGTAGAAGCCGGTGCACTCGAGAACAACGTCGATCTTCAGCTTCTTCCAAGGAAGGTTAGCAGCGTCCTTCTCGGCATAGATCTTGATGGTCTTGCCGTCGACGGTGATGGTGCCCTCCTCGTCATTTGCGGAAACCTCGTGGTTGTATCTGCCCTGTGCAGAGTCGTACTTGAGCAGGTGAGCCAGCATGGAAGGCTGGGTGAGGTCGTTGATCGCAACTACCTGGTAGCCCTTTGCGCCGAACATCTGACGGAATGCCAGACGGCCAATGCGGCCAAAGCCGTTGATCGCAACTTTTACGTTTGCCATTGGAATGATCCTCCGTTTTATAATTTATTTGTTGTCTTGATCGGAAAGGTGGACCTTTCCATACATTGTATATTTTACCTCACTTTTCCCAAATATACAAGGGGTTTGCCGAAAATTTATCAATTTTGTAACATTCTATATATTCTTTTTCCAAAAAGTCGGCCTCTGTGTGCATTTTGCGAAGAAGAAAAGGCGTTCGCAAAAGCAAACGCCCTTCCCCTCACGCGCCCCCCTCAGGACCGCAAGAGCGTGCGCAAAAGCCTTGGCAGATCGCGCAGGCGGCGTGGCTCCATCGCCATGCGCCAGGCCCATTCCAGCCCCATGCGCTGCAGAGGACGCGGGGCGCGCCTGACCCTTCCCGCCCAGACGTCAAGGCTTCCCCCAAGCGCCGCCACCACGCGCACCGAGGAGAGTGCCTCCGTGTTCTCCATGATCCATTCCTCCTGCAGGGGAAAGCCGAGGCAAACGATCAGCACGTCGGTCCGCGCCTGTTGGATGCGCGAAAGAAGGGCGGCGTTTTCCTCTCCCGTCCGATCAAAATAGCCGTGCTGCATTCCCGAGATCTGCAGGCGCGGGTGCTTCTGCAGAAGGCGCTCGGCCGCGCGGATCGACACCCCCTCCCGTCCGCCAAGCAGGAAGACGCGCAGCCCCTGCCGTTCCGCCTCGGCCAACAGATCCTCGCCAAAGGAGATGCCCGCGATCCGCTCGGGCAGAGGCGTTCCCTGTCTGCGCGCGCGCAAAAGCACCCCCGCCCCGTCGGGCAGGGAAAGCTCCGCACGGCAGAGCAGCTCCCGCAGATGCGCGTCCCGACGGCAGGACTCCAGCATCAGAGCGTTCGGCGTGACCACCCTGCAGGGGCGTTTTTCGCTCCCGAGAGCCCTCCCGACCGCCTCCGAGCGGCAGAGAACGTCGATCCGCACGCCGCAAAGATAGATCTCCTGCATCTCTTGTCCTCCGTTTTCCAAAAAAATCTTGACAATTCCGCATCCTTGCGCTATAATTAGTATTGTGTAATATTATGCTTTTATGCGGACATCTCCGCGAAGACAAAGAAGAGGTTTGTTATGGCAAAGAACAATGCAAAAATGGTAGAGCAGATCACGTCCATGGACGTGGATTTTGCACAGTGGTACACCGACGTCGTGAAAAAGGCGGAGCTGGTGGATTACTCCGGCGTAAAGGGCTGCATGATCATTCGCCCCTACGGCTACGCCATCTGGGAGAATATCCAGAAGGATCTGGACGCCCGCTTTAAGGAGCTGGGACACGAAAACGTCTATATGCCCATGTTTATCCCCGAGAGCCTCCTGCAAAAGGAGAAGGACCACGTGGAGGGCTTTGCCCCCGAGTGCGCGTGGGTAACGGTGGGCGGCGAGAACAAGCTCTCCGAGCGTCTGTGCGTGCGCCCCACCTCCGAAACGCTCTTCTGTGAGCATTTCCGCAACATCATTCAGTCCTACCGCGACCTGCCCAAGCTCTATAACCAGTGGTGTAACGTGGTTCGCTGGGAGAAGACCACCCGTCCCTTCCTGCGCACCTCCGAGTTCCTCTGGCAGGAGGGACACACCATGCACGAGACGCCCGAGGAGGCACGCGAGGAGACCCTGCGTATGCTGAAGGTCTACGAGGACTTCTACGCCGAGTCGCTGGCCATTCCCGCCTATACGGGACGCAAGACCGAGAAGGAGAAATTCGCCGGCGCCGAGGAGACCTACACCATTGAGCCCATGATGCACAACGGCGTGGCTCTGCAGGGCGGCACCACGCACTACTTTGGTGACGGCTTTGCCAAGGCCTTTGACATCACCTTCACCGCGCGCGACAACACCCAGAAATATCCGCACCAGACCTCCTGGGGCGTTTCCACCCGTATGATCGGCGCCATCATCATGACGCACGGCGACGACAACGGTCTGATCCTTCCTCCCCGCATCGCGCCCATTCAGCTGGCCATCATTCCCGTTGCCCAGCACAAGGAGGGCGTTCTCGAGAAGGCGGGAGAGATCAAGCGCGAGCTTTCCAAGCGCTTCCGCGTAAAGCTGGACGACAGCGAGAACTCCACCGGCTGGAAGTTCAGCCAGTACGAGATGCAGGGCGTGCCGCTCCGTCTGGAGATCGGTCCGCGCGACATCGAGAACAATTCCTGCGTCCTGGTCAGCCGCGTCACGCGTGAGAAAACCTTCGTTTCCCTCGACAACCTTGCAGAGGAGGTCGAGAAGGCTCTGCAGAGAGTGCATGACGAGCTCTATCAGCGCGCGCTCGAAAACCGCACCAACCGCACCTACGAGGCACACTCCAGAGAGGAATTCCTCGAGCTGGCAAACACCCGTTCGGGCTACATTAAGGCAATGTGGTGCGGCGAGACGGCCTGCGAGGAGGAGATCAAGGAGATCACCGGCGGCATCAAGTCCCGTTGCATTCCCTTCGTTGAGGATCATCTCTCGGACGTTTGCGCCTGCTGTGGCAAGCCCGCTCGCCACATGGTCATCTGGGGCAGACAGTATTAACCAAAAAACGAGGGGGAGCTTCCGCAACCGAAGCTTCCCCTCTTTTTTCCAAATTTCCCTTTTTGAAAAAAACTTCCCCTCTTTTATCTAAGCTATCCCTTGGAAAAACTTCCCCTCTTTTTTTCCAAAACGATCTTTTTTCGGGAAGGACGTTTCCCTGCGTTTTCCAAAAATACATCTTTAAGGAAAGGAGCGTGCCTATGGAAAAGGCGTGGAACCTCTGTAAATCGGTCATTCGCAACCTCGACCCCGTGCTGTTTACCTGTGCAACGCTTCTCTCCCTGATCAGCATCGTCACGGTCTTTGGCGCGGTAGACAATTTTGGAATGTCCAAGCTAAAGATGCAGGTCTTTATCTTCTTCCTGGGGCTTGCCGTGACGCTCTTGATCGCCTTCGTGGACTATCGCACGCTGGTGGACAAGCTCTGGCTCCCCATGCTGATCGGCTCGGTGCTGCTCCTCCTGCTGACCCTGCTCTTTGGCGAGAGCGGCGCCAATATGGAGACCTCCAACCGCAGCTGGCTCCGCATTCCCATTATCGGCATGATGATCCAGCCCTCGGAGTTCGTCAAATTCACCTTCATCTGCACCTTCTCCAAGCACCTCTTTTCGGTGCAGGAGAGGATCAACCATCCGCTCACGCTCCTCCCCCTCTTGGGACACGCCCTCCTGATCGTGGGGCCGATCCTGCTCTCGGGAGACCTTGGCGTTGCCTTGATCTACATGGGCATTCTGGCACTGATGCTCTTTTGCGCAGGCCTGCACCCGGGCTACTTTGGCGCCGCAGTCCTGCTGCTCCTTCTGCTCGCCCCCTTCCTCTGGGAGCATCTGGCCGAATACCAGCAGCAGCGCATCATCATCGGATTTAAGCCCGAGCTTGACCCGTTGGGCAAGGGAATGCAGCCCCTGCTCAGCCGACAGGCCATTGCCGCAGGCGGATTCTTTGGCGTGGGACTGATGACGGGAGGCTACTACGAGATCCTTCCCGCCTCGCACACCGACTTTATCTTTGCCACGGTCTGTGAAAAATTCGGCTACCTTGGCGGGTCGATTGTGCTGATCCTCTTTATGGTCATGGTGGTGCGCATCTTTATGATCGCGCGCATGGCCGCCCGCTCCGACTTTGGAGGACTGATCTGCGTGGGCATCGGAGCGATGCTGGTAGTGCAGATCCTGCTCAACGTGGGAATGTGCTTCGGTATGCTCCCCGTGATCGGCATCACGCTTCCCTTCCTCTCCTGCGGAGGCTCCTCAATGCTGGCCATCTACATGATGTTTGGTCTTTTGCACAACGTGTATTCGCACTCCCGATCGGTGCGCGCCGCGGTAACGCCCGGCAATTTTGATATCGATATTTCCTCTGCGGATTCATAAAGCGCCTTGCGGATTCATATATTGCACCAGAATATATGGATCGGAGGCGCTCTATGTTTATCTATTCCCTGCGTGCTAGCACCGTAAAGCTGGTTGGCGTGATCTGCGTTGCACTCACCGTGCTGATCACCCTGATCGCATTCGTCCCCACCTACGCCATCTCCTCCCAGACGGCGGGAGCCAAGGGGGACTCAACAAGCTATTCCTACGACAAGGTCAAAACGGCCGAGGACGTGGTCGCCTTTCTCGCCCAGTTCGGCTGGCAGACCGACGCCTCTCCCGTGGAGGTCAAGACCGTGACCGTGCCGACCGAGTTTGACAAGGTCTACGCCGCCTACAACGAGCTGCAAAAGGAGCAGGGCCTCAACCTCTCCCGCTACAAGGGAAAGGACGTGACGCGCTACACCTTTGCCATCACCAATTATAAGGACTACGAGGGAACGGTCTATGCCAACGTTCTGGTCTACCGCAACCGCGTGATCGGCGGAGACGTTTGCTCCGCGGACGTTTCCGGATTTGTGCACGGCTTTGAGGGCTAACGCTTTTTCAAGGAAAAGCCTTTGCCACGCCTTTGAAAAACAACTAACGAAAAAAGGGGGCTCCCACCGCATGATGCGGTGGGAGCCCCTTTCGGGCTTTGCCGAAAATTAGTTTGCGTAGTATGCGATGGAATCGATCATGGCTCTGCCAGCACCGGAAACGGTTGCCAGAGTAACCGTCTTGGTAGCAGAAGTATCAACGGTGATCTCATAGTAAGAGCCCTCGTTGGACTTGTTTGCAGAAATGTCGTACTCGGTTCCGTTCACGGTTACCTTCGCAGCGTTTGCCTTGTAAGCAGCAACGCGAATGACAACCTTGTTCACACCATCAGCAACGGTGAAGGAAAGGGTTGCGGTTGCGCTGCCGGTACCGAGCTTGAGGCAGGAGTTGCCCGTTGCATCGAAAGCAGGACCGAAGACCTTGCTCATGCCGGTCAGATCGAGGGTGTACTCGCCTGCGGTGTACTGATACTCAGCGCCAAGATCCTGGCCGTCAACATGCTTAGCCTCGCCGTTCTCACCGAAGGTGAAGGTTGCCAGAGCGTCACCGGCAGGAGTCTCACCGCCTTCGCCGCCTTCGCCGCCTTCGCCACCTTCGCCACCTTCGCCACCCTCAGGAGCAGCGGGGGTGTGAGCGGTGATCCAGCCGTTCTTCATCTGTGCGCCGCCGTTGTACTGGCCGAGAACACCAAGCACGGTGATGGTGTCACCAACTGCGGGCTGGGTCTCAAGAGCGTCAAAGCGGGTTGCGCCGTCTGCAGAGTACAGACCGTAGATGTAGAAGGTGTTGCCCTTCTCGTCCTGAATGTAAACGTTACCGTACTTCGTGTTAGCGATCTCGGTGATCACGCCAACGACCGTGTACTTATCCGTGGTGTACTTGTTGTGGCCCTGTGCCAGACCGATCGCGTTTGCACCGGGCAGAGCGATCTCAGCGTTTGCTGCAGGCAGCTGGCTGACGAGCCAACCGTTCTTCATCTGTGCGTTGCCGTTGTACTGACCCAGAACACCGTAAACGGTGATGGTGTCGCCAACTGCGGGCTTGGTAGCCATAGCATCGAAACGGGTTGCACCGTCTGCAGAGTACAGACCGTAGACGTAGAAGGTGTCGCCGTTTGCATTCTTGATGTACAGGTTGCCGTAGGTCTCGTTCTTGATCTCGGTGATCTCACCGGTCACGAAGTACTTGCCATCGGTGTAGGTGTTGTGACCCATCAGAACGCCGATCTCATTTGCCTGAGGAATCTCAAGGTAGGTGTTGGGATCGACCAGCTTGGTCAGGGTGATGGTGAAGGTCTTGGTCTCGGTAGCCTCACCGCAGGTAGCAGTAACGGTGATGGTAACCTCAACTGCGGTGTCGGGAACGGTGATGGTCAGCTTGCCATCAGCGATCACAGCAGCCTCGTTGTTGGAGGCCCAAGCAAGGAGAACGTCGGTGTAAGCTGCGCCTGCGGCAGGAAGATCAACGACGGCATCCTTGTTGAAGGCTACGGGCAGAGAAAGCTCGCCAAGAGTATCAGCGATCTTCTGTGCGGGGGTCTTCTCAACCTTCTCGAGGTACTCGAAGCAATCAACGCTCATCGGAATGAGGTAAGGATTGCTGTTGTAGAGCACCAGGATACCGGTAACGTTTGCCTTGTAGCCAAACTTCTCTGCGTGAGCAGCATCGATCGTGCCCTTCTGATCTACGGGAAGAGTGGTCGGGAAGTCGGTCACGTAGGTGCGGATGTAAGAGGTCTTGCCTGCAAGCTCAAAGTTGAGGTACTGGGAGGTGTCCTTTTCCAGCTCCTGGCCCTTGATCTCAACGCCCTTGATGGTTACGGGGAGACCAACGTAGTTTGCCAGAGACTCACCGGCAACGAACTTCTCGGTGATGTCGAGAACGGTAACGTCCTTCTTGGTGGAGTCAACGATTCTTGCGGAACCGCCCTTGATCTCCTGCATGCCGGAGTAAGGAACGACAGGTCCTGCAACCTCAACGGTCATACCGATCTCGATGCCGAGATCAGCAACGGGATCCTGCGTCAGGCTGTAGCAGTAATAGCCGCCCTTGCCCTGCAGATCTGCGAGGAAGAGGTGGTTGTACTTGTTGCCTGCTGCCTTGGAGTTGATGGCAACAACGATACCCTTAACAACAACGTTGTCGTTCTCGGCAGCTGCCATGTAATCCTCAAAGCTGGTGAGGTTGTACTTGGGAACGGTGAAGTTGAATGCCTTGGTTGCGCTGGTGCCGTCTGCGGCCTTAACGGTAGCGGTCAGCGTGTAAGCGAGTTCCTCGGGGGACTCCTCGTTTACGTTGACGGTGTAGGTGTTGTCATCCTTCTTGTCGATGGTAACACCCTCGGTAGCGGTCCACTCAACGTCGTAGGAAACGCCGGCGACCTGTACCTTTGCGGTAACGTCAAAGTCTGCTGCGGTGACGGGGCCCTTGTCCTTATACAGGTTAAAGACGTAGGCTGCTGCGGCGGCTGCGTCGTAGGTTACCTCAGTTCCGGGCTCCTGGGGCTGCTCGGGGGTACAAGCAGCGAAGCAGGTGAGGCAAAGAACGAGAGCCATGAGAGATACGAGAAGCTTTTTCATGGTGTGTTCTCCTTTTTGATTTTTTTATTTAATTTTCTTTGCGAAAAATTAAATCAGTGAATGGTGATGGCGCCGAGCGTAAACACGCGGATCTGGATCTGCGCCTCGGTCGAGCCCTCGGGGGTGTAGGCATCCACGATGCCAAGCACGTCGATGGTCTTGCCCTCAAAGCGATCGGGGGTGACGAGTGCGCCGTTTTCGTACAGCACGATGGTGCGGACGTTGATGCGCACGCCGTCCTTTTCACAGATCAGCGTGATCGCGCCCTTGTCGTCGCTCGTTTCCCTTTCGGTCACCCAATAGTCCACCACGGTCAGCCCCTTGAGCGAGGCGGAGGTGTGGAGGGCAAGGTAATTGTTGTTGAAGGAGACCGTCTCCTCCCCTACCGTAATCTCGGTCTTGCCGTTGGTAAACGTCGCAAGATCGGTGATCTCGGTATAGGGCACGGTCTGATTCTCGGCAATCAGCTGGGTGTACTTGGGGTTCTTGGGATCCATCTGGTCATATTCCAGACCCGCGATCTGCCATGCATTGACGACCTCGGCATACTGGAAGGTGCCCACGATGCGCACGGCGTTGCCCGTCTTGAGGAAGCGCTTTGCACTGGTGGCCATGTTATAGCCGTAAAAGACCTGCATACCGTACCAGCGCTCGTCCTCCTCGTCGTACTGCTCGAGGTAGAGCGTGCCGTTGCTGTTTTGGGAAATCACGCCCTCCACGGCAACCTTAACGCCCTCGTAGGCCTCGCGGTTGGTGCGAAGCTCCTTGATGGTGATCTCGGTGGCATCGCCGTAGGGGAAGGTGGGATCCTTTTCGTCCGAATGGACGTAGAGCTTCTCTGCCGTTGCCTGCGCAAGCGCGGCAAGACAGGTGGATCCATAGCGGTTCTGTCCGGAATTGGAGGCAATGGCGTATCCGTTCTGCAGGATCTCAATGTTGAGGTTGCGCCACTCAGCGTCGGCCGTGGGCTTATACCAGATCCAGAGCAGGTGTCTGCCGTTGTTGTCCTTATTCCAGTTCTCGTCGTCGGATTCCAGAAGGATCGCGGCGGCGTTCTTCAAGGTCTCCTTGGTAAAGGCGGAAGCCGTTTTGCCCCACTCCTCAAGACGTCCCGTGGACTCGGGCGTATCGATGGCCAGGTATCTCGCCTTGACCACGCCCTCGGGGAAGTCTGCCGACTCGGCCACGTAAAAGTGCGTGGTGTCGCCGTCGATGTAGGACTTGACCTCGGCCTCGACCTTGCGGCTGGTGCTGCTCATCTCGAGCTTGGTCTGTGCAACGTAATCCACGTGCTCGCGCTCCGGCTCGTTTCCGGGATCTGCAGGATTGCAGGCAAGAAGCGTGGAGAGAAGCATGACCAGCGCAAGCGCAAATGCAAAAATGCGTCCCGCGCGGGGGGCGGTTGCCCGCCCCTTACGGAAAAATACGTTCTTCATAAATTTGTTTTGGAAATGCGATTATTCGCCGGCCTGGTACTTGCACTCGGCCACGGCATCCTTAAAGGCCTTCTTGATCATGGCGTCCACGTCGGCCTCGGTGCTGGTCAGGCAGATCTGCATCAGCTTGCCAACCTCGTCACGGGCGGTGGAGGAGCCGTTGAATGCGGGGGAGGTGTAGTAGGCGTTTGCCTGCTCCAAGCAGACCTTGGTGGCCAGGAGAGGCAGGCTCTCGTAGCCGTTTGCGGCTGCCAGCTCAGCGGCATAAACCTCGTTGTCGGTAACGTTCTCGAGAACCGGAACGTAGCCCGAAGCCATACCGAACTCAGCCTGGAAGTCAACGGTGGTGGTCAGGTACTTCACGAACAGCCAGGAAGCCAGAACCTCCTGTGCGTCTGCCTTCTTGAAGATGCAGAGGGAGGGACCCTGAGAAATCACCTTCGGAGCCTCCTTGTTTGCCTGAGGAACGGAAGCGATGCCAACCTCAAACTTGAAGGTGCCGTCCTCGTTCTCGGGGATCTGGTGGTTTGCGCCTGCGGAGGAGCCGATGCACATATAGCAGTTACCGTCCTCGGCGGGGTTCTTGGTGAAGAGTGCGGAGGTGTAGCCGCCCGAGATCGCCTGGGTGGTCACGTAGCCGGCCTTGTACCACTCACGGAACTCCTTGACGAAGGCGTGGTTGTCCTCGTTGTCAAAGAGGAAGTGCGAGCCCGTTGCGCTGGTGTAGGGCGTGCCGAGCTGCTCGCACATGGTGATGAACCAGTTGGACTCGGAGTCGTAGCCGAGCGGAATGGAGTTGGGGTCGATCTCCTTGATCTGTGCGCAAACGGCCTTGAGCTCCTCCCAGGTGGTGGGAACGCTCAGGTTGTGCTCCGTGAAGAAGGTCTTGTTGTAGTAGAGAACCTCGGTGGACTTGGACATCGGCAGGGTGTACATCTTGCCGTCACCGAACTGCTTACCCTCGTTGTAGTAGCCGTCGATGAAGTTGTCGACCTGGTCTGCGGTCAGGCCGAGCTGCTCGGTCGTGCCGTCAGCGCGGGTAACGGTGTTGGTCGCAGCGATCAGGTCATCCAGGGTCTGAACAGCCAGAGCCAGGTTGTAGAGCGCCACGTGGTCGGGATAGCAGTACGCGATGTTGGGCTGGTCGCCAACGGTGATCTCGGTCTTGATCTGCTCGCGAACGTCATCGTAGCTACCGACCTGCTTGTGCTCAACGGTGATGTTGGGGTAGATCTCGTTGAACCTTGCGATGTGCTTATCCAGCACGGCGCGGAGAGACTCACCCATGGTGTGGTAGAAGGTGATGGTAACGGGCTTGCTGGTGTCAAACTCAAACTCACTCAGCCCTGCTGCCGGGCCGTTGCCCACGCAGGAGGTAGCCAGAAGGAGGGAGGTTGCCAGCATAGCGAGAACCAGCAGAAGCGAAACGATCTTTCTCTTCATAACGGATTTCCTCTCTTTCTTTTGTTGAAAAAATTTTATCCTATAATAACAGTCACCCGACTGATATTACCTTGGGATCAGCCCTTGATGCCGCTGCGCGACACGCCCTTCATAATGTACTTACGAAGGAAGATGAACACCAGGAACAAGGGAGCGGAAACGATGGCAACGGCGGCCATCTGTACGGGGATGTTGACGTCACCCGTGGAATCGGCAAAGGAGTTACGCAAGCCGTTGGTGATCAGGCGGTGCGCCTCGTCGTTGGCTACCAGGTTCGGCCAGACGTAGGAGTTCCACGCACCCATCATCTTGAGAATGGTGATGGAGATCAGCGTGGGGAGCGCCAGGGGGATCATGACCTTCCACAGATACTTGATGTCGCTCGTGCCGTCCACCTTGGCGGCCAGATACAGCTCGTTGGGGATCTGCAGGAAGTTCTGACGAAGCAGGTAGATGTAGAAGATGCTGACCAGGAACGGAACGATCAGAACCGTAAAGGTGTTCTTCCAGTTACCCACGTCCTGCAGCCACTGCGAGCCGAGCTGCACGCCCAGCGTCTTGAGGCCGAAGAAGTTACTGATGGTCTGGTAGTTGGTGATGGTGAAGAGCTCACCCGGGATCATCATGGTGCCAAGGAGTGCGGCAAAGAGGGCGTTCTTGCCCTTGAACTCCAGTCTTGCAAAGGCAAAGGCCGTGAGCACGGTGATCACCAGGGAGAGGATCGTGGATACCAGGCCAACGTAGAGCGTGTTCATAAAGAGACGTCCGAGGTTGGCGGTGTTAAAGGCCTCCACGTAGTTGTAGAGAACGATCTTGTTGGGCCAGAGGGTCTGCACGGTCTGTCTGTACTCCGCCAGCTCCTTGACCGAGGAGATCAGCATGAAGTAGAAGGGGAAAACGATGATGAGGGCCATGAGGATCAGGAAGGCGTACAGGAAAAACTGCACGGCGCCCTTGACCACGCGCTGCTTTGCGCTGACCTGCTGCATATCGCGCGCATTCATGGTCGTAACTGCTTTGCTTGCCATTCTTCCACCTCCTTTAGTAGTGCGTATTCTTCTTGCTGATGTAAAGGTTCAGCAAGGTTACCACAAAGATGATCGCGAACAGGATCAGTGCGGCCGCACTCGCGCGTCCGGGCTGAAGGCTGAGCGATTTGTAGATGTAACCGACCATGGTGTTGAGTCGGTCGGGGTCACCCGTGGGTCCCATGTTGTTGCCGAAGATACCGACGATGCTGGAGTACTCCTTAAATCCACCGATAAAGCCCGTGATGACCACGTAGGTGATCATGGGAGAAAGCAGCGGAACGGTGATGCGGGTGAAGGTGCGCAGGCGAGAGGTGCCGTCGACCTTGGCGGCCTCGTAGTACTGCTTGTTTACGCTCTGCAATCCGCCCAAAAGCACCAGGATCTTGAAGGGCAGCGCGTTCCACACGATGTAAACGGTCATGACGAACATATTATGGAAGTAGCTCGAGCCGGCGTTGATCCAGTTGATGCGCTCGCCGCCGAAGAACTCGATGACGTTGTTGATGATACCCGCCGTGATGACCAGCTCGTTGGGGTCGCCAAAGTTGTTGCCTACCATGTTGAACATGGCGGCAAAGACCATGCCGATGGCGATGGAGTTGGTAACGTAGGGCAGGAAGAAGATGGTCTGCAGCAATCTCTGAAAGGGCTTGATCGCATTGAGGCAGACCGCAATGATCAGCGCAAGAAGCGTAGAGATCGGAACCGTCAGGAAGCAGAGCAGGATCGTGTTCCACAGATAGTCGAGGAAGTTGCCGTAGCTGATCACGTCCACGAAGTTTTTGAAGCCGAAGTTGAACTTCACCCCTGCCGACGCCTGCATGGCATTGTAGCCCTCAAGCAGCGACATACGCACGGTGTTGAAGATCGGCCAGGCCGTAAAGATGAGCAGAAGAACGATGGCCGGTGCAAGATACAGCCACGCCTTCCAGGATTTCTTACCGTCTACCATAAGCCATCACCTCAAAAGCGGATGCGCTCTTCGGTCTCGGTGTCAAACAGGAACACCTTGTGCGGCTTGAGGGTAAAGCGCACGGTAGCGTCGCCAACGGAAATGTTGCTGTCCGCATCCACGATGGAGCGGATCTGCGGATTGAGCGATGCCTGATGCTTTGACACCACGCTCACGTCGCGTCCCATGATCTCCACGTTGGAGAGATCGCAGATCATCGGGCCGTTGGCATCCGGAACAAAACCCTCGGGGCGAATGCCCACGGTGACCTTGCGGTCGTCCACGCCTGCAACGTCCAGAACCGCCTGCTCGCCAAGATACAGCTTGCCGCCCTTGACCTCACCGGCGAAAACGTTGATGGGAGGCGTGCCGAGGAACTTGGCCACGAACAGGTTTGCAGGATCGTCATAGACCTCCTGCGGCTTGCCGATCTGCTGGAGAACGCCAAGCTTCATGACCACGATCATATCCGAGATGGACATGGCCTCCTCCTGGTCGTGCGTAACGAAGATGGTGGTAATGCCGGTCTCCTTCTGAATGCGGCGGATCTCCTCGCGGGTCTGCAGACGAAGTCTTGCATCGAGGTTGGAGAGGGGCTCGTCCAGAAGCAGAACGCGGGGCATCTTGACCAGAGCGCGCGCGATGGCAACTCTCTGCTGCTGACCGCCCGAAAGCTCGCTGGGCTTGCGGTCCATCAGCTCGTCGATCTGCACAAGGCGGGCTGCCTCGTAGGCTCTCTCAAGCATAACGTCCTTGGGGAGCTTGTCGGCGCCCTTCAGGTTTTGCAGGGGGAAGAGAATGTTCTGCTTTACCGTCATGTGCGGGTAAAGCGCGTAGTTCTGGAACACCAGACCAATGCCGCGGTTCTCGGGGGAAAGCTCGGTCACGTCGTCGTCACCGAAGAAGATCTTGCCTCCCGTAGGCTTCTGCAGACCGCTGATCATATACAGCGTCGTGCTCTTTCCGCAGCCCGAGGGGCCGAGCAGGCCGATCAGCTTACCGTCCGGGATCTCAAAGGTAAAGTCGTTGACCGCAACGACCTCCTCACCGGACTTCTTGTTGCGACTGGGAAAGATTTTTGTCAGATTTTGCAAAACAACCTTCATGAAAAAAACCCTTTCTTGCTCTTGCTTTGAATTTTTATTTTAATTTTGTTGTTGCCCGATCAAGACTTGGAGCGCTCCACCTGCTCCGCGTGAATGCGCTTGCGGTACTCCAGCATAGCCTCCTCCGACTCGAAGATCATCTGCGAGGAGAGCTCCACCTCCACCGTCACGGCCATCAGGTCGTGAATGCAGGTGTGTGCCTTGGTGCCAAGAAGAAGCGCGAGCTGCAAAACGAGCATGGCCAGCACCACGATCGTTCCAAAGAGGCCGAGCGGCCCGATGATGACCAAAAGCAGAATGGAGAGCGGCACCATGGTCTCCACCGTGTACTTGCCCAGCACCGTTCGGGTAAAGAGGGCCACCGACGAGATGCGAACGCCGTCCGTGCGCATCAGCGCAAGACCGAAGATCTTTTTGCCGATCGTTTGCCCGTTGCGGAAAAGCAGGGGCAGGAAAAACTCCAGAAGCAGGTGCGCCAGAAACAGACTGAGCGACAGGATCAGCAGAATGAGATTGAACTGCATATTGTAGAGGTAGATGACCTCCTCGTCGGCCGAAAAGGCCTCGTAGGCCTCGTTGTAGCGGGCAAGCTCCTCCTCGCTCAGCTCGGTAAGATCCGCGTCGAAGGACACGCCGTACTGCGTCTCGTAGCTCTCACGCGCGGCCTTGAGCGATGCGTTGTAGTCGTCATAGCCGAGGATGGAGGACAGAAGAAGCGCGATGCCCGTAACGGCGATCAAGAGCAGGATCATGTCCAAAAGATAGGCCGACAAGCGCTTGAGCAGGCTTGCCTTTTGCAGATCGGCGATCATAGTATCTCCTTCCCTTCCGTCTCCTTTTTCCCGTAAAAAAACGGCATCTGCGCCGGGGCCTCGGCCAAACCGCAGGCCGAATTCGGGAAAGGATGTCGAAAATCATTCTGTATCGTGTTCATTATACCACACTCTTTTCAAAAAATCTACACCTTTTTATATATTTTTTCATCTTTTTTCATCTTTTCCCCTCATTCCGCAAAAAAAAGAGAACACGCACCTGCCCTATGTGCGCGGGCGGTGCGTGTCTTTTTCGGCTTTTGGGCATTCTTAACGGCTCATTCGGCCGAGCCGTTCTCCTCGGCTACGGGACGGAGCGTGACCGTCATGCGGCAGCGCTCGGCCTGCGCACCGTGGATCTCCATGAGATAATCCAGATGCAGTCTTCCCTCCCGCAAAAGTGCGTTCTCCACCCGCCGGGTGTAAACACAGACCTCAAAGGAGGAAAAGGGGGTGCGGTAGATGCAAAAATGCCGCTTCTTCTCCTCAAAGGTGAGTGCCGTGCGCACGGGTCCCGTGCGCATCATGGAGACCAGGCCCTCGTCGGCCCGCTGAAAGCCGACCGAGGTGACCGAGCCCTCCATGCCCGTCAGCTCGCTCTCCTCCCAGACCAGCTCCACGCGGTCCTTCCCCGTGATCAGGCGTCCCTCCATGATCAGCTCGGTGGGCTCGGGAAGCTCACCCGTGGTGGAAAGGCTCTCCTCTTCCTCCTCGGGGCTTTCCCCCTCCTCCTCCTCCATCTCCTCCAGTGCGTCCTCGTCGGCGTCAAAGATCGCCCGACCGAGGGTGAGACGGGAGGTGAGAATATGGATCATTACCTTACGCTTCGTCATGCTTTCTCCTTTCCGTCGGCCTCCCGACGCAGATAGTCCATCGCCTTGAGGCAGGCCAGCTGGGTCTTTCCGTCCGCGATCTCGCCCTCCATCACCATGCGGTAAAGCTCCTCCAGCGGAATGCGCACGGCGGAAAGGAACTCGTCCTCGTCAAGCGACGTCTCCCCAAAGGAAAGACCGCGCGCCAGAAAGAGGAAGATACGCTCCCGCAGGATCGCGGGCGAGGGCAGCATCTCGCCAAGCGGGATCAGCTCCCGACAGGTGGCCCCCGTCTCCTCGCGCAGCTCGCGCAGAGCGGCAGTCACGGGATCCTCACCCGAAAAATTCAGCTTCCCCGCAGGGATCTCAAGCGTCACGCGGGAAAAGGGATAGCGATACTGCGCCACGCAGATCACCTCGCCCTCGTCGGTCAGGGGAAGCACGGCTGCGCCGCCCACGTGGCGAATGTATTCGCGATCGGCCTCCTTTCCGTCGGGCAGACGGACGCGATCCAAGCAGACCTCAAGGATCCTTCCCGAAAAGATCGTCTCGGAGGACAGCGTCGCTTCGTCAAGCTCGTGTCCGTGTGTTGAAAATGGCATCTGACAGCCTCCTCTCGGCTTTCTCGTATGCTCCTATTATACATCGAAATGCTTTTTTTGTAAAGACGTACTTGAAAAAAAGACGAATATCTGTTATACTGATAAAAAAGCGAACGGAGGACGACTATGGATCGAAGCGAAGAAACCCTGCGCACGGCTATGCTGCTCGGAAATGCTGCCGTGGAGCGCCTTTCCCGAGCACGTGTTGCCATTTTCGGCGTGGGAGGCGTTGGCGGATACGCCGCCGAGGCATTGGCACGTGCAGGAGTTGGTGCCATTGACCTCTTTGACCCCGATGCGGTCTCACGCTCCAACGTCAACCGTCAGATCATCGCTCTGCACTCCACCGTGGGGCGCCCCAAGGTAGAGGTCATGCGCGAGCGGATCCTTGACATCAACCCCGACTGTGCGGTAACGGCACACGAGGTCTTTTATCTTCCCGAGAACGCCGACCTCTATCCGCTCGGCGGATACGATTGCATTCTGGACGCCGTGGACACCGTATCGGCCAAGATCGAGCTTGCCGTGCGCGCCGACCGTGCAGGCGTTCCCCTGGTTGCGGCCATGGGCGCGGGCAACAAGCTGGACGCCTCCCGCTTTACCGTGACCGATCTTGCCAAGACCGAGGGCTGTCCGCTGGCACGGGTCATGCGCCGTGAGCTGAAGGCGCGCGGGATCCGCCATCTGCGCGTGGTCTGGTCGCCCGAGCCTGCCTCCCCGCTCCCCGACGACGCCCCCCTGCCCTCTCCCGAAGACGCCTCCGTGAAACGTCCCCCTGCCTCGATCTCCTACGTCCCTGCCGTGGCAGGTCTTCTGCTCGGCGGCGAGGCCATTCGGATCCTGACCGAGAAATAAGCGAAAAAGAAAAAAGACACACGCACCTTGCTTATAAAAGGCACAAAAAAGAAACGCACGCACTCCCATTTTTTGGAAGTGCGTGCATTCTTTATTTGTCCGTTTCAGTCTCCGCGGGCGAGGATCAGGATCAGTCCCTTGTGCTCGGCGTAGACAGTATATCCCTCGCGCAGATAGGCGTTGACCACCTTGGTCTGGGCGTCCGAGCGCACGTCAAGCACCACGAAATCCACGTCGGGCTTGTTGCCGTGGTAGCGCACCTGGTAGACCTCGTCTCGCTCGGCCACGTGGGGCAAAAGAAAGCTTGACACGTTTAGCGAGGCGTCCTCGGGAAGCTCTGCGAGGATCTCCTCCATGCGCAGATAGGTCTCCTTTCCCCTCTCCCAGCGCTCCGCGTAGGAGGCAAGCTTTGTGGGAACGAGCGACAGGTACAGGCAAAGACAGCAAACGGCCGCCAGCGCAAGGATCGTGCGCCGCGCGGAAATGCGGATTGCGGGCAGGTTGCCGATCGCGGCGTAAACGAGGAAGGCCGCCGTACCGAAATGGTACTGAAAGCCCACGTCGTACAGATACACGTAGTGCGAAAGCAGGCTGATGAGCAGGGGGGAGAGCAGGATCCAGCGCGAGGGCTTCTTCGTCAGGAGCGGCAGGAAGGCCAGCGGGAGAAGCATCTGCAAGAGATACGCGATCTTGCCCCAGCCGCTCTCCTTTTCGGTAAAGAGCTGGGTCAGAAGATACCCCGGGTTGGTCAGCGCCAGCTGCAGAATGCCGCCAAGCCCCTCCTCGCCCGGTGCGATGAGGTTGCCAAAGCGGTTGTTCAGCACGCCGTCGCCCACCGTGTTGATCAGGTGCGTGGCCAGAAGGAAATAGACCGCCGAAAGCAGAGCGATCACTCCCCCGTGGAGGTATTTTTTCCGTCCGAGGATCATATAGGCGGCAAAGATCAAGAGATAGATCGCCGCATCCTCCTTGACCGCCAGCACGCAGATCGCCGCAATATACATCGGGATCAGCTTTTCCTTCTCAAAGAAGTAGAAGGTCCAGAGCAGGCAAAGGGGCAAAAAGCAGTTCTCGTGCAGATCGTAGAAGCAGCCCGTGGACAGCACGGGATAGAAGCAATAGAGCAGAGCGAGAAGGATCTGCACCCGTGGGGAAAGGCGGTAGTGCCTTGCCAGAAGGACCACGGGGATCACGCCGAGCATAAGGACCGCCGCCTGCCCGATCTGCAGCGTCAAGGGCGAGGGGAAGATCAAATAAAGGGGCAGGAGCAGATAGTAGATGGGCGAGATATGCACCGCAAAATGCGAGAGCAGAGCGTCACGCTCGCAGGTGACGAGGGGAAGCCCCGTCGTGCGCATATGGTGGAACATATTGGTAAAAATTCCGAAATCGAAATTCGGCGTGGCAAAGGTCTTGTAGCGCAGGCAGGAGATCGCCGACAGAATGGCAAAGGCCGCAAGCGCACCGATGCCCGCACAGATCCATACCGTCCTTCCCCCTGCACGGAAAAAGCGCAAAAGCGGAAGCAGCTGCTTCATCGCGTACAGCACGAACAGCGCGTAGACCACCGTCACGCCAAGGCAAAAGAGCAGCTTTTGCTCGGCGTCCCCCTCCCCGTAGCCGAGGAGCCAGCGGACGACGCACACCGTGGAAAAGAGCAGCAGGAAAAGGGCGTCGGTCGGATAGTGACGCAAAAGCAGGGAAAGCCCCGTCAGAAGAAGAAAGACGAGGGCGGTGACGAGCAGAGGCAGAAAAAGGGAGATATCCTTGGCAAAGGTGATGTCCCAAAACTCCTCCCGCACAAGGGTCAGCGCGGCGGCAAAGGCACACCAGGACGCGATCAGACGGCAGATCACGCGCTCAAGCGTTTGTGTGGCGCGCCAACCGTTTCTGTCGGTTGCGGATATTTGCTTATTCGCCCCGTCTTTTCCGCGCACGGGTGCTGTGGGCTTCTTCCTCGGCTTTTGGCGCATCTCTCCGTCCTCCCTTCGTCATCTTTTCCTCATTATACCGCAAAGCGGAGGGCTTGTCAAGCAAAATACGTCTCTCTCCTTCCCCTTTCTGCAAAAACGCCTTGACTTTTTCGCCCGTTTGGGGTACAATACCATACAGAAATCCAAGGAAAAAGGAGTGCCTGTATGATCCGTCACGTTTGTATGTTCGAATTTCTCGAGGAGGCCGAGGGCCGCACGCGCGAGGAAAACCTCGCCATCGTAAAATCCATGCTCGAGGCTCTGCCAAGAACCATTCCCCAGATCCGTTCCTCCTCCGTTGCGCTCAACGCCAAAGGCGCGCCGCAGGACAACTGGCACCTTTTGCTGATCACGGACTTTAATTCGCTTGAGGACCTCGAGACCTACCGCGTGCATCCCGACCACGTGGCGGTTGTCCGCTTTCTGCGTCCCGTGCGCGCAAGCCGCGCCTGCGTGGACTTTGTGATCGACGCCGACTGATCCGCGCCGCGCAACGCCAAAATGTGATCGACGCCGACTGATCCGCGCCGCGCAACGCCAAAATGTGATCGACGCCGACTGATCCGCGCCGCGCAACGCCAAAAAAGCCCTCTCCCTCCCCGTCAAAGCGTGCCGAAATTGCGGAAAACCGCTTGACACGGGCAGGAAAAAATGGTAGAATAGTAAACAACGTAAAAGATAGAGGAGAATGACCATGAACAATTCCGAAAAAACAATGGACAAGATCGTTGCGCTTTGCAAAACGCGCGGCTTTATCTTCCCCGGCTCGGAGATCTACGGCGGCCTTGCAAACTCCTGGGACTACGGCCCCTTGGGCGTGGAGTTCAAGAACAACGTCAAGCGCGCCTGGTGGAAGAAATTCGTCCAGGAGAGCAAATACAACGTTGGCCTTGACAGTGCCATCATCATGAACCCCGAGACCTGGGTGGCCTCAGGACACGTGGGCGGCTTTTCCGACCCCCTGATGGACTGCAAACAGTGCAAGATGCGCCACAGAGCCGACAAGCTGATCGAGGACTACGCCTTCCAGAACGGCCTGAACGACAACCCCGCCGCATGGAGCTTTGAGGAGATGGCCGCCTACATTCAGGAAAAGGGCATCGCCTGCCCCCAGTGCGGCAGCCACGATTTTGCCGACATCAAGAAGTTTAACCTGATGTTCAAGACCTTCATCGGCGTGACCGAGGACAACACCAACACCGTTTACCTCCGTCCCGAGACGGCACAGGGCATCTTCGTCAACTTCCCCGCCACACAGCGCACCACCCGTAAAAAACTTCCCTTCGGTATTGCGCAGATCGGTAAGTCCTTCCGCAACGAGATCACGCCCGGCAACTTCGTGTTCCGTACCCGTGAGTTCGAGCAGATGGAGCTGGAGTTCTTCTGCAAGCCCGGCACCGACCTTGAGTGGTTCGCCTACTGGAAGAACTACTGCCATCAGTTCCTCCTGGATCTCGGCATGAAGGACGAGAACCTCCGCCTGCGCGATCACGATCCCGACGAGCTTTGCTTCTACTCCAAAGCGACCACCGACTTTGAGTTCCTCTTCCCCTTCGGCTGGGGCGAGCTCTGGGGCGTGGCCGACCGCACCGACTACGACCTTGGCCAGCACCAGAAGCACAGCGGCAAGGATCTGACCTACTTTGATCAGGAGACCGGCGAGCATTATATTCCCTACGTGATCGAGCCCTCGCTCGGCGCCGACCGCGTGGCCCTCGCCTTCCTCGTGGACGCCTACGACGAGGAGGTCATCGACGAGGCGAAGAACGACGTGCGCACGGTGCTGCACCTGCATCCCGCACTCACGCCCTTCAAGGCCGCCGTTCTGCCCCTGTCCAAGAAGCTTTCGGAGAAGGCCGGCGAGATCTACGACGAGCTCTCCAAGTACTTCATGGTGGATTACGACGAGACCGGCTCGATCGGCAAGCGCTACCGCCGCGAGGACGAGATCGGCACGCCTCTGTGCATCACCGTTGACTTTGAGACGGTAGGCGACGACACCAAGCCCGCCGACAACTGCGTGACCGTGCGCGACCGCGACACCATGGAGCAGGTCCGCATCCCGATCGCAGAGCTTAAGGACTATATCGAAAAGAAGATCGCCTTCTGATCGACGCATAAAAAAAGACGCACCCCCATGCAAAAGGCACGGGGGGGGCGTTTTTTCGTTCGGCTCGCCTCAGACCGAGGCCGCCGTCAGGGTGTTCTGCAAAAGCATGGTAATGGTCATGGGTCCAACGCCGCCCGGAACGGGGGTGATGGCCGAGGCGATCGGCTCGACCGATGCAAAATCCACGTCGCCCGTCAGCTTGCCGTCGGCGCGTCGGTTCATGCCAACGTCGATGACCACTGCTCCCGGCTTGACCATATCCGCCGTGATAAAATCCGCCCGTCCGATGGCAACGACCAGAATATCCGCCTCGCGCGTGACGGAGGAAAGCTCCTTCGTGCGGCTGTGGCAAACGGTCACCGTGCCGTTGGCGTGCAGAAGCAGCATCGCCATGGGCTTGCCCACGATGTTGGAGCGGCCAACCACCACGCACTTCTTGCCCGCGATCTCGATCCCCGTGCGCTCCAGAAGCGCCATCACGCCTGCGGGCGTGCAGGGGAGAAAGCGGTAGTCGCCGATCATGATCTTGCCCACGTTGTAAGGGTGAAACGCGTCCACGTCCTTTTTCGGGTCGATGCGCAAAAGCACCTCGCTCTCGTCCAGATGCTTGGGCAGGGGCAGCTGCACGAGAATGCCGTGGATCGCGGGATCGGCGTTGAGCGTGTCGATCAGTGCCAGCAGCTCCTTTTGTGAAGTGGATGCGGGAAGCTCGTATCCGCGCGAATAAAAGCCTACCTCCTCGCAGGCGCGCTTCTTGTTGCGCACGTAGACCTGGGAGGCAGGGTCCTCTCCGACAATAATGACCGCAAGCCCCGGGCGGTATCCGCGCGCGGCCGCAAAGGCCTCGGTCTTTTCCTTCAGCTCGGCACGGATCTCGGCCGAGATTGCTTTTCCGTCAATGCGAATTGCCATACGTCATTCTCCTTTTTCGGGTGCGGACGCCTCGTCCTCGGCGTCCTCTTGTTCTTCCATGCCCGCGTCCTGCTCGTCAGCGCTCTCCTCGGTAAGGGCTTCACTCGCCGCCTGCGGCTCTTCCTCCGCTTCGCCCTCTGCCACCTGCACCTCGGGCGTCCTCTTGCCGCCGAGGAAGAAGCAAAGCACGAACAGCACAAGGCCCACGACGAAGCAGAAAAGCCCCACGCACTGCGAAATGCGCAGATCGGTTCCCGGGATCAAGAGGCTGTCGGTGCGCAGTCCCTCAATGAACATCCGTCCAAAGCCGTACCAGGAAAAATAGAACAGAACCACCTGGCCGTCCATGCGCTTGTGCTTGTAAAAGAGGTTGATCAGCACAAAGCCAAGCAGGTTCCAAAGGCTCTCATAAAGGAAGGTGGGATGGAAATAATAGGTCTGCACGCTGCTATACATATTGGGAGACAGTCCCATGCGAAGCGTGTGGAAAAGGCTGCCCTCCCCCACGTTCAGGATATGCTCTTTCCCGAAGAAGGTAAAGGCCGTGGTCTCCCCGATGAGCGAGCCGTAGGCCTCGCCGTTGCAGAAGTTGCCAAAGCGTCCGACGGCCTGCGCCAGCATCACGCCGGGAGCGGCCATGTCCAACAGCTTGCGCCAGCTGATCTTTTTCAGATGGCAGGTAAGCAGAATGCCAAGGCAGCCGCCGATGATGCCGCCGTAGATGCCAAGGCCGCCCTCCCAGATCGCGATCACGTCGAGAAAGCTCTCGTAGGTGTTTCCGCTATCGGTCAGCACGTAATACAGGCGCGCGCCGATCACGCCGAGCACCACCGTAACGAGGGCCACGTCGATCACGTGGTCCGAGAGGATCCCCTCGTTGCGCTTTCCGCGCCACACGGTATAGAGCACCGCGAGCAGAATGCCCAGGGTGATGAGAATGCCGTACCAGCGCACGTCCAGCTTGCCAAAGAGGGTGAAGGCGATCTTGCGGATCGAAAACTCGTCAATGCCAAGCCCAGGGAAGGAAATATTCACGATCTCTTTCATCACTCATGCCTTAGTCTGCCCGATGCAGACTTCCTTTCTCATTTTGTTCCAAGGAGACCTTCTCGGCCTCTGCCGAGCGCGGAAGGATCACCGAAAGCGTGCGGTATTCCTCCCGATAGACCTCGTCAAGAAGGCGCTCCAGCTCCTCGGGGGTAATGCTCTGCAAAAGAGAGGGATAGTCGAAGATCTCCGCGCCGTCAAACACGAAGGAGAGCAGACGGTTGGCGATCTCGTCGGTGGAGTCGTAGGCGCGGATCTCGTCCGCGTAAAGCACGCTGCGGCATCTGGCAAAGGTCTCGCGGTCAATGCCCTCCCGCTTGACCTCGTCGAGATAGTCCGTCAGACGTGAAAGCACCCTCTCGGGGTCCTCGGACTCGCCGAACAGGCCGTTGAAGCCGAAGGTATCCGAGCAGGAGTAGCCCGCATCGAAGGACTGCGTCAGCAGGCCCTCCTCAAACAGGCGGTTATAGAAGACGCCGCTGCGCGAGAACAGGATCTCGTCAAGGAGCGTCATGGCCGCGTCGCGGCGAATGCGGATCAGCGGATCGGGAGAAACGTCGGGATCCTTAAAGCCGATGGCAAAGAGCGGCTTTGCCACCTGCATCTGCTCGCTCACACGGGCGCGGTAGACCGTGGAAGGCTCCTCGGGAATCTTTTTGCGCGCGGGAATGGAAACGCTCTCCGAGGCAGGAAGGATCGCGTCGACCGCCTCCTCCACAAGCTCGGGCGTTACGTCTCCGCAGACCACGAGGGCCATGTTGGAGGGATGGTAAAAGACGCGGCAGCATTCGTAGAGCAGCTCGGGCGTGATGCGCGCGATGGACTCCTCGCTTCCGCAAACGTCAAAGCGGACGGGGTTCTTCTCGTAAAGTCCGCGCACCATATTGCCGTAGCAACGATCCCAGGGATCGTCCCGCCCCTCGCGGATCTCCTCGGCGATGATGCCCTGCTCCTTTTTGACCGTCTTCTCGGTAAAATAGGGATGCGTAACGAAGCTGAGCAGCTCGCGCAGAGCCTCCCCCACGCGCTCGGTGGCGCTGAAGAGATAGGCCGTTCGGTTATAGGTGGTGTAGGCGTTTGCGTCCGCCCCGTACTGCGAAAACTGCGCAAAGGCGTCACTTCCGTCCTCGTTCTCAAAGAGCTTATGCTCAAGAAAATGCGCCGTTCCCTCGGGAAGGCTCACCTCCTGCCCGTTTTGCAGAGGGAGGACCGTGTCCACCGAGCCGTAGCGCGTGGCAAAGAGCGCGTAGACCGTGGTCAGCTTTTTGGGAAAGACGTAGACGCTAAGGCCGCTCTTGTGCGTGCCGTGAAAGTAATGCTCACGCAGAAGCGCGGAGCGAGTCTCATTCCAGGTCATCAAGCTCCTCGCCTCCCTTCTCCTCAAGCGTTCCGCGAAGGAAATAGACCGTGTCAAGCCGCACCGTCTGCGCGGCGGCGACCACGTCCTCGCGCGTCACGCACGCAAGGCGGCGGCGAAGCTCCTCGGGGGAGATCTCCGCGTCGGCAAGCGCGCGGCCGTAGTAGTATTGCTCCATGGCCGAGGGGCTATCCTCGATGCGGCGGTAGGCGTTCTCAAGAGAAGCCAGGGCTCCTGAAAACTCGGCGTCGCTGATCTGCCCCTTGGCAATATCCTCAACCTGGCGCAGGATCTCGCGCTCGGCCTTCTCGCGGCTTTCGTTCTTCAGTCCGCAAAGGATCAGGATCGAGCCCTTGTAGGAATTGTAGGCCGAGGAGCAGGAATAGCAAAGGCTGTGCTTCTCGCGCACGTTCATCATCAGCTTGGCAATGGGAGAGCTTCCGAGGATCTCCTGATAGACCGCCATGGCGTAAAAGCGCGGATCTCTTGCCGTGATCTCGGTGCGAAGCCCCAGAGCCAGCTGTCCCTGGGATACGGCAAGCGTCTCCTCCGTGCGGCGCACCTCGCGCACAGGGGCAACCGAGGAAAAGGGCGAGACCGCCTCCTGCCCCTTTCCCGAAAGCTCGGGCAAAAGGCGTGCGGAAAGGGCGTGCAGGACCGCGTCGGGCTGAGCGGCGCCGATATAAAAGCAGGTGGGCAGAAAGCGCTGACGGATCCGCTTCCAGAACGCGGTCAGCTCGCGCGGCGTGACCGCCATGACCTCCTCCTCACTGCCGTAGGCGGAGATGCCGATGGGCTCCTCGGAATAGAGAAGCTCGCGCAGACGCTCGGCGGCGTAGGCGCGCGGATGGTTCTTGCGCGCGCGGATCTGATCGCAGTGCAGCTGCTTCTCGCTCTCCACGTAGCGCGAGAGCAGACAACCCTCCTCGTCGAGCAGAGGGTGGAACAGGATCTGGCAGAGCAGCTCAAGCACGTCCTCCATCAGAGGCTCCGAGCCCTCGGGCAGGTAGGCGTCGTCCAGCAGCTCGGCCGCAAAGCCGATGACCTGCAGGTCTCCCCGATAGAAGTTCCGAATGGAGATCTCCGTGCCGAAGAGCGTGTCCAGCCGCTGATTGATCGCGGCCAGGGAGGGATATTTTTCGGTTCCGCGGCGCAAAACGGCCAACAGGAGCGCCAGCATCCAGGAGTCCCGACTCCTGATCGGGAGCGCGCAGGAGAGCGAGAGCATACCCGCCTTGAACTTGTCGGTGTGCAGAATGCGCACGGGAAGGCTTACGTTCTTCCCCGTGCCCGTGGTCCCCGTAAGGGTATAGGTCTTTGGCATAAGCGCTCCTCCTTTCCTCCGCTTTTGCTCGGTCGGTTTTGCATATCACCCTATATCATACACCAAAACGCCCCGTTTTGCAAGGGATTTGACACTTTTTTTCGGGAGTTTATGCGTTTTGCGCCTCTTTCTCCCCCTCCTTTTGCACAGAATCGGTTGACTTTTCGCAAAATGTGTGATAGAATAAGATGAATAAGTATGGGATCTTCAGCATGACGCAAGGAGGTGACGCAAGCATGGTCAAGATCGCATTGGTCACGCGGGAGAGCGCGGCCGCAAGACAGGGCGTGCGCGCGGGGGATATTCTCGAGAGCATTAACGGGCATTCCATTCGCGACGTTCTGGACTACCGCTTCTACCTGACCGACACGCACGTCACGCTCGCACTGCTTCGCGACGGCGCACCCTACACGGTCACGCTTCGCAAGGGCGAATACGAGGACATCGGTCTCGAATTTGAGACCCCGCTGATGGACGAAAAGCATTCCTGCCGCAACGCCTGCGTCTTCTGCTTCATCGATCAGCTCCCCGAGGGAATGCGCAAGACGCTCTATTTTAAGGACGACGACGACCGTCTCTCCTTCCTGCACGGCAACTACGTGACCCTGACCAACCTCTCGGACGAGGATATTCAACGCATTCTCACCATGCACATCTCCCCCGTCAACGTATCGGTGCACACCACCAATCCCGCGCTTCGGGTGAAGATGATGAAGAACAAGCGCGCGGGCGACGTTTTGCGCTATCTGCGCACCATGGCAGACGCGGGGATCGTGCTTTGCACCCAGATCGTGCTCTGCAAGGGCTGGAACGACGGAGAGGAGCTTGACCGCACCATGCGCGATCTTGCCGCCTACTTCCCCGCTCTGCGCTCCTGCGCCATCGTGCCCGTGGGTCTGACCCGACACCGCGAGGGGCTCACGCCGCTTGAGGCCTTCTCCCCCGAGGAATGCGCCCGCGTGATCGCGCAGGTGGACGCCTTTGGCAAGGAATGCCTCTCCCGCTACGGCTCGCGCCTCTTCTTCTGCGCCGACGAATTTTACGTCCGCGCAGGGCTTCCTCTGCCCGAGGAGGACTACTACGAGGGCTATTCCCAAATTGAAAACGGCGTTGGCATGCTGACCTCCTTTGCCGAGGAGTTCTCCCTGGAGCTTTCCTTCCTCAAGGAGCTTTTGGAGGAGGCACGCCTTCCCCGCACCGTGACCGTGGCCACGGGTGTGGCCGCCGCAAAGCATCTGCAAAAGCTTGCCGATGCGCTCTCCGCCGCCGTGCCGGGACTGACCGTGCGCGTCCGCCCCATCGTCAATCACTTCTTCGGCGAGAGCGTGACCGTGGCGGGGCTCCTGACCGGTCGGGACGTGGCAGAGCAGCTGCGCGGCGAGGCGCTGGGCGACGAATTGCTCTTCCCTGCGGCCATGCTCAAGGCAGACGAGGATATTTTTTTGGACGATATGACACCCATGGAGCTTTCCCTGGCGCTCGGCGGCATTCCCTGCCGTCCCTGCCGCAACGACGGCGCCGAATTTTTGCAGGCGCTTCTGGGATTGGAAGAAAAGGAGTAAAGAGAAAACAGATATGGCAAATCCGATCATCGCCATCGTGGGACGCCCCAACGTTGGCAAAAGCACGTTATTCAATAAGCTGATCGGGGAGCGTCGCTCCATCGTGGAGGACACCCCCGGCGTTACGCGCGACCGCATCTACGGCGAGACCGAGTGGCGCGGCAAAAAGCTGACCGTGATCGACACGGGAGGCATTGAGCCCAAGACCGACGACGTCATTCTTTCGCAGATGCGCGTGCAGGCACAGCTCGCCATCGACACGGCAGACGTGATCATCTTCATGTGCGACGTCCGCACGGGACTTACCGCCAGCGACCGCGACATCGCCATCATGCTCAAAAAGAGCGGCAAGCCCATCGTGCCCTGCATCAACAAGTGTGACAGCGTAGGACGGCCGCCCATGGAGTTCTATGAGTTCTACGAGCTTGGCTTTGACCAAGAGCCCATC
Source organism: Clostridia bacterium (assembly GCA_017507905.1). GTDB lineage: Bacteria > Bacillota > Clostridia > Oscillospirales > CAG-272 > UMGS1865. The sequence goes on along the minus strand of JAFWAA010000050.1, from coordinate 9,951 downwards.
GGCGTATCCTCCATTCACGGCAGCGGCTCGGGAGATCTGCTCGACGCCTGCATCGACGCCCTTGGTGAGTGGCAGGCGGAGGAGACCGAGGACGACAGCATTCACGTGGCCGTCATCGGCAAGCCCAACGCGGGCAAATCCTCCATCATCAACAAGCTCATCGGCGAGAACCGCTTGATCGTCTCCAACATCGCAGGCACCACGCGCGACGCCGTGGACACGCGACTGGAGAACGAGGTCGGCGCCTTTACCTTTATCGACACGGCAGGCATTCGCCGCCAATCCAAGATCAACGACCGCATCGAGCATTTCAGCGTTCTCCGCGCCCATATGGCGGTGGAGAGGGCCCAGGTCTGCCTGCTCCTGATCGACGCCGAGACCGGCATCACCGAGCAGGACGAGAAGATCGCGGGCATCGCGCACGAGGCGGGCAAGGCCGTGATCATCGTGGTCAACAAGTGGGATCTGATCGAGAAGGACAACTCCACCGTCAACGAGTTCAACGCGAAGATCCGTACCGCACTCGCCTATATGCCCTACGCCCCCATCGTTTACGTCTCCGCCAAGACGGGACAGCGCGTGCGCGACCTCTTTGAGCGCATCAAGTTCGTGCACAACCAGTCGCTTCTGCGCGTCTCCACGGGCGTGCTCAACGACGTGCTTGGCCAGGCCATGATCCGCGTTCAGCCCCCGTCCGACAAGGGACGCCGCCTCAAGATCTACTACATGACGCAGATCTCGGTGGCGCCTCCCACCTTCGTCATCTTCTGCAACAGCGTGGAGCTCTTCCACTTCTCCTACCAGCGCTTCATCGAAAACTGCCTGCGCGAGACCTTTGGCTTCCACGGCACGCCCATCAAGATCATCATTCGCCAGAAGGGCGACGACGCCGAATAAGCGCTGCGTATCATTCTTCCCAAAAAGGAGCATTCTATGTTCGTCGATAACGTCAAGATTTATATCAAGGCCGGGGACGGCGGCAACGGTGCCGTCTCCTTCCGCCGCGAAAAATACGTTGCCGCGGGCGGTCCCGACGGCGGCGACGGAGGACACGGCGGAAACGTCGTCTTCCGCGTGGACGAGGGATCGAACACCCTGCTCGCCTTCCGCTACAAGCATAAATTCGTCGCAGGTCGCGGCGGAGACGGCAAGGGAGCGAAATTCCACGGTGCGACAGCCGAAGATCTCGTGATCCTCGTTCCCCCGGGAACCCTGATCCGCAACGCCGCGGACGGACGCATTCTGCACGATATGTCCGAGAACGGCGGCGCCGACTACGTGGCCTGCCGAGGCGGCCGCGGAGGATGGGGCAACCGCCATTTTGCCACCCCCACCCGACAGGTGCCCATGTTTGCCAAGAACGGCACGGAGGGGGAGGAAAAGGAAGTGATCCTGGAGCTGAAGATGCTGGCCGACGTTGGCATCATCGGCTACCCCAGCGTGGGAAAATCCTCGATCCTCGCCCGCATCAGCGCGGCAAAGCCCAAGATCGCCGACTACCACTTCACCACCCTCTCCCCCAATCTCGGCGTGGTCCGCACGGGAGGCGAGAGCGGCTTTGTGGCCGCCGATATCCCGGGACTGATCGAGGGCGCGTCGGAGGGCGCGGGGCTTGGTCACGCCTTTTTGCGGCACGTGGACCGCTGCCGTCTGCTGCTGCACGTGGTGGACATCTCCTGCTTTGAGGGGCGCGATCCCGTGGAGGATCTCAAGACCATCAACCAAGAGCTTGCACGGTACAGCCCCGAGCTTGCCGAGCGCCCCCAGATCATTCTGGCCAACAAGACCGACGCCTTGGACCGCGAGGTCGTGGACGTTGCCGCCTTTGAGGCCTACGTTAAGAGCCTTGGCTGCCCCCTCTTTTACGTTTCCGCCGCTACGGGAGAAAACCTCGACACCGTGATCGCCTTCGTGGCCGAGCGTCTGCGCGAGCTTCCCCCCATGCGCGTCTACGAGGGCGAACGCGCCGAGGAGGACGCCTACGCGGGCGGCGGCAAGGAGACCGTGATCCGCCGCGAGAATGACACCTATCACGTGGAGGGCGAGTGGCTCAAGAACCTGATGGGGCAGATCAACTTCAGCGACTACGAGTCGCTCAACTTCTTCCAGCGCGTGCTGGAAAAGAGCGGCGTCTTTGCCGAACTTGAGAAGAAGGGCTGCCGCGACGGCGACACCGTATCCCTCTACGGCTTTGAATTTGAGTACGTCAAGTAAGAAGCAACGAAACGATACCCTATCCAAAAAAGGAGGTTCTTCTGATGAATATTTGGCACGATATGGATCCCTCGCGCATCACGCCCCAGGAGTTTGAGGCCGTGATCGAGATCCCCAAGGGAAGCAAATGCAAGTACGAGCTGGACAAATACACCGGCCTCTTAAAGCTTGACCGCATTCTCTACACCTCCACCCACTACCCCGCAAACTACGGCTTTATTCCGCGCACCTATGCCGACGACGGAGACCCTCTGGACGTGCTCGTCCTTTGCTCCGAGCCGGTCTATCCCCTGACGCTGATCCGCGTCTACCCCATCGGCGTGATGCGCATGCTGGACGACGGAAAGATGGACGACAAGATCATCGCCCTTCCCCTCTCCGATCCCACGTACCTCGGCATTCGCTCCATCGACGAGCTGCCGCCCCACGTCTTTGACGAGATCATGCACTTCTTCAGCGTCTACAAGCAGCTGGAGAACAAGCAGACCGCCGTCAAGTCGCTCTTTGGTCCCGAGATCGCCCAGCGCATCGTCTTTGACGCCATCGCCTCCTACCGCGACACCTTTCAGTAAGACAGCGCAAGGATTGCCCGAAAATGAGGAGCGGACGCAAAAAAATGCATGAATTTTGTAAACAATCTGCGTCCGCGCTTTACAAGATCGGCCTTCCATGCTACAATAAGAGCGTACCAAAATATTATTTTTAGGAAAGGACCTTTTTACCTATGGAAGAAACTCTGCAATCCCTGTGGGATAATCTCGTCGCACTCGCCACCAACGTTGGCGGCAAGTTGATCGGCGCCATTCTCACCCTCATTATCGGACACTTCCTCATCAAATTCATCATGAAGGCCGTTCGCAAGTCCAAGGCTATGCAAAAGACCGAGGTCACCGTGGCACACTTCCTGATGAACTTCCTCAACATCGCGCTCAACATCGTGATGATCGTGACCGTGATCGCCATTCTCGGCGTTCCCATGGCCTCGGTCGTGGCCGTGATCGCCTCTGCCGGCGTGGCTGTCGGTCTTGCTCTGCAGGGCTCGCTCAGCAACCTCGCAGGCGGCATCATGATCCTCCTCTTCAAGCCCTTCAAGATCGGCAACTTCGTTGAGACCGCAGGTCACTCGGGCACCATCGAGGATATCGGCATCTTCTACACCGTGATGCGCACCCCCGATAACCGCCAGGTCACCATTCCCAACGGAACCGTAATGGCTTCCTCCGTGATCAATATGTCGGCCTACGACATCCGCCGCGTGGACTTCACCTTCAGCGTAGCCTACGGCACCGACGTCAGCCGCGTCAACACCATTCTCTTAGAGGAGGCTGCAAAGCACGAGCTCGTCCTCAAGGATCCCGAGCCCTTCTCCCGTCTCTCCAAGCAGAATGAAAGCTCCCTGGACTTCACCCTCCGCGTATGGGCCAAGTCCGAGGACTACTGGACGGTCAACTTCGACCTGCTCAAGAGCATCAACGATCGCTTTGTTGCCGAGAACATCGAGGTTCCCTTCAACCAGCTCGACGTTCACGTCACCACGCAGAACTGATTCCCTTAAGGGAAAGCATCGCGAGGGGAAGCAGATCCTGCTCCCCCTCGTTTTTTTGATCACCCCGTAAAATTTGGAGGCAGACCATGACACAGCACGATCAGCAGATCCGCGCCCTTTGTAGAGCCCTGCTCGACGCCAAAAAAACGATCGCCACCGCCGAATCCTGCACGGGAGGAGGCATTGCCAAGGCGCTCACCGAGCTTCCCGGAAGCTCGGCCGTCTTCCTCGGCGGCGCCGTGACCTATACCGACGGCATGAAGAAGACCCTGCTTGGCGTTCCGCAGGAATTGCTCGACGCCCATACCGCCGTAAGCGCCCCCTGCGCCAAGGCCATGGCCGAGGGCATTCGCGAGCGAACGGGGGCAAGCCTTGCCGTTTCGGCCACGGGCTACGCAGGCCCGGGAGGCGGAACGGAGAAGGATCCCGTGGGCACGGTCTATATCGGCATCGCTTCGCCGCGCGCGTGCTTTGCCGAGCGCTTCTCTGCACCAACCGACGCGACGCGAACGGAGATCCGCGAGGCCGTGATCCTGCGCGCGCTTGCGCTTCTGCTCCGCGAGGCGGAAGCACTTTCCGAGCCGTAAGACGAAAGGGCCGCCAAAGAAAACCTTCGGCGACCTTCGTGCGTTCCCTGTTAAACGCACCCCCGTATGCTTGTTTTCTTCCGAAAACGCGCATACGGGGGCTTTTTTTCTTCCTTTTTTCAGCTCTCGCGATTGACCAGGACCTCCTCCACCGCGCAGAGAAAAAGCGTGTGCAGTCCGCCCTCGGCATAAAAGCGAGGCAGGAGCGACGCGTCGCAAAAGTCCTCCTTCTTCATTCCCTCGGCGTACAGCAGGCGGCAGAGCAAGACCGTGTCGGCCTCCTCGGGGTACGGGACATTCCCTTTGCGCACGCAGTGCAGCCCCGCGCGTAAACTCTTGTTGCCCTCGCGCCCACTCAGCGTGCCGCAAAGCCGCATCGCCTCGTGATGCTCCTTTGGCAAAAAGGAGAGCGAAAGCCGCCGCTCCCGCAAAAGCAGACCGTGCGTGTATCGCTCGGGACGGATCAGGCAAAGCGCGATCGGCCTTCCCCACGCAAAGCCAAAGCCGCCCCAGGAGGCCGTCATCAGATTTTCCCCCTCCCCGTCTCCCACACCGATCAGCATCCAATCCCGTGCCGGACGAAAATCCAGCGCCCCGTATTCCTCCGGGGCAAGCGAAGCAAATTCCTTCCGCATTCGCAGCACTCCTCCCTTCCTCCCTCCATTCTATGCCAAAAAAAGCCCCCGTGTCAGCCAATTTGCCAACACGGGGGTCGTTTTTTTATGCAATTGGGGCTCAGACGGCCTCGGTCTCGGGCTCCTCAACGGGGGCCTCTGCCTCGGTCTCGACTGCGCGGACGCCAACACCCTTGTAGCAATCCATGCCCGTTCCGGCAGGGATCAGCTTACCGATGATGACGTTCTCCTTCAGGCCGAGCAGACGGTCGACCTTTCCGCGGATGGCCGCCTCGGTAAGCACCTTGGTGGTCTCCTGGAAGGACGCTGCCGACAGGAAGGACTCGGTCTGTAGAGATGCCTTGGTGATACCGAGAAGCACTGCACTTGCGGTGGCGTGTGCAAGTCCGGTCTCGCCTGCCTCGATTCTGGCGTCAACAGCGCTGTTGGCCTCCTCGAGCTCCATCATATCTACAACGGAGCCGACGAGCAGCTCGGTGTCGCCGCTCTCCTCGATGCGCATCTTTCTGGTCATCTGGCGCGCAATGATCTCAACGTGCTTGTCGTTGACGTTACAGGACTGCGAGCGGTAGACCTTCTGGATCTCCTTGATGAGGTACTCGTAGACCGCGTCAAGACCCAGGATCCGCATGATATCTGCGGGAGCCTTGTTGCCCTCGGTCATGGCCTCACCGACCTCCAGATGCTGGCCCTCGATGATGGTCAGCTTGGTGCCGTAGGGGATCTGGTATTCCTTCACCTCTGCCGCAACGCCCTCAGGCTGCTCGGCATCGGGATGAATGGTAACCACGTGAATGTTGGAATTCTCTGCCATGCCGATGTGCGCGCTTCCGCGTACCTCGCTCATGATGGCAGACTTCTTGGGCTGACGTGCCTCGAACAGCTCCTCGACACGGGGCAGACCCTGGGTAATATCCGATCCTGCGACACCGCCCGAGTGGAAGGTACGCATGGTCAGCTGAGTACCCGGCTCACCGATGGACTGTGCCGCGATGATACCGACGGCCTCGCCCACGTTGACCAGCTTGCCGTTGGCCAGGTCAGCACCGTAGCAGTGTGCGCAGATACCGTGCTTTGCATGGCACTGGATCACGGTGCGGATATGCACGCTGTGAATGCCTGCGGCCTCGATCTGCTCCACGACCTCCTCGGTGATCATCTGATCGTCCTCGAGAATGACCTCGCCCGTTTCGGGGTGAATGATCGGACCCATGGTGAATCTGCCGATGATACGGTCGGCCAGAGGCTCAAGGACGTTCTTGTCCTTCTCGTCAATGATATCGTTGACCCAAGCACCCTTGGTGGTGTCACACTTGACCTCGCGAACGATCACGTCCTGCGAAACGTCGACCAGACGGCGGGTCAGGTAACCCGAGTCTGCGGTACGCAGTGCGGTATCCGACAGGGACTTACGCGATCCCTTTGCACCCATGAAGTACTCCAGGATATTCAGACCCTCGCGGAAGTTGGACTTGATCGGGATCTCGATGGTGCGGCCGTTCGTCGCGAACATCAGTCCGCGCATACCGGCCAGCTGACGCATCTGTGCGATGGATCCGCGGGCTCCCGAATCCGACATGATCTTGATCGGGTTGAACTGGCTGAAGCAGTTCTGCAGGGCTGCGGTCACGTTGTTGGTGGTCTTATCCCACAGCTTGATCACGGCGTTGTAGCGCTCCTCGTTGGAGAACAGACCCATCTTGTAGTACTCGTTGAGCACGTCGACCTGCTTCTGGGCAGCCTCGATCAGCTCGGGCTTCTCCTTCGGAATGGTCATATCGTAGACCGAGATGGAGAAGGATGCTCTCGTGGAATACTGGTAACCCATTGCCTTGATGTCGTCCAGCATCTTTGCACAAACGGCAGGACCGTTGTTGCGAATGCAGCGGTCGATGATCTGACCCAGCTGCTTCTTCTTGATGACGAACTCGACCTCAAGCTTGAAGAGGTTCTCGGGCTTGCTTCTGTCCACAAAGCCAAGGTTCTGGGGCAGCGGATCGTTGTAGATCAGACGTCCCAGCGTGGTCTGGATCACGGCGGACTTCATCTCGCCGTCGATCTCCTTGAACACGCGCACGTGGATCTTGGCGTGCAGGCCGAGCAGGCCGTTGCGGTAAGCGCACATTGCCTCGTTGAAATCGCGGAAGCATCCGCCCTCACCCGGCTCGCCGTCCTTTTCCATCGTCAGATAGTAAGAACCGAGGATCATATCCTGCGAAGGCACCGTAACGGCCTTACCGTCCATGGGCTTGAGCAGGTTGTTTGCAGAAAGCATGAGGAAGCGTGCCTCGGCCTGTGCCTCGGCAGAAAGCGGAACGTGAACCGGCATCTGGTCGCCGTCGAAGTCTGCGTTGAATGCAGGGCAGACCAGCGGGTGCAGCTTGATCGCTCTACCCTCGACCAGAACGGGCTCGAAGGCCTGAATGGACAGACGGTGCAGCGTGGGCGCACGGTTGAGCAGCACGGGGTGCTCCTTGATCACGTTCTCGAGGGCGTCCCAAACGGGTGCATTTGCAGGATCGTACGCACGGTCGATCTTCTTCTGCGCGTCCTTAACGTTGGTCGCCTTGCCCATCTCCACCAGCCTCTTGATGACGAAGGGCTTGAAGAGCTCAATGGCCATCTCCTTGGGCAGACCGCACTGGTAGATCTTGAGGTTCGGGCCGACGACGATAACCGAACGGCCGGAATAATCTACGCGCTTACCCAGAAGGTTCTGGCGGAAGCGTCCCTGCTTACCTCTGAGCATCTCAGACAGGGACTTGAGGGGACGGTTGGAGGGACCCGTGACGGGCTTGCCTCTCTTGCCGTTGTCGATCAGAGCGTCAACAGCCTCCTGCAGCATTCTCTTCTCGTTGCGAATGACGATCTCGGGCGTGCGGATCTCCATCAGCTTCTTGAGACGGTTGTTGCGGCTGATAACTCTGCGGTACAGCTCGTTGAGGTCGGAGGAAGCAAAGCGTCCGCCGTCCAGCTGGACCATGGGTCGAATGTCGGGGGGAAGCACGGGGACCGTGTCCAGGATCATCCAATCCAGATGATTGCCCGACTTGCGGAAGGCCTCTACGACCTCCAGTCTCTTAATTACGCGGGTCTTCTTCTGACCCGATGCATTGGCAAGCTCCTCCTTAAGCGATGCGGAAAGTGCCTCAATGTCAATGCCGGCAAGCAGCTCCTTGATCGCCTCGGCACCCATGCCTGCGCGGAACTCGTTGCCATACAGCTCGCGGTACTCCACGTACTGCTTCTCGGTCAGCACCATACCTCTCTCGAGCGAGGTGTTGCCGGGATCCAGAACGACGTTCTCGGCAAAATACAGCACCTGCTCCAGGGCCTTGGGCGACATATCCAGAACCAGTGCCATACGGGAAGGCACGGCCTTGAAATACCAAATATGGGAAACGGGGGATGCAAGCTCGATGTGTCCCATCCGCTCGCGGCGTACCTTCTTGGTGGTGACGTCCACACCACACTTCTCGCAGCGGATCACCTCCTTGCTGTGCGAGTTCTTATACTTTCCGCACATGCAAGCACCGTCCTTGGTCGGGCCAAAGATCCGTTCGCAGAACAAACCTCCAACCTCGGCCTTCAACGTTCTGTAGTTAATGGTCTCGGGCTTATTGACCTCGCCATACGACCACTCACGGATCATATCCGGAGAAGCCAGACCGATTTTAATGGAATAAAATTCGTTATGCCCCACAGTGATTAACCATGTATCCTTTCTATATACGTTACTCCCTCACCTGATCGGGAGGGATCCGGACGGGCGGGATTGCTCCTGCCCCTCCGAAGCTCTTGTGTTGAGATGATCACTCGTTCTCGTCAGCGTAATCTGCGCCGTCAAAGCCTAGATCCTCCAGCTGATCGAAGTACTCGTCCTCCTCGCTCTCCTCCTCCTCGAGGTTGCCGTCCTCATCCTCCATCAGGAAGGACTGGCGGAGAGCATCGTCTGCCACTCTTTGGTTGAGGACCGCGTCGATCGCATCGGCGTCCGCACCTCTTACGGGAGCGGCATCCTCCTCCTGGCAAAGCTGAGACAGCTCGATCTCGTTGCCCTGCTTATCCAGCACGCGAACGTCCAGAGCCAGCGACTGCAGCTCCTTGACCAGGACCTTGAAGGACTCGGGCACGCCGGGCGTGGGAATGTTCTGTCCCTTGATGATCGCCTCGTAAGCGCGGCGACGTCCGTTGATGTCGTCCGACTTGACGGTCAGGATCTCCTGCAGCGTGTAAGCAGCGCCGTACGCCTCCAGAGCCCAGACCTCCATCTCACCGAAGCGCTGGCCGCCGAACTGAGCCTTACCGCCCAGAGGCTGCTGCGTGACGAGCGAGTACGGACCGTTGGAGCGCGCGTGGATCTTGTCGTCTACCAGGTGGTGCAGCTTGAGGTAGTACATGACACCGACGGTAACGGGGTTGTCGAAGGGCTCGCCCGTGCGGCCGTCGTAGAGAATGGTCTTGCCGTCCAGGATCTTCAGACGCTTCTCGGCGCGCAGACGGCTCATCAGCTCCTCGTCGGCACGCTCCTCCATGGAGAGGGTACGCAGCGTCTTGACACCGGTCTGCTCGTCGGTGATCTCCTCGTAGAGATCCTTGCCCTCGGGGTTCTCCAAGGGGAACATATCTCTCTGCAGACCTGCCTCCTTGAGGCACTCGAGAATGTCCTTCTCGTTTGCGCCGTCGAAGACGGGGGTCATGATCTTCCAGCCGAGCTTTCTTGCGGCGATGCCGAGGTGGACCTCAAGCACCTGTCCGATATTCATACGGGAAGGCACGCCCAGGGGGTTGAGCACGATATCCAGGGGCGTTCCGTCCGGCAGGAAGGGCATATCCTCGGGGGGAAGAATGCGGGAAACGACACCCTTGTTACCGTGGCGTCCTGCCATTTTGTCCCCCACCGAGATCTTTCTCTTCTGAGCAACGTAGACACGAACGACCTTGTTCACGCCGGGAGGAAGCTCATCGC
>JAFWAA010000049.1 GCA_017507905.1 Clostridia bacterium | reverse complement strand
TTGAATAAAGAGATTATCTATCTTGAAAATTCCCCGTCGGATGGTGAAAAGGACTAACTATGAAAAAGACAATAATTAAAGACTTCCTAATAGCGATTGTACTATATGTGCTGTTTGCTGTATATGGCTACTTTAATCTTCCGTCGCCGTATGGCATACATAGCTTTTGGATAGCAGCAGTTGTTGTAGCCGTTTTGGGCTTGGTTTTTTGGTTGGTGAAACGGTTAGCAAAAAAATAAATAAGGCTTGAGTGAAATATGGAAAAAGTAATTGCAAAGAAAAAGCATAGCGCAGGCGTTTTGTTTATGCTCCTGACTCTGCTCGGTGTGGGATTGCTCATACTCGGCATAGTCTTTGATATAAAAATCCTGCTGTTTATGGGTGCAATTCTCGCGGTCGGTTGCGTTGGATTTGTCGTTTGGTATTTCACCGTTCCGTCTGTGATTATAGCACTTGACGAAAATAGAAACCTTATATTGCCGAGGGGCATTGTAATTTTCTTGCGTGATATAACCGAGGTGTCCTCGTTTGAAGCGTGGAATCATCGAGTTGACTATACTTGGGGAACGATTACGATTAAAACCAAAACGAAAAAATACAAATACGGTTTTGTAGCCGATTGTGCAGAGGTTGAAAGAAAAATCAACGATCTGCGCCGTGGTAAGAAGATATAACAAGGAGTGTCGAAAATGTGTTTATTTAGAAGACGAAATCCTTTTGAGAAGGACTCAAAAAAGTACATAGAAAATAAATTTTTCTTTCTCATAGAGCAAGGATATGAGTGCAAATATTATAATCGCGGCGGCGAAGAAGAATTTATTTTCGTTAAAGGAACGGCGCAGATTGAAGTATATAGCTTTAACACTTCTTTCTCTCCTTTTGCTTTTGAAGTTGTTATTTCAGATAATGGCTTTGAGAGTGATAAGCGAAAGAATATAAATGCTTTTCTTGGGATTGGCGTGGAGGATATAAAATCACTTTCCCCGATAGAAACCGTGGATTATTATGCTGAAATGGTAAAAAACAATATAGATAAAATTGAAAAAGCTATTTTTGATAAGTAACAACATTACTTGTATTTTCGTTGATTAAAAAATGGGTGCAAACCCTTATAGGAAAATGCACCCCTAACTCTAAAATTCTCACCCACTGGGAGCATACGAAAAAAGAAGCCGAATCGTAGATCCGGCTTCTTCGTTTTTTTATTCCAGAATGTTGGTCGTGATATAATCCACGCCCCAGGAGGCGTATTTTTTGCCGTCTTCGGGATCGTTTACCGTCCAGACGTTGACGGTGCGGCCTGCCGCGTGGAAGCGGTCAACCAGCTCCTTGGTCAGGGATTTGTGGTAAATGTCCACGTCAAATCGATTGTCGATGATCTGCCGGATCAGCTCCTCGGTGAAGCTCCCGAACAGAAATTGCACCGACTGCTCCGGAAGAAGCTCGCGAACCGTCACGAGATTTTCCCAGCAGAAGGAAATGAAGACCGTCTGATCCAGGTAGTCCAGCGCACGAATGCGGTCGATCACCTTTTCAATGGCCTCTCGCGTCATGGGGTTCTTCAGCTCCAGGACGCATACCTTCTCGTACTTCTTGCAGATCTCCACGTACTCCTCGGGTGTGGGCATCTGCAGAATGCGCTTGGGTGTATTTCCCTGCCACTCGGAAAGCTCCAGCGCGCGCAGCGTGGCAAAATCCGTTTGCTCAACAGTGAAGTCGGTCCGCTCGGTGGTGCAGCGCGTGGTGGTGTCATCGTGAAACACGATCAGCTCGCCGTCGGCGGTGACGTGAACGTCGGTCTCAATGCCCCAGTAGGAGCGGTTCCCTGCCGCCACAAAGGCCATGCAGGTGTTCTCGCGCTCAAGGCCCGAAAGGCCTCTGTGCGCCACCATTTTGGTGTTTTGCTTCTCGATCTTTACGGTGTTCATCTCTGTTTTCGATTAGGCCTCGGGTCTGAGGGTGGGAAGCATCTCGTAGAGAGACTCGTCGAAGGGAGACATCAGTCCTGCCTTCTCAAGCGTCGCCATGAAGCCAAGTGCCTCCATGGGAGCGTGAACGATAACAGAATATGCCTCAACGGCCTGATCAAAGTCCTCAAGGGCCACGCCGTAAAGCTGCATGGCGGCAAGCGCAGAAACGCCGTAGCTGATATAGTAGCACTCCTGATCGATAGCCACGCGCTTCCAATACTCGTTAAGGTCGATCACACCGTAGGTATCCAGCTTATCCTGCGAAATATAGGAGTCACGAATCTGCTTCATGATCTCGTCAAGCTCGGCAGGATCCTCGATCTCGTGCGTGTAAACGTACTGCTCAAACTCATCCAGAATAGTGGACATGACCACAGTCAGCACCTCGCTGAAAAGGCGGTACTTGATGAGCACGTCGTAGGTGGCAGAATGTCTCTTGGTGTACAGATAGGAGAGGAAGAGATACTCGTTGCCCTGCGAATGCGTCTCGGCAATATCCATCGAGCCGTCAAAGCCCTCGTTGATCAGCATCGCGCTGTAGTGTCCGAGCTCGTGCAGAACGGTGAGCATATCCTGGTATCCGGGGCCGAAGTAGCACATGGGGTGCTCCTGACCGCTCAGATAGGTGGCATAAGCACCCGGGTTGGAATTCTTCTCGTCGGAGAAAACGGTATTCTTGCCCTCAATGGCGTTGAGCATTGCTCCGCTGATCTCCTCAGGCAGAAGCTTCATGTAATCCTCAAACGCGGTAGAGCCGATCGTGTCATAGTCCGAATACATAAACTCGATCAGGAAGTTGTAATCCGACTCGCTGAGCCAGTTGAGCGAAGCGTTGAAATCTGCGTGCAGAATGCCAAGCAGAGGAACCAGATGCTCCTTGACGTAGGCACGCATCTCAACCATATCCTCGGGCTTATAATCACGGTCATAGACCTCGGCATAGGCATACTCCACATAGTTGTCATAGCCGTTGAGCTGTCCCAATCGGTTGTTCAGATCAATAACCTGCAGATAGATCTCACCGGTCTTGAACAGGATCTCCGAATCACTGAACATACGGTACTCGGACTTGACGTCCTCCAGCTGATTCTCCAGTTCCATCTGCTCGGGAGTATAGTTGCGCATCTCCTCAAGCTCCTCCGCGGTCCAATCCGAAAAGAAGGTCTCACGGTAGGCGGAGGTGGAGTCATCCACGTCCTTACAGAGCTGCTGATAGAGGTCAAAGGCGTCGGTCAGCATACCAAAGGCAAAGAGATACTCATCGGAGAGTGCCTCGTCCTTGGTGTCAACGTCGGTCTCCAGGCGGATCATCATCACCTGGGTCTCAATGTGGTAGTACTGCTCAATCATTTCCTCGAGCTTAGCCTCGATCGCGGCGGTATCGTTGCCATCGGGCAGAAGCAGCGCGCGGCATTCGTCCATCAGGGTGACGAAGGTATCGTAATCCGCTTGCGTCAGCGTATAGGGGTAACGCTCAAGGATTGGAACGATCTCTGCAGGAGGCAGAGGATCGGTCTCAGGCTCGGTTTCGGGTATGTTGGCGTTGGGATCTGTGACACATCCGGCAAAGGACGTCAGCATGATGGCCAACATCAAAATCAGGGCGAAGCTACGAAGAAGATACTTCATGGGGATGCTCCTTTCGGGGATAAAATTTGGGATAAGACCATCATAGCACATTCACCGGAAAATGTCAACCAATTCGCCCGATTTTCTCGAAAAAAGAAGCCTTTTTGACCACGTAAGACTTGGCCAGACGAATTCCCACTGCCCCACCGAGACAAACCGTTGGCGAAAAGGGAAAAAGCATGGCATTCCCAACGAAGAGCGCACAAGTGCAGAGCATGGCCGAAAGCGAGAGCAGAACGCCCACGCAATGCTTCTGATCCAAGCCAACCGCCGAGAGACGGTGATGCAGATGTCCGCGATCGGCGAGGAAAGGGCTTTGTCCCTTGAAGAGACGCCGCAGGATCGCCGTGGAAAGATCGGTGAGCGGATAACCGAACAGCAACAGCACGGAAAGCGCGGAAAGTGCAGTCGCCGCCGGGATCAGAAGCTCAAGCGAAAGAAGGCCCAGCAGAAAGCCCACGCACTCCGAGCCTGCATCTCCCGCGAAAACGCGTGCCGGGTGACGGTTGAAAAAGCGGAAGCCAAGGCAAGCCCCTGCAAGGCCGAGGCAAAGCAATCCTGCCGCCCTCCCTCTCCAAAGCAGAAGGCAGGCAAGCGCCGTCCCCTCGATGGCCGCAGAGCCTGCAAAAAGCCCGTCCAGGCCGTCAATAAAATTATGGGCATTGATCAGGGTCAGCACCCAGATCGTCGCCAAAAGCAGAAATACGCCGCGAAAACGCCCGTCAAGGAGCAAGGCGGCAAGCGTGATGCTGCTCTGCAGGACCAGCTTGCTCCGCGCGCCAAGGGTAAACAGATCGTCCGCAAGCCCCAAAAGGAGCATCGCCCCTCCTCCGACCGAAAGTGCGGAAAGCGCCCTTCCCCTCTCGCCAAGGAGCGCCGCCGTGAGCAAAAAGGCAAGCAGGATCGCAACGCCTCCGCCGCGGGGGATCGGCCGCGTGTGCATTCTGCGAAAATCCCTTGGCACGTCCATGGCTCCCATCCGAAGGGATAGCGCGATCGCCGAAGGCGTGAGGGCAAAAGCTGCTCCGCAGACAAGAATTGCGGCAAGCGCCGCTCTTTCGATGCCGTCCATCCGTTTTCCCTCCGCATAGAAAAAAAGAGTTACCCGAGCCCCTTCAAGGACCCGTATGTAACTCTTTTTTCGTTTTTTCATCAGCGGATCTGAACGAATCCCAGCTTCTTTTGTACCTTGGAGAGCGTACGGCGTGCGTAATAGGAGGCCTCCTCAGCACCCTTCTTCATCTGCGCCTCAAGGGCGGCCTTGTCGGCAAGACGAAGATTGTACTCGCTCTGCACGGCGGCAAGCGCATCGGCCGTGGTCTCACCCACCGCCAGCTTGAAGTCGCCGTATCCCTTGCCCTCAAATTCGCGCTCGATCTCCTCCATGCTCTTTCCCGTGAAGCAGGAATAAATGCTCATCAGATTGCTCACACCGGGCTTATCGGGGCTATACCGCACCTCGGAGCCGGAATCGGTAACGGCGCGCTTGAACTTTCTGATAATTGTATCCCGATCGTCCAGAATATATACCACGGCGTTGGTGTTTTCATCCGACTTGCTCATCTTCTTGGTCGGATCGGCCAAGGACATGATCTTCATGCCCGACTTGGCGATCACGGGCTCGGGAACGGTGAAGGTTCCGGGATGGATCTGGTTAAAGCGCTCGGCAATATCGCGGCAAAGCTCCACGTGCTGCTTCTGGTCGATGCCCACCGGCACGACGTCGGTCTGATAGAGCAGAATATCCGCCGCCATCAGCGTGGGATAGGTGAACAGACCTGCATTGATGTTGTCGGCGTGCTTTGCGCTCTTGTCCTTAAACTGCGTCATGCGGGAAAGCTCGCCAAACATGGTAAAGCAGTTGAGGATCCAGGCGAGCTCTGCGTGCTCGTGCACCATGGACTGCACGTAAAGCGTATTCTTCTCGGGATCCAGTCCGCAGGCCATATACAGGGCCAGCGTCTCATAGGTTCTGCGGCGAAGCTCCGCAGGGTTCTGGCGCACGGTGATCGCGAGCTGATCGACCACGCAGTAAAAGGTCTTATACTTCTCCGAATATTCCTTAAAATTGCGGATCGCGCCAAGATAGTTTCCAATCGTCAGGTTTCCGCTGGGCTGAACGCCCGAAAACGATACCTTTTGTTCTCCAAACATACTGATCATCCTCTCTGCTGTTTTCCCTCCTATTGTATCACAACTTGCGCGCAAAAGCAAGGGCTTTTTCAAGATTTCGGCGATTTCCCGCAAAAAAGGGGCTATCCCAAGGCAAATGCCCGGGATAGCCCCAAAACAGGATTCCGTATTATTCTGCGGGCGCCTCCGTATCGGTCTCGGTCTCCTCCTCACCGGGGAGATAGCCGTTATCCTCTGCCCATGCGTAGTAGAGTGCATTGGGAGAAGAATAGAAGACGTAGGACTCCATATTGTTCCACAGAACCTCCTTGCCGTCCTCGGTCTTGGAGGGCTGGCTCTTCTCGGTGGCAACTGCCTCGCGAATGTAGGAGCGGATCGTGGAAAGCTCTGCCTTTGCGGCGATGTTCTTCTGACCGGGAGTAGCGTCAGGAGCAACGTTTGCAAGCGTGTAGATCATCTCGCGAACAGCCTCGGTCTGGAAGGCGGTAATGTCAGGTGCTCTTCCGGCGGTGGAGAGCAGGAGCTGCAGGTCAGCGACCAGAAGCTTCAGATCGGTGTAGCTATCGCAAGCGTTGAGAATCTTGTTGACTTCCGCGTTGAGGCGTGCCATGTACTTGACCAGCTCAACGTGGAGATCACCGTAAACGCGGTAATCGGGATTCTCGTCAACGGTCTCAATGGCTTCGGACTTGACTCCGTTAACGGTGATGCTGTAGGAAACAGCGGTAGCGTCATCCACGGTCACCGTCAGATAAGCCAGCTCGTACTGATCGGCAGGCTCCTCGGCGATGTACTGATCGTCCTCGCGGATCTGGACGTTGAAGATCAGCTTGCCGTCGGTATAGTAGGGAGCGATGTGCATCTCACTCAGAACCGAAACGTTGCGCAGGAAAGCGAAGGTGTAGGTGGTCTTGCCATCCTTGGAGCTCTGGCTGGTCAGCACGTAGTTGTTGCGCTCGGTGGAATCCATGACCCAGTTATACAGGATCTTGTTGTTCAGGACCATCGGGCGGGTAAGGTTGGCGTGCAGAACGACGTCATAGAAATCGTTGGACCAAAGATCCACGTCGAGCGCACCGAAGCCGTCCTTGGTATCCGTCTCGTAGTTTTCGAATACGGCACCCTCCACGGCGGTCTCACCGATCGCGCAGGAAAGCTTCAGATCAAAGGTTCTTCTGGTCTGGATCGACACGATGGAGAGATCGTAGTCTGCGGTCTCGTACGCGGGATCCTGCGTGTACTGGAAGATCAGGTTTGCACCGACCAGCTTGGTCTCACCGGTGGGCGTGCCGTCCTTATCCAGGACCTCCTCGGTGATGGTCTCCCCTGCCTCGACCGTGAAGGCGGCGTTGGCAGTGCCCATGTTGTTATAAACGTAATAGGTATAGAAGCGGTTTGCTGCACTGGGAGCCTCAACGGTGCGCAGCACGTAGATGTTCTTGCCTGCGGCGTCACATCTCTCGATCCAGCTCTTGAGGATCTCGTTGGTGGAAAGCACCTCCTTGGAGTAGCCGGAGGAATAGCTGAGGTTGTAGCCAAGAAGAGTACTGATCGAAACCGACTTCTCCTCTTCCATCTCCTCCATGGCAACCTCCTTGAGGTTGAAGCCAAGCAGAGGATCAACCAGGGAGCTTCTGTTCTGCTCCTTGCCGCTCTCCCAGATGCCGGGAGCCATCTCGGTCTCGGGATAAGCGATGAAGATGTTTCCGGTCTTGTAGATATCCATCTGATACAGCTCGTTGCCACTGCGGTCGGTGCGACGCTTGACTACGGTGTTGCCCTCGTCATTCTTGACCAGATCGTAGTGCTCACCCTCTACACCGTACTGCAGCAGATTGCGGAAATCGCTGTTGGTGTTGAGGTAGGTGATGACCTCCATGCTGCGGGAAACGTCTCTGGAGTAGGCGCAAACGCCGAACATATTGCCAAAGATGTCCTCGGAGGAAGCGGTGGGATACTCAACCACGACGGAGTAATACTCCTCGCCGTTGTAGGTAACGTAGGGATAATTGAGCGTGTTGCCGTTGGCGTCCACGTTATGCTTCTGGAGCGTGGTAGCGTCACCGCTGACAAAGCGGATGGCGGCATCCTTACCCTCGGCATCGGCGTCACCGTAGAAGCTGGAGAAGCGCAGGTCGGTGGAGCCCTCGCTCACCATACCGTAGCGGAACTGATTCAGCTTCAGGTAGTTGTCCACGAAGGTCTGGTTCTCAAAGAGGCTGCTGTAGCCCAGCATCACGCTTCCGCGGGTCAGCTCCTCCTCGCTGGTGTAGGCATGGCCGAAGACGGAGAAGCTGCTGAGCTCCTGCATCGTGTAGCTCTCGGGATCCACATTCCAGTAGTAAGCCAGAAGATCCAGGCACTCCTCGTAGGTGGAGTCGATCGGGATCACCTTATTGGGATCCTCAAAGAAGGAGATCAGCGTGAGGTAGTTGTAAACGTACTCGTTGAAGAGGCCGTTCATCTTGCCCTGCTTGAAGTAGCCCTGCAGGGAGTACTTATCCATCAGCTCCTTGTTGAGCAGCATGTACTTGTACTCGCCGATAATGTTGTTGTTGGGGATCGCGTAAACGGCTCCGTCCTTCTCAACGGCGGACAGAAGCGTGGTGGAGATATACTCCTTGATCTTCTTTGCGGAGTTGGTCAGCTCGGACTCCAGGTCGGCAAGCCACTCGTTCTTCACAAAGTCAAGGTACATATCCTCGCCTGCGATGTAGATGATGTCAACCTGATGGGGGCGCGCCTCGGGATAGGCATCCTGCTTGATGCCGTCCTCGTTGGTCTCCACCTCGGGAGCGGTCTCGACCTCGGTCTCCTCGTCGGTGGTCTCGGCCTCCTCCTGCTTGACCCCTGCGGCATAAGCCTCGATCTCCTGTCTCAGAGTCTCCTCATAGACCTCCTCGGTCAGGAAGGTGATCTCCAGCTCGGTCTTGCACTTTGCACGGGTAAGCGTGTTGATCTTTGCATTGACGGCGGCCGCCACGGCAGGATCAACCTCCTCCTCGCAAACGACCCACATCGTAAGCGTCATGGCGTTTTGGGTGGTGGAGGCGGGGGCGTCTCCCAGGTCCTCATCCGACGAGCACGCAGTCAGCATCGGAAGAAGGATCATCGCCAAGCTCATCAGCAGACAAAGCAATCTCTTTTTCATGTTTTTTCCTCCAGGAATGGTTGTCGTTCTCGCGCGCGTAAGCCCACGCGAGCACGGGGTAATATAATACTTATACATTTTACACCATTTTAGGGTAGATGTCAAGTGAATTTTTTGTGACCGACTCCCGCTTGGCGGGATCTGCCGATCGTTTCTTCATCTTGGGTTCACGAAGCCCCGTGATAGTGTACAGTTTTTGCTTCGCAATTTTGTCACAAGGTCAGTTTTTTCGGCACTTTGCCTATGAAAAAGCCTTCCCTTTTAGCAGTTTGAACCAAATTTTTTCTTTGGAAAAACTTACTCCATAAAGCCCTTGAGATGTCTTGCACGGCTGGGGTGACGGAGCTTGCGGAGCGCCTTTGCCTCGATCTGGCGGATACGCTCACGGGTGATGTCAAACTCCTTGCCCACCTCCTCAAGCGTGCGCGTTCTGCCATCGTAAAGGCCGAAGCGAAGCTTGATGACGTGCTCCTCGCGAGGCGTCAGGGTGTGAAGCTGACGCTCCAGCTCCTCACGCAGAATGTTGGTGGAGGTAGCCTCTGCGGGAGAGGGGGTCTCATCGTCCGGAATGAAATCGCCGAGGTGGCTGTCCTCCTCCTCGCCGATCGGCGTCTCGAGCGAAACGGGATCCTGGGCGATCTTCATGATCTCGCGCACCTTGTCGGCGCTCATGCCCATCTTCTCACCGATCTCCTCTGCGGTCGCCTCGCGGCCAAGCTCCTGGAGCATCTGACGGGAGTAGCGCGAGACCTTGTGAATGGTCTCGACCATGTGCACGGGAATGCGAATGGTGCGCGCCTGGTCGGCGATGGCACGGGTGATGGCCTGGCGGATCCACCAGGTGGCGTAGGTCGAGAACTTGTAGCCCTTGGTGTAATCGAACTTGTCCACGGCCTTCATCAGACCCAGATTTCCCTCCTGGATCAGATCCAGGAAGAACATTCCGCGTCCGACGTAGCGCTTGGCAATGCTGACGACCAGACGAAGGTTCGCCTCGACCAGCTCGGTCTTGGCCGTTTCATCGCCTGCCATCATACGCTCGGCAAGCTCCTTCTCCTTTTCGGTGGTCAGCAACGGAACCTTTCCGATCTCCTTGAGGTAAAGACGGACGGGGTCGTCGATGGAAAGTCCCTCCTGCTCGAGGATCTTCTCCATATTCTCGCCCGCGCCGAACTTGGCGACCTCGCTCTCGATCTTGCTGATCTCCTCGGTGGACATCTCGGCCTCAAAGGCGATGCCGTTGTCCTCCAGGGTCTCGTAGAGCTTATCCAGGCTTTCGGCGTCGAAGTCCATTTCCTCCATCGCCTCGTCCAGATCGTCTGCCGAGAGCTTACCCTTCTTTCCCTTTTCGATCAGGGACTCCATATCCAGCTTCTTCTCCGGCTGGGGAGCGACCGTTGCCTGCTCCTCGCGATCGGTCACGGGCAGCTCCTTCTCGTTTCCCTTCTCCAATTCTTCTTCCTTCAGATTGACGTCCTTCATTTATCTTCAACCTTTCCTTTATGTAATTTTGCTTTTTTCTCACGTAAATACGCCAGATGCGCGTTCAGATCCTCGCCCGATCTTGCCTTGCCCTCGGCGATCTCCGAAAGCACGCGGACGGCCGACCGAAAAACCTCGGGACCGTTGTGCGAAAGCTGCTGACGTGCGATCTCCATGCGCTCGATGCGGCCAAGCTCGTCCGGCTCAAAGTCCATGCCGAGCAGCTCGAAGCGGAAGCCCGACGGGGACGCGTGCCGATCCATGACGGCGCGGAAGACGCGGCGGTGGAAGGTGGTGACGAAATCCTCCTCCCGAAGCCTTACCTCCCCACGCTCAACGGCGGTGCGGTACTCCTCAAAGATGACCAGCAGACCGAGGACCGTCTCCTCTGCCGAAACGGCACGGGGATCCGAGGAGGCCTCGGGGTTGATGCGGTCGCCAAAGTTTTTGACGCTCGCCTGCGCCTCTCGGCTCTCGCGCGCGACCATCTCGCGCTTGTTTTTTCTGCGGATCTGCTCCACCGAATTCTTAAGCACCTCAACGGGAAGCCCCAGTGCCTGCGAGGCGTGGGCCAGATAGACCTCTCGCTCCACGGGGGACCAATATTCGGCGATCAGGGCGCAAACCTCGCCCGACGCCTTGATCTTGTCGCTGCCGAGGGAAAGATCGTAGCGGGCAAGCACGCGCTCGGTCTGGTATTCAAACCCGGTCTTGCTCTCCTCCAGGAGGCGGCGGAAGCGATCCGCGCCGAATTTGCGGATAAACTCGTCCGGGTCCTTGGCTCCGTTCATGCGGAGCACGCGAACGTCCATTCCGACCTCGCCCAGAATGCGCATGGCCTTCTTGGCGGCGTTTTGCCCTGCCTCGTCCGCATCGTAGGAAATGATGACCTTCTTGGTATACTTCGCAAAAATACGGGCGTGCTCGGGAGTAATGGCGGTTCCCAGCGTTGCCACCGCCGAGGAAAAGCCTGCGGCGTGCAAGGCGATAACGTCCATATACCCTTCGCACAGGATCATGCGCTCGGCGCAATCGTTCTTGGCAAAGTTCAACGCAAACAGGTGTCGGCTCTTCTTAAAAGCGGGCGTATCGGACGAATTGAGGTACTTTGGCTTGGAATCGTCCATCACGCGTCCGCCGAAGGCAACCACGTTGCCCGAGGGATCGATGATCGGAAAGATCACACGGTTGCGGAAATAATCGTACGCTCTGCCCGTTTTTTGGCTTTTTCCGCACAGGCAGGCCGCGATCAACTCCTCGTCGGTATAGCCCCGACGGTGCATATGATCGGTGAGCATATTGAAGCTGTTTGGGGCGTAGCCAAGCCCGAAGTGCTTGACGGTGGCTTCGCTCATGCGGCGATCCTCACGGAAATAGCGCATTCCCTCACGCCCGATATTCGGATCAAAGAGGCAGGCGCGGAAGAAGCGCGCGGCCTCAAGATTCATCTCCAGCACGCGTTTTCGGGAAACGCCGCGCTCGGCAGACGGATCCTCACTCTCACGCGGAAGCGGAATGCCCGCACGGTTGGCCAGATACTCCACCGCCTCGGGGAAATCCAGATTCTCGGCCTTCTGCACGAAGGTGATCACGCTTCCACCCGCCTGACAGCCGAAGCAATAGAACAACTTTTTGGACGGGGAGACCGAGAAGGAGGGCGTCTTCTCACTGTGGAAGGGGCAGCAACCCATCAGATTGGAGCCGCTGCGCTTTAAGGTGACGTATCGGCCGACCAGCTCCTCGATGTCGGTACGGTCGGCGACCTCTTGGACAAAGCTATCCGAAAATCTCATTCTGCTGCAACGCTCCTTTCCTTCTCTCCGCCGTCAAAGGCTCCAGACGTGCGGAATGAATAATTTTTTATAGGTATCAATGGCATACCGATCGGTCATGCCCGAAATGAAATCGCAAACGCAACGCTTGACGCCCTCCGCCTCCAGATTTCGACGGTAAAGCTCGGGCATCTGCTCGGGATGCTCCGCAAAATGCACGAAGAGCTGCCCCAGCATCTCCTTGGCCTTTCCTTCCTCCCCCTTGACCACGCGGCTGGTGTAGATGTTCTCAAAGAGGAAGGTGCGCAGGCGGTCGGTGGCCGTCTGGATCTCGGGCATCATGCGGATCTCGTTTGCATCCGTGCTTGCCTCGATGACCGACGCGACCATGGTGTTGATGCGCCTGCTGTGCGTCTCGCCCAGGATCTCGCGCAGATCCCTTGGAATATCCTCGGGGTGCAGGATCCCTGCGCGCATAGCGTCGTCGATGTCGTGATTGATGTAGGCGATGCGATCGGCGTACTTGACGATCACGCCCTCAAGGGTTGAGGCAAGGTTCTTGCCCGTGTGGTTGACGATGCCGTCGCGCACCTCCCACGTCAAATTCAAGCCTTGTCCGTCACGCTCCAGCTTTTCCACCACGCGCAGGCTCTGCTTGTAGTGCGTGAAATCCTTGGAGTAGAGCTCCTGCATGGCGTCCTCGCCCGAATGCCCGAAGGGGGTATGTCCGAGATCGTGTCCGAGCGCTGCCGCCTCGGTCAGATCCTCATTCAGCCGCAGGGCGCGCGCGATGATGCGAGCGATCTGCGTAACCTCCAGCGTGTGCGTCAGACGCGTGCGGTAGTGATCCCCCTGCGGTGCCAGGAAGACCTGCGTCTTGTTCATCAGACGGCGGAAGGATTGGGAGTGAATGATGCGGTCGCGATCGCGCTGAAACTCGGTGCGCATATCGCTCGGTGTATAAGGGTGCTCCCTGCCCTTCGTATTCGCCGTTAAAAAGGCGTAAGGAGAAAGGGTGTTGCGCTCGCGCTCCAAAAAAACCTCACAGATGCTACCCATGATAAACCTCCTGCCGACAGTATTTTACTTCTACTAACTATAATATACGCAAAAAAAAACGCGAAATGCTTTTTTCTGCGCAAAAAAAGTTGATTTTTCCGTATTTTTATGCTATACTTGTAGGAGCATTTCTCAAGGGATAAGGAGTTTTTTATGAAGCATCCGCATCTGCGCGTAAAGCTTGGCTGCTACGCCACGAACGTGACGATGGCCATTATCGCCAATCTCTCTCCTCTGCTTTTTCTCACCTTCCGCAGTCTTTACGGCATATCCTATTCTCTCCTGGGGCTTTTGGTCCTGACCAACTTCTGCACCCAGCTGGGCGTGGATCTGCTCTTCTCTTTTTTCTCTCACAAATTCAATATTCCCGCAACGGTGCGCCTGACGCCCGCGCTTGCCATTCTCGGACTGCTGCTCTATGCCGCCTCCCCGTTGCTTTTCCCCGGGAACGTCTATCTCGGGTTGCTCATCGGAACGGTCCTCTTTTCCTCCGCCTCCGGACTTGCCGAGGTCCTCATCAGTCCGCTGATCGCGGCGCTTCCCGCAAAAAATCCGGAGCGCGAAATGAGCAAGCTCCATTCGGTCTACGCCTGGGGAACCGTGGCGATCGTTCTTTTCTGCACGCTCTTTCTTCGCCTCGCAGGGCAAGCATCCTGGCAGATCCTCGCCCTCCTGCTCTGCGTGATCCCGCTTTGCGGAACGCTCCTCTTTGCAGGGGCCGAGATCCCCGCAATGCAAACGGCCGAGCGCACGTCGGGCGCCTTTGCGATGCTCCGCAGCAAGAGTCTCTGGCTCTGCATTCTCGCGATCTTTTTGGGCGGTGCCGCGGAGTGCACCATGGCCCAATGGAGCTCCGGCTACCTTGAGGGCGCTCTCGGAATCCCGAAGGTGTGGGGCGACGTCTTTGGCGTTGCGATGTTCGGTCTGACGCTTGGAATCGGGCGCACGCTCTACGCCAAGCGCGGGGGGAGGATCGAATCCGTCCTCTACCTCGGCGCGATCGGCGCTACCGTCTGCTACCTTGTGGCCTCGCTCTCCCCGATCCCGCTGATCGGACTTCTCGCCTGCGCGATGACCGGACTTTGCACCTCCATGATGTGGCCCGGAAGTCTGATCGTCGTTGCCGATCGCTTTCCTGCGGGCGGCGTATTCATCTATGCGATCATGGCGGCGGGCGGCGACCTTGGCGCTTCGATCGGACCTCAGCTCGTCGGCGTCGTCACCGATGCGCTATCGGGAAGTGCTCTTGGCGAAACGCTTTCCTCGTTTTTTGCCATCTTTCCCGAGCAGATCGGCATGAAGGCAGGGCTTTTGATCGGCTCTCTCTTTCCCCTTTTCGGGATCCTGGTGTACCGTCGCCTGCGCAAGACCGCGTCTGCCTCTCCCGCGCAGAAGGATTCCTGACACACGCTATCCATACGTCAAAAAAGCGCTCAGCGATTTCTTGCCAAACGGCAGAGAGAAAACGCTGAGCGTTCTTTTTTTGTGCGAAAGGAATGCAGAACGGCGTTAACGGTAATCAAAGCGCTTTCCGCGCAGGATCGCCTCGTCACGTCCGCCGCTCATCTCACGAATGCGAAGGAAAAGCCCCTCCGTGACCGTGCTTTTGACGGCAAAGGAAAGCGTTACGCGGTCGGTAAAGGCGGTGCCATCGATCACCGCACCGAAGCGCGGAAGCTCTGCCGAATAGCGTTGATAATCCGAATAGGAGCAGTTCAGCTCCAATACGTCGTACTGCTCGTAGGTGATGATTTTTGCGGCCTCCAGCGCAAGGCGTGCCGTGTGCGAATAGGCGCGCACAAGCCCCCCTGCACCCAAAAGGATGCCGCCAAAGTAACGCGTGACCACAACGGCCGCGTCGGTCACCCCGGACTTGCGAATGGTATCCAGCACGGGAACGCCTGCCGTTCCCTGCGGCTCGCCGTCGTCGGAATAGCGGGCAACGATCTCGCCCTTCATGAGATAGGCCCAGACGTTATGCCGCGCATCCATATATTGGTTGCGGTATTTTTTGACGAAGGCCTGCGCCTCCTCCTCGCTCCGAACGGGCGCGGCATGACCGATAAAGACCGATTTCTTTTCGGTAAATTCCGCCTCACCCTCGCCTGCAAGCGTGGTATAAAGCACCGATTCCGACATGGTGCATCTCCTTTCTTCTCGTCAGTCCTCCGCTTCCTCCCGATAGGCAGGATCAAAGCGGCGAAGCATTCCGTAGGTCTTTTGGTCCACGGTAGCCACAACGGTCATGCCGTCGGGGCCGTAGTCCACCGATTCCACCGCGGCAAAGCGGTAGAGCGTGTTGAGCGCGCCTCCCTCGGCGTTGGGAATGTGGAAGGTGACGCGGCGCTTCCCCTCGCGCAGGATCTGCTCGAGCAGCTCCGCAAGGAGCTCCAGCCCCTGCCCCGTTTTGGCCGAGATGGCCACCGTGTGTGCGTGCTCGGCAGGAACGCCGATGGGAAAGGCCGAGGCCGCCCCGAGATCGCACTTGTTGAGCACGTAAAGCGTGGGCTTGCCTGCGGCGCCGAGATCCTCGAGAAGCTTCTCGGTGACGTCCAGCTGCTCGCGAAATTCGGGGTCGGAGACGTCAATGACGATCATCAAGGCGTCGGCATAGACCGCCTCGTCCAGCGTGGAGCGGAAGGCGTTGACCAGATGGTGCGGCAGCTTGCGGATCAGGCCGACCGTATCGGTCAGAAGAAGCGTCTCCCCCGAGGGAAGCTGCATTTTTCGGGTGGTGGGATCCAGCGTGGCAAAGAGCTTATCCTCGGCCAGCACGCCCGCGTCGGTCAGCGCGTTGAGGAGCGTGGACTTTCCCGCATTCGTATAGCCAACGATGGCGATCTTGAACAGACCGCTGCGGTCGCGCGCCGCGCGCATGGTCCTGCGGTTCTTCTCCAAAAGGCGAAGCTCCTCCTCAAGGGCGACGATGCGGTGCTTCATGTGGCGGCGATCCGACTCCAGCTTGGATTCACCGGGACCGCGCGTACCGATTCCGCCGCCGAGACGGGAAAGATCCTTTCCCTGTCCCGTAAGACGGGGCGCGGTATACTTGAGCTGTGCAAGCTCGACCTGCAGCTTTCCCTCACGCGTGACGGCGTGAAGCGCAAAGATGTCCAGGATCAGGACCGAGCGGTCGATGACGCGAACGTCGCCGCCGATGTCGTCCTCCAGATTGCGGATCTGGGAGGGCGAAAGCTCGGAGTCAAAGACCACGAGCGGGATCTCGTTCCCGCGGCAGAGTGCCGCAAGCTCCTGCACCTTTCCCGAGCCGATGAGGGTTCGGGGATCGGGCTTATCCTTGTTTTGGATCAGCTTGGCAAAGCAGACGCCGCCTGCGGTCTCCAGCAGCCGCTCAAGCTCGTCCAGGCTCTTTCCGCAATCGGAGAGCGTCTCGTTCTCGGCACAGAGAGCAACGAGAACGGCTTTGGTAATTTCGTATTCCATAGAAAGATGACCTCCTTATTGAAAGAAGGCGGACAGTTCAAAAATACAGGCAAGCCGCCGCTTGGCAACTTGCCTGTCAATCAGAATCAAAAATCCTCGATTACTTCTGGAAAGAAGCGATTCTCTTCTTGAACTTGTCAACGCGTCCGCCGGCGTCAACAAACTTCTGCTTACCGGTAAAGAAGGGATGGCACTTGGAGCAGATATCCACTCTCAGGTCGCCGCCCTTGGTGGACTTGGTCTCAACCACTTCACCGCAAGCGCATCTGATCATGCAAGTCTCGTACTTCGGATGGATTCCGTCTTTCATTGTTTTGTACCTCATTTCAACGTATTTGATGTTCTTTGACATCAGAGAACCGTGTCATGCACGGCAAACAAAAGTATTATACCATAAAGAAAATAAAAATGCAAGTTTTTGCGATAAAAAATTCATTTTAACATATCAGCAACAAATTAAAAAGCTGTCACTAAGATTTCACAGAAAGGCGGTATTATGATA
>JAFWAA010000005.1 GCA_017507905.1 Clostridia bacterium | reverse complement strand
CTCAATATTGCTGTATTTTAATTTGCTGACTGAAGTATGATCTGTAAGAATGATTTCATCATCCAAAAATTCAGTGGTACGTATCCATTCGGAAACACCATATGTAGTCGAATACAATTTATACCTTTTTGACCAAACCACGAAACGGGTAAGAAACAACTTAAAAACAGCAATGGTGGTTAAAAGTGCATAGATACAAATAGCCATCCACTCGCTATGCAGTGCGATGGAAAAAATAAGTCCCGATATTCCGATAACGCCTAACACACACCAAAGGATAAATAATATTACATTCACAGCACCGTGTAAATGATACTCCTTTGCCCATGTTTGCATTAAATCTTTTGTGATTTTGTATTGGTTTTTCATAGATAAATTCCTTTCTGTTTTATCGCCAGTTTCGCCTTTGTATTACAAAGGCACAGGGCAAAGCCCATACCCCTACAATACCGAATATATTATATCATAGATTAGCAGAGAAAGCAAGAGTTATATTCCGACTTCGTCGGAGTGATATTCTTGTTGCTTCGCAACAGAGTGATATTGTTCGGCTTCGCCTCACAGTGATATTTTATTCGCCCTTTTAACTTGCGAAGCAAATATCACTCGGCGATAGCCGAATATCACTGCGAAGCAATAGAACTCGCCGCAGGCGAATAAAACTGCCCAACTTCCTTATGGGAAGTTGGGCAAACCCGCGTTCTTTTAGTCCTCGTCCTTAGGGAGAGAGTCGCCGACGATGAAGTCCTTGATGAGGTGGTAGATCTCGGTTTCTGCTTCGCAGTAGATCTGATCCCACTCGAAGGTATACATCGCGCCGAGGAGAGACTTTCCGTTTACCGAAAAGTTATCGCCGTCGGTGAGGGTCAGCTTTCCGGGATACTTAGTGGCGATGCCGACGAAGCGGTTGATCTCTGCCATCGTGTCCAATCTGATCTTATAGCGCATTTTGCTTTTTCCTTTCTTTTTTGGTGGCTCGGCGGTTTAACGACGGGGGCGCGAGCCTTCCTTCCCCCGCGTTTTCTTCGGTTTTGTGCCGCAGATCCGCCCGAGGAGCGGAGCCAGTATGGACGGCACCTTGATGACCCACAGCTTCATTCTTCCCCAAAACTCCTTTCCGCAAAATCGTTCTGCTTTAGGATATGCGGAGAGGTGAAAAAAGTTTCTGCGGTGTTTTCTCTTTTTTCCCTTCTTTTGCAAGATCGGGGCTGCCCGCTTTGCGGATCTTTTTGGAAAAGTTTCTGCTGTGTTTTCGTCTTCTTCTTTTTTTCTTCCTCTTTTACGCCCGTGCGCTCATTTGCGCGCGTCGGGGGTGCTTGCATTGGCCTTTTGGGTGGCCGACGCTTTGGCAAAAAGGTTCTTCTCGCGCACCGTTTTCATGGCCGCGCGAAAAACGGTCTTGTCGTTCTCGTGCGTGAGTGAGGCCTCGGCCTCCTCCACGGGAACCCACTCGACCTCGGCGATCTCGCCCTCCTGCGGACGGATCTGCTCCTGCTCGGTGGTGGTCAGAAAATACACGACCTCCTTGGAGACGCCCGGAAGGGGCGAATAACGCACCGTTTCGCGGAACTTGGTGTTGATGCGGATCTGCACCGCGGTCTCCTCGTACACCTCGCGCACGGCGGTCATGTACTCGGTCTCGCCCCGTTCCATATGTCCCTTGGGGAAGGACCGATGCCCTCCGTGCTTGTGACGGATCATCAGAATATATACACCGCCGTCCGCTCCGCGCCGCAGCACGAGCGCGCCGCAGGATTTTTCGTAATGCATCGGTCTTCTCCCTCCTTTGCTTGTTTCTTCTTTGGCCTTGCTCGGGAAGATTTCCCCAAAGCGGCCGCCCGTTTGCTTATTCGGGCTGGATCTGCTCCATCACGAACGCCTCGAGAATGTCGCCGACCTTGATGTCGTTGAATTTTTCCAGACCGATACCGCACTCGTAGCCGCTGGCTACCTCCTTGGCATCGTCCTTAAATCTCTTGAGCGAGGAGATCTTATCCTCGAAGATCACAACGCCGTCGCGCACGACGCGGATCTGCGACTGACGGGTGACCTTGCCGTCCTGAATATAGGAGCCTGCAATGGTGCCGACGTTGGGCACGTGAATGGTCTGGCGCACCTCGGCGTGGCCCAGAAGGTTCTCGCGGAACTTGGGCGCGAGCATACCCTTCATGGCGGCCTCGATCTCCTCGATGCACTCGTAAATGACGCGGTAGGTGCGAACGTCTACGTTCTGACGCTCGGCCGAATCGAGCGCGCTCTTGTCGGGACGGACGTTGAAGCCGACGATGATGGCGTTGGAGGCTGCCGCGAAGGTGACGTCACCCTCGGTAATTCCGCCTGCCGCCGCGTGGATCACGCGGACCTTGACCTCCTCGTTGGAAAGCTTGAGGAGAGACGCCTTGACCGCCTCCACAGAGCCGTCCACGTCTGCCTTGACGATGATGTTGAGATCCTTGACGCCGTCCGAGATCTGGGCAAACAGATCGTTCAGGTTTGCTCTTGCATTGGCCTTGAAGTTATCCTCCTTGGCCTTCTCGCGGCGCTGGTCGGCAAGCGTTCTTGCCATTCTCTCGTCCTCGACCGCCTGGAACTCGTCGCCCGCGGAGGGAACCTCTGCAAGACCCGTGATCTCTACGGGAACCGAGGGAGCGGCCTCCTTGAGGCTCTTGCCCGTGTGGTCGGTCATGGAGCGCACGCGTCCCACGGCCGTGCCTGCGATGATGATGTCGCCGCTATGCAGCGTACCGTTCTGCACCAGCACCGTGGCAACAGGTCCGCGTCCGCGGTCCAGCTTTGCCTCGATGACGATACCCTTGGCGCGGCGGTTGGGGTTGGCCTTGAGCTCCTTGACGTCGGCAACCAGGAGAACGCTCTCCAAAAGGTCATCGATGCCCTGGTGCGTCAGCGCCGATACGGGAACGCAGATCGCGTCGCCGCCCCATTCCTCGGGAACGAGGCCGTACTTGGTCAGCTCCTGCTTGACGGCGTCGGGATTTGCGGTGGGCTTATCCATTTTGTTGATGGCAACGACGATGTCGATGCCTGCGGCCTTGGCGTGGTTGATGGCCTCGACCGTTTGGGGCATGATGCCGTCATCGGCGGCAACGACCAGGATCGCAATATCGGTGGCCATTGCTCCGCGCGCACGCATCGCGGTGAACGCGGCGTGTCCGGGCGTATCCAGGAAGGTCAGGTCGCGGCCGTTTGCCTTGACGCGGTATGCACCGATGTGCTGGGTGATGCCGCCTGCCTCGCCTGCCGTGACGTGCGTGTTGCGGATCGCGTCGAGAATGGAGGTCTTACCGTGGTCAACGTGACCCATTACGCAAACGACGGGTGCGCGCTCCACGAGCTGATCCTCGGCGTCCTCTGCCTCATCGAAGAGCTTTTCCTCGATGCTGACCACGACCTCGGGGCTTGCCTCAACGCCAAACTCGTCGGAGACGAGGGCGGCGGTGTCGTAATCAATGATCTGGTTGACGGTTGCCATGACGCCCATGAGCATCAGCTTCTTGACCACCTCACCTGCGGTGACCATGAGACGGGAGGCCAGCTGGCCGACCACGATCTCCTCGGGAAGCTCGATGTGGGTGGGCTTTACCGTCAGAACGGGTGCGGGGGCTGCGCCTGCCTGGCGGCGGCCGTTCTTGCCCTTCTTGCCGTTCTGTGCCTTGGGCGAGAAGGATCCGCCCTGGCCGTTCTGGTTATTCTGCTTCTTGAGCTTTTGCGTGCCGCCCTGCATTGCGCGGGGGTCACGGTCGGAGACGAAGGTGTCCAGACGCTCGTCGTACTTGGAAAGATCCACCGAGGAGGTGTGCGTGTCGATGACGCGCGGCCCCTTCAGCGTGCCGTCGGGATTGAGGTTCGTGGAGGCTCCGCGAACGATGGGCTGCGCCTTGAAGGTGTCTCTCGGTGCGGAGGGCGTGTAATCCCCCTTATCGTGATCAAAGCGTCCGCCGCGGTTCTGCTGGGGACGGCCCTGCTGTCCGCCTGCGGGACGGCCCTGAGAAAATCCACCCGGCGTGCGTCCCTGCCCCTGGGCAGATCCGCCCTGCGGCGCACGGGGAGCAAAGCTGCCTTGTGCGTTGCCCTGCGGTGCGCGAGGAGCAAAGCCGCCCTGCGGAGAGCGGGGAGCGTATCCGGTATTCTGTGCCCCTGCCTGGCGGTCGCGAGGAGCGTAGCCGTTGCTTTGTGCGTTGCCCTGCGGTGCGCGGGGAGTAGAAGAAAAACCTCCCTGCTGGCGTGCCCCGCCCTGTGCATAGGGGGCGTTGGCGCGTCCTGCCGCACCGGTAGCGGCTTGGTTTTGGTTTTGCGAAAATCCGTTCTGCTGCGGGCGGTACGGATTTCCGGCGTAGGGCTGACGGGCCTGCGGTCTTGCGGGAGACGCAGGTGCCTCTGCCTTCTTTTCGGCTGCGGGAGATGCGGGCTTCTCGGCCTTCTTCTCCTCGGCGGGAGATGCGGGCTTCTCGGCCTTCTTCTCCTCGGCGGGAGATGCAGGCTTTTCGGCCTTCTTCTCCTCGACGGGAGATGCAGGCTTTTCTACCTTCTTCTCCTTGACGGGAGATGCAGGCGCCTCTGCCTTCTTTTCCTCGACGGGAGCGGCAGGTGCTTCGGCCTTCTGCTCCTCCGCCTTGGGCTTTTCGGTCTTTTTGATCTTGGAGGGAATATAGCTCACCCCATCCAGATAGTCGCCGATGTTGACGATCTGGTTTTCCTTGGTCAGTTGTTCAAACAAAAGGTCGAACTCCAAGGGCTCGAGCGCCTTTTGCGTGGTCTTGGCCTCGATGCCGTTCTGGGCGAGGATCTCCACGAGATCCTTGCTCTTCATGCCGAGGTCCTTTGCAAGCTTTGTGATCTTGAATTGTTGATTGATAGCCATATTTCCTCCTGATCTTCCGATGCGGCCGCAGTCCGCCTCGGGATATCATAATCGTTTTGCGCGGAGTCCGCTCTCCGTGCGTGCGGTTTATTGCAACTTAGGTTCTTGTGATGCTTGTATCGCGCCCTCGACCAGACGGGCAAGATTTTCGTCGGTGACGGCAACGGCAGAGATGCGTCCGCTCTTGCCGACGGCGTCCGAAAGCGTGCCGCCGTCAAACGCGGTCAGGGTGAGGGGTACGCCGTAAAAGGACGTGCGGTCGCGCAGGCGCTTTGCGGTGTTCTCGGCGTTATCCGAGGCCGCGAGGACCAGATAAACGCGCGGACGTCCCGTGCGCATCGCCTCGCAGATCATGGGAGACCCCGTGATCAGCCTGCCTGCCTTGGCACACAGTCCCAGGGCGTGAAGCAGTCGGTCATTCGGCATAGGCGCTGAGCTCCTGCTCCATCGTGTCGTAAACACTCTCGGGAATGTCGCACTCCAGATTGCGCTCGAGCCGATGGCTCTTGCGCGCACGGCGCAGACACTTGACGTCGCGGCAGATGTAGGCGCCGCGTCCGGATTTCTTTCCGGTAAAGTCGAGGGAGACCTCTCCCTCGGGGGATCGGACCACGCGGAGCAGCTCCTGCTTTGGCTTGTGCTCGTTGCAGCCGAGGCACTGCCGCATGGGGATCTTTCGGATCTTCTTTTGCTGTTCCATAGGATCAGTCTGCCTTGATGTCGATCTTAAAGCCGGTCAGACGCGCGGCAAGCCGTGCGTTCTGGCCCTCCTTGCCGATGGCGAGAGAAAGCTGATCGGGGTTGACCTGTACGCGGCAGGCGCGGTCGCCCGTGAGCGAGACCGAAAGGACCTCGGCGGGGGCGAGAGCGGAGGCAACGTACTCCTCGGGAATTTCGCTGTACTGGACGATGTCCACCTTCTCGCCGCGCAGCTCGTCAACGATGGCGGCAATACGGGCGCCGTGCGTACCGATGCAGGCACCGACGGCGTCAACGTCCGCGTCGCGGGAATAAACGGCGATCTTGGTTCTGGAGCCCGCCTCGCGCGAGACGCCCTTGACCAGCACGGTGCCGTCGGCGATCTCGGGAACCTCAAGCTCGAACATCCGACGGACGAGGCCGGGATGGATACGGGAGAGCGTGACCACGGGTCCGCGTGCCTCCTTGTTGACCTCCATGACGAAGACCTTGATCTTGTCGCCCACGTAAAAAGTCTCGCCGGGGATCTGCTCGGAGCGGAGCAGGACGGCGCGGCTGGTGTCGGTCTCGAGAACGACGTTGCCCGTCTCACGATCCACCTTGCTGACGGTGGCGGTGATGATCTCCTCGTGCTTGTTCTCGTACGCCTCCTGCATCACGCGGCGCTCGCCCTCGCGAATGCCCTGAATGATGACCGACTTTGCGGCGGCGGCGGAGAGACGGCGGAAGTTCTTGGTCTTGACCTCGGTCTCCACGATCATGCCGACCTTATACTTCTTTGCGATGCACTTGGCATCGCCAAGGGAGATCTGCGTCTCGGGGTTCTCCACCACCTCAACGACCTCCTTTTGCTGATAAACACGGACATCCTTTTTGGCGGGGTCGATCAGAACGCGGACGTTGGTGTTGTTGCCGTATTCCTTTTTGAAGGCGGAGACCAGAGCGGCCTCGATCTTTTCGATCATGTACTCCGCAGGAATACCCTTCTCCTTTTCCAGGAGGTCAAGGGCGGTAAAAAATTCGGTGTTCATCTTGAATGATCCTTTCTCGTTTTTCTATGTCCTCTGAATGTAAATACGGAATTGCTTCGTTTTTTCTATACCCTCGGAATGTAAATACGGGGTTGCTTTGGCTCTTTCGGTGCGCGGTCAGTCAAACTCGAAGTGGGTGCGCAGGGAAGCCACGGCGCTTCTGGGGAAGCGGCGGACGTCCTCCTCCTTTTCGGAGAGAGAGATGACGATATTGTTCTCCTCGTCGATGCCCTCGAGGACACCGAAGAAGGATTTTGCTCCGTCGACGGGAGCGTACAGCCTGACCTCCACGTCCCAGCCGAGGCAGGCCTCGACGTGCAGATCGGTCTTGAGCTCACGCTCGATGCCGGGGGAGGAGACCTCCAGGTGGTAGGGGCCCTCGATGGGGTCGGCCTCATCCAGAAGGGGATCGATGGCGCGGTGCATTTTTTCGCAGTCCTCGATCTGAATGCCCTCCTCGCTGTCGATGGTGATGCGCAGGAACATATCGGCGCCCTCCTTGACGTATTCGACGTCCCAGAGGAAGTAGCCAAGCTCCTCGGCGAGGGGCTCTGCGATCGCGCGGACCGCCTTGACGACGCCGCCGGTGCTTTTTTTCATGATCTTAACTCCTTTACCTGCGCGGCGGAGGACGGCGAGGCGTACATCCGAGCGCTTTTTTAGCGATTTCCAAAAATTAAGAGCGGGTCTTGTGAAAGCCCACTCCATACTTCGTTATACTCTACCGTAGCATAGTATATCACACTTTTTTCCACAATGCAACCCCTTTTTTTAAGTTTTTTTCATTTTTCCTTATAAATATATGCGAAAATCCGCAAAATATCCGCAAAAAAGGGGACGGCGCGCTTCGCGCGCAATGAAATCCTGTCGGCGAGGCTTTCCCTCGCGACGGAAGAAATCCACCTGCGGTGGATGAAATCGCTCCGCGATGAAATCCTGCTCCGCAGGATGAATAGTAGGGGCGAACTGTGTTCGCCCGACTGCGGGCAACTAAAATAAGCCTCCCTCCGAGAGGGAGGGGGACCGCGATAGCGGTGGAAGGAGCCTGCGCAACTTTGGAGTTTGTGCTTGCTTTATTCTGCACGCACTCTCCTTCAGTCTCGCATTCGCTCGACAGCTCCCTCCCGGAGGGAGCCTAACGTAAAATACGCCCAAGGGCAACAACCATGTTGCATTTCAGCGCTCCCACCTCCGCTTTTTCTTTTGCCCATGTAGGCTCAAAAGAAAAAGCTTGGCAAAAAGAAAACGGCCGAGGGGAGAGTTTCGCGCGTTGCGACGCGCGAGGAGGGCTACGCGCCCTCCACCTGCGCCACCTGGCGGTGGGGCTGCAAAGTGCTATCGCACGTCGCGTTGCCGCCTTGTGCCGTGCATTTTTACTCCTCCGCCACCATTCGCCAACACCCCGTAGGGCGAGGCTTCGAAGAAGTCTATAAGCGAGCGGGGCACAAACCAAAATCTGTGCTGCAGTAACGGCGAACGAAAACTCCCCTTCTCCGCACGAAAAAAGGAAGCACGTTGTTCGCACTTCCTTCCGAGGGTAGCAATCCTTTTTGTTGGGGAGTTTTTGGGGGGCGTGGGGGACTTTTTTCAAAAAAGTCCCCCACAAAAACCCCGCGCCACTAACTCACGTCCAACAGAGAACCCCGTCCTCAGAGGAGAGGACGGGGGAGAAATGGATTATTCCTCAACGTGGCCGTAGGCGTCGCGCGAGCGGAAGAGGAGCGAGATGCACCAGACGCCCGCAAGACCCACGACCGTGAAAATGATGCGGCTGAGAAGCGAGGAGGGCCCGCCGCAGATCCAGCTCACAAGATCAAACTGAAAAAGCCCGATGCTGCCCCAGTTGAGGGCTCCCACGACCGTGAGAAGCAACGCGATTCGATCAATGATCATAGGGGTTTTACCTTTTTTCCTTTCGGCGTATTTTGGCGAATGAAAGCCATAACCTTCCCACCGTCTTTAGTATGCGCGCCCCGTCGGCGCAATATGGCAAACAACTTTTGCCCCGAGAGGAATAAATTTCCGCGAGAGGGGGATCATTTTGAGAAAAGCTCTTGACTTTTGCCAAAAGCTCCTATATAATGGGGATGATCCTTTGCAAGACAAGGGATACGAAGAGTAAAAGCATGAGCGATGGAGAGATCCGCAGTGCCGCTCGGACGGGGAGTTGCCGAGAGGACGAAGGAAGCCGAATGCGGCTTCGCGGTTCATGCTTTGCATCCCGCTTCATACGGCCGAATAAGAATGGTGCTATGCCTGCATCCTCCTCTTTTCTCTGCCATATGGGTGGAAAGAGGAGGTATTTTTTGATGAAAAATCCTGTTTTCGCACGCGCAAAAATTTATCGCATTGCCCTTGACGCCATGCTTTTGGCCATTTTTGTGGTGTTGAGCCTGGTGCCGTCGGAGCTTTCCTGGGCCTCGCTCGCCGCGTTGCTTTGCGCTTTTCTCGTGGGTCCCGTTGACGCGCTGGTCGTGGTGCTTTGCGGCTCCTTCGTTGAGCAGATGACCTACGGATTGAGCTTTGCCAGCGTGATCTGGATGCTGCCCTGGCTCGTCTTCGGCCTTGTCGCAGGCCTTGGCGCTTACCTCGTTCGCCGCAACCCCAAGCCCTGGAAGATGATCCCCGTGATCGTCCTTTCCGAGCTTTTGCTCAACGTGGCAAACACCCTGGCGCTGCTCTATTTTGGCTACGCCGTGATCGATTTTCAGGCAGGTCCCCTCGTGGTGATCGGCGCGTTCCTTGCGCGTATGCCCCACGCCGTGGTCCGCGCCCTGCTCTCCTCGGTGGCCATGCCGCTTTTGCTGCCGCCCCTGAAAAAGCAGTTGGATAAGCTATCTCATTAAACCTTGGGAAAAGTAGCTGGATAAGTTATCTCGTTAAGATTTTGTAAAAAAGCAGCTCGATAAGTGATCTCATTCAGGTTTTGAAAAAAGCAGTTGGATAAGTTATCTCGTTAAGGTTTTGAAAAAAGCAGTTGGATAAATTATCTCATTAAGGTTTTGTGAAAGACCGATCGACGCAGGAAGGCATACTGCGTCTGCCGCGGAAGAAAAGGAGGAAAGCCCGATGCAAGAGGAAGCGCGGATCGTCAACCGCATTCACGAGGCGGGAATGTTTGGCAATTCCCCAAATCCCGAGCGCATTCGCACGCTGCTTTCCTGCTTGGGAGAGCCGCAGAGAGGGCTTCGCTATATCCACGTGGCGGGAACGAACGGCAAGGGAAGCGTTTGCGCCATGCTTGACGCCATCCTCCGCCGTGCGGGACTTTGCACGGGACTGTTCACTTCCCCTTATATCCGCCGCTTTGAGGAACGCATCCGCGTGAACGGAGAGTGCATTCCCGAGGGGGAGCTTGCCGAGATCGGCGAGCGCGTGCTTGCCGTGGCCGATCAAATGGAGGACAGGCCAACCGAGTTTGAGCTGGTCACCGCCATCGGCTTTTGCTATTTTCAACGAAAAAAGACCGACGCCGTCATTCTCGAGGTGGGGCTTGGCGGACGTCTTGACCCCACCAACGTGATCGAGGAAGCCCTCCTTTCGGTGATCACGGGTATCGACCTGGACCACACCGCGCTCCTTGGCAGCACCGTTGCGGAGATCGCGCGCGAAAAGGCGGGCATTCTTAAGACGGGCTGTCCCTGCCTCTTTGGCGGCGCGTCCGACGAGGCCGAGGAGACGATCCGAGAGATCGCCCTCCGACAGGGTTCCCCCTTCTTTGCGGTGGATCGCTCTGCGCTCTGCGTAAAGGAGACCTCGCTCTCGGGCACGCGCCTTTCCTTTGGCACGTGGGAGGACGTGACGCTCCCCCTGCTTGGCCAATACCAGACGGCAAACGCCGCTACCGTCCTCTCGGCGGTGGAACTTTTGCGCGGACGGGGGCTTGTTCTTCCCGATGAGGCCGTGCGAGAGGGACTTGCCTCGGTTCGCTGGCCCGCACGCTTTGAGCTTCTTTTGCGAGAGCCCTGCGTCATCTTTGACGGCGGACACAACCCCGAGGGCGTGCGCGAGGCGGTGCGCAGTATGCAGACCTATTTTCCGGGGCTTCGGGTGAACGTCCTTTCCGCCGTGATGCGGGACAAGGATTTTTCGGCCATGGCCGACCTGCTCTCCCCGATCGCCAAAACGGTGTATACCGTCTCGAGCGGAATGCCCCGCTCGCTCTCGCCTGAGCGTTGGGCCGAGTGCTTTACGGCACGCGGCGTCAAGGCGATCGCCTGCCCCGTGCTGGAAGAGGGCATCCGCCGCGCCATTCGCGCGTCACGGGAGGAAAGCACCCCCCTGCTCTGCCTCGGCTCGCTTTATCTTTACCGCGCCGTGGCCGAGATCGCGGAGGAGCAGGAATAATACGTTATCTCGGCAGGCGCCGCCGTAAGCGCGCAAACGTGAGTTCGTAACCATCCTCACGCAAAACAAAACTAAGGAGAATTGAACGATGCAAAACACGAAGGCGAGAGGACGGATCCTCTATCTTTGTCACGCGGGCCTTGTTGCCGCGCTTTACGTGGTGCTGACGGTAGCCGTTGGCGCGATCGGACTTTCGGGAGGGGCGATCCAGCTCCGCGTCTCGGAGGCGCTGTGCGTGCTGGTGGCGTTTATGCCTGCGGCGATCCCGGGTCTTGCGGTTGGGTGTCTCGTGGCAAATCTGATCACGGGGTGCCTTTGGCAGGACGTGCTGTTTGGCACGCTGGCCACGCTGATCGGCGCGCTTTTTGGACGGCTTTTGCGCAAGCACGCGTATCTTATTCCGCTTCCCACGGTGGTGGCGAACACGGTGATCGTGCCGCTGGTGCTGGCGTATGTTTACCACGCCCCCGAGGGGATCGGATTTTTGATGCTGACGGTAGGCGTGGGGGAGATCCTCTCGGCCTACGTTTTGGGGCTTGCCCTGCTCTTTGCTCTGCGCCGACACGGACGCCGCCTGTTTGGCGAGCGGGTTTAGGACGCGATTTAGGACGCGGTTTTTGCGGGGGCGCGGTTTTTGTGGGGCCGCGGTTTTTGTGGGGGACTTTTTGAAAAAAGTCCCCCACGCCCCCCAAAAACTCCCCAACAAAAAGGATTGCTACCCTCGGAAGGAAGGGCGAACATAGTCATTCCTTGTTTCGTGCGGCAAAGGGGAGTTTTCGCGCACCCGTACTGCAATACAGATTTTGGTTTGTGCCTCTCCCGCTCGTGGACTTCTTCGAAGCCTCGCCCTACGGGGTGTTTGCGAACGGTGGGGGAGAAGTAAAAATGCACGGCACAAGGTGGTTCCGTACCGCGCGAGAGCGCGCTCGCCGCACAAAGCGGCAACGCGACGTGCGACAGCACTTTGCAGCCCCCACGCCAGTGGGCGCAGGTGGAGGGCGCGTAGCCCTCCTCGCCGTCCGCAGACGGCGAAACAGCCTCGGCGTTTCTCTTTTGATAACTTTTCTCTTTGCGCCTGCGGTGTCAAAGAGAAAAGTGGCTATAGGGGCTGAAATGCGAGACGGCGGTTGCTTTTGGGCTCCTTGCCACTATCCGCCAACACCCCGTAGGGCGAGGCTTCGAAGAAGTCCACGAGCGATCGGGGCAGAAACTAAAATCTGTACCGCACAAACGGCGAGCGAAAACTCCCCTCCGCCACACAAAACAAGGAAGCACGATGTTCGCACTTCCTTCCGAGGGTATCAATCCTATTTTTGGGGAGTTTTGGGGGAGCTCGAGGGGACTTTTCCAAAAGTCCCCTCGAAAAACCGTGTCCCCAATAATCCGTATCATTCCAACGACACCAAGAAAGGAGGAGACACTTCATGCAGATCCCGAAAGAAGCCGAGAGGGCGATTTCTCTTTTGGAGCAAAAGGGTCACGAGGCTTTCGTGGTCGGCGGTTGCGTGCGCGATTCCCTTCTTGGCCGTGCGCCAAACGATTGGGACGTGACTACCTCCGCCCTCCCCGATGAGGTTGCCGAGTGCTTTTCTGACTTCCGTCTCGTGGAGACGGGGCGTCGCCACGGCACGCTGACCGTGCTGGTGGACGGTATGCCCCTGGAGATCACCACGTACCGCAACGACGGCGTTTACCTCGATCACCGCCACCCCGTGGAGGTCACCTTCTCCAAAACGCTGGACGAGGACCTCGCCCGTCGGGATTTTACCGTCAACGCCATGGCGTATCATCCCCGTCGCGGGATTGTGGATCTTTTCGGCGGACGCGAGGACTTGGCCGCAAGACGCATTCGCTGCGTCGGCGACCCCGTTACGCGTTTTCGCGAGGACGGCCTGCGCATTCTGCGCGCCCTTCGCTTTGCCGCGGTGCTCGGCTTTTCGCTTGAGAGCGAGACCGCCAAGGCCGTGCACGCCGAGCGCTCCCTGCTCTCCTTTATCGCGCCCGAGCGCATCCGCGAAGAATTTTGCAAGCTGATCTGCGGCGTGAACGCCCCCGCTATCCTGCGCGAGTTTTCGGACGTGATCGGGGAATTTTTGCCCGAGCTTGCGGCTTGCGTGGGCTTCGCCCAGAACTCCAAATACCATTGCTACGACGTGTTTGAGCATACCCTGGTGGCGCTTTCGCACGCGCGGCGTGACTTGCCCGTGCGCCTCGCCGTCCTGCTTCACGACGTGGGCAAGCCGCTCTGCTATACCGAGGACGAGGAGGGCGGACATTTTAAGGGACACGGTCCCGTGGGAACCGAGCTGACCGAGCGCATCTTGCGCCGTCTTCGCTTCGACCGCAAAACGGCCGAGACGGTGACGAAGCTCGTGGAACGCCACGATCACATCACCCCCGCCGAGGAAAAAGAGGTGAAGCGGCTGATGCAAAAGCTGAGCGACGAGGAGATCCTCGCGCTCGTTGAGGTCCAGCGCTGCGACCGCTTGGCGCACGCCAAAGGCTACGACGAGCCGCCAACCTCTCTTGCGGAGCTTCCCCTCCTCGTCAAGCGCATTCGCGAGAAGGACGCCTGCCTCTCCTTGAAGACGCTGGCCGTGAGCGGTGACGATCTGCTCTCGCTGGGCTATCCCGAAGGACGCGAGATCGGACGCACGCTCTCCGCCCTGCTTGACGCGGTGCTTGACGAGCGCCTGCCCAACGATCGCGACGCCCTCCTCGCAGAAGCACGATTGATTATTCGAGGGGACGCGGATTAGGACGAGGAATTGTTCGAGGGGACTTTTGAAAAAGTCCCCTCGAGCTCCCCCAAAACTCCCCAACAAAAAGGATTGCTACCCACGGAAGGAAGTGCGAACATAGCGCTTCCTTTTTTGTGTAGCAAAGGGGAGTTTTCGTTCGCCGTTTATGCGGTGCAGATTTTAGTTTGTGCCCCTCCCGCTCGTGGACTTCTTCGAAGCCTCGCCCTACGGGGTGTTGGCGAATAGTGGCAACTCCTCATCCACCGCTGCCGCGGTCCCCCTTCTCCCACAGGAGAAGGCTTCGGTTTGTGCGTTGCTTTAATTTGTGCGTAGCCGCATAATCAGGTGGCACATTTTAGAAATTTGTTGCCGTTAGCATGGAATTTGGTAGCCTTCTCCAGTGGGAGAAGGTGACACCCGTAGGGTGACGGATGAGGTGTTCCAAAACAAAACTAACCCGTGTAGGGGCGATCATTGATCGCCGCATCACTTGTAGCCTGTCATCCTGAGCGAAGTCGAAGTTTTGGAGAGGGAGTG